>JAKBBU010000039.1 GCA_021808365.1 Pseudomonadota bacterium
GTCAAAGTGGCGTTGACGGCGTGCATGAGAAAGCTCGTGATCTGGGCCAATGCAATTTTGAGTTCTGGGTTGCCTTGGCAGGAAGACGCGGTTTAAAAAAGTTGACAACTAGCATAGAAGCATCCTCGAGCAAGCGCTTCCAATCGGAATGACCGTGTGAAAAAGAAACAAACTTAAACCAAAACCCCCTCCTTAAGCGAAAACATCCGACAGCGAAAAGAGGCAATCAAGGCGAGATCGTGACTGGCAATCAAAACACTGACACCAATTTTTTTGAATTCATAAAACAAGCTCATAATTTCTCGAGATAAATCATGATCAAGATTACCGGTTGGTTCGTCGGCGAGCAATAATTTAGGCTTATTAACAACAGCCCTGGCAATACCAACACGCTGTTGTTCTCCCTGGGACAATTCTTCGGGAAATAAACACTCCTTGCTCAACAGCCCCACTTTATCAAGCGCTGCCCGAGCACGCCGACCAATTTCAGGTGGCATATAACCGCTGATTGATAAGGGAAGTGCAACATTTTCAAGAATGGTTCGATCCAAAAGTAAACGAGGATTTTGAAACACAATCCCCATCGAACGTCTTAAGTAAGGGATGTCAGAATACGAAACTCGATTTAAATTTTTACCATCAATAAAGACTTGACCCTGTGTAGGGCGTTCGATTAAAGCACATAATTTAAGCAAAGTGCTTTTCCCAGCGCCTGAATGACCTGTTAAAAATGCCATTTCTCCCGCTTTGAGCTCAAAATTGACTTGTTTGAGTGCCTCATGGCCGTGAGGATAACGCTTGCTCACATTAATAAATCTAATCATGTTACTCTTGTGCCCTTTTATAGGAACGTCCACTTTTGGCTCATCTTGAACGAAAAATTGAACGTTCTCTTAACTTGACTATCCCGCCTGATCAGTTTCTTCCTTGGCAAAAAGAGCGCTCACAAATTCATCCGCAGCAAAAGGACGCAGATCGTCAATGCCTTCACCAATACCGATAAAACGAATAGGTAATTTTAATTTTTGTGCAATTGCAAAAATAATGCCGCCCTTGGCCGTACCGTCGAGTTTCGAAAGAATCAATCCCGTCACATGAATAGCAGCATGAAATTGCATCGCTTGGACGAGCGCGTTTTGCCCTGTGCCCGCATCTAAAACAAGCCATACTTCATGGGGTGCCGTATCATCGATCTTCTTTAAAACACGTTTGATTTTTTTGAGTTCTTCCATCAAACCATGCTGGGTATGCAGCCGGCCCGCTGTATCTGCAATTAAAACATCCACGTTTCGTGCCTTAGCAGCTTGGAAAGCATCATAAATCACTGAAGCACTGTCAGCACCAGAGCCCTGCGTGATCACTGGAATTTGATTGCGCTCCCCCCAAATTTGAAGTTGTTCGACTGCAGCTGCACGAAACGTATCACCCGCCGCCAAAAGAACTTTCCTCCCTTGCTTTTGAAATTGTTTTGCTAACTTGCCAATTGTTGTTGTCTTACCCGCACCATTGATCCCTGCCATAAGAATCACAAAGGGGCGATGTATTGAATTGATTTCAAATACTGTTTCACAAGGCTCCAAAATGGCCTGAAGATTGGCTTGAAGCGCTTGTCTTAGCGCTTGCGGATCCCCTAATTGATGGCGTGCAAGGCGATCGGTCAAATCGCCAATGATCTGTGCCGTAGCATCAACACCCAGATCTGCACTTAAGAGTTGAACTTCCAGTTCTTCTAAAACCTCAGCATCGATGATCTTTTTACCCAAGAAGAGTGTAGCCAATCCGTCGGATAGCTGCTTTCGTGTCCGCAATAGGCCTGTTTTAAGACGACCCAAAAACCCTGGTTTTGCAGGTTCTTCTATCGGCTGAACCGATTCAGGTACTTTGGTGATGGGATCACTTTCTTTTTGTCTTCTAAAAATCTTTAGCACCGGTTTATCCCGCATTGTGTTTCGTGTATTCTGTCGAAGTCTACCAGATCCCGTGAACAGGACAAAATCACATGTCTAACTTTTTATCGCCCACGCTCAAACCCTTAGTACTAACGCTCACACTCGCCCTCTTGCCCGCGGCGGTATTTGCAAGCTCAGACACTCCCGTTTCAGAATATACGCTCAAAAACGGCATGCAAGTCTATGTAAAAGTTGACAAGCGCGCGCCCGTTGTTGTTTCTCAAGTCTGGTATAAAGTCGGGTCGGCCTATGAAACTCCAGGTTTGTCAGGAATCGCTCATGTGATGGAACACATGATGTTTCAAGGCTCAAAAAAATACCCTGAAAATCAATTCATGCAAATTGTTGCCGATGAGGGTGGCCAACTCAATGCCTTCACTCAACGTGATTTCACCGTTTTTTATGAAGAACTTGCTTCTGATCGGCTTGCAACCAGTTTTAAACTTGAAGCAGATCGGATGCAAGATTTAAATCTTCTGCCCGAAAATTTCCAAAAAGAAATTAAAGTGGTGATGGAAGAGCGGCGTTTACGCGTGGATGATAACCCTGAATCCGTCTTACTCGAGCGCGTGAATGCAGCCGCACATTTACCTGATCCTTACCACCATGATCCCATCGGATGGATGAGTGATTTGAAAACGATGACCGATCAAGATGTGCGTACGTTTTATCAAACCTGGTATACGCCAAACAATGCCTTCTTGGTTGTTGTAGGTAATGTGAAACCTAAAGATGTCTTTAAATTAGCAAAACATTATTTCGGATCGATTCAGGGCCATCCTGTTCCCGTACTCAAGCCTCAAACACCACCACCCTTCTTGGGTGAGCAAGATCTAAATGTTAACGCACCTGCGAAATTACCGTTGTTAGTGATGGCTTATGCCACACCAACATTATTAGATGATCAAAACAGTGCAGACCCTTATGCGCTCATTGTGCTCGCTGGTGTATTAGGTGGCGGCGAGAGCTCACGTTTACAACATGATTTAGTACGCGGTTCCGCCATCGCAAGCAGTATTCAAGTGAATTATGATCCGACTACCTTATTTGATGATACGCTCACGATCGCCGTGAATCCAAGCCCTAATCATACTGTCGCAGAACTTCGCAAAGCGATTGAACAAGAACTTAACGCTTTGCAAAAAAATATCATCGGTAATAATGAATTAAACCGCGTCAAAACAAGTTTGATTTCACAGCATTTATATGATCGCGATGATTTATCAACTCAGGCCACACGTCTGGGTTCATTAATTGCCGTCGGATTACCGTGGTCGGTGGATGATGAATATGTTGCAAAAATCAATGCGGTCACTGCTGACCAAGTTCGTGCAGCCGCTCAGTATTATCTTAAACCTGAGCGTTTGACGGTTGGGGTTTTGAATCCGTTATCTATTCCGTAGAAATATATTGAGGAAAACATGCATTATCGTAAAATTTTTCTAGTTCTGCTGAGCTCTTTTTTCCTCATCGCCTGCTCAAAAGAAGGTGATTTAAATATTCAACACTGGAAAACATCCAATGGTGCTGCCGTATATTTTGTTCGCGCACCGCAATTGCCTATTATTGATCTCTCAATCGCATTCCAAGCTGGATCTGCTCGTGATGACAATGCACCTGGTCTTGCACAAATGACCAATGCCTTACTCGATGAAGGCAGCAATAATCTAGATGCGAATGCGATTGCACAAGCCTTTGATCAAAGTGGCGCGATATACAGTAATCATGTTGATCGCGACATGGGTGTTGTTAGTTTGCGAAGCTTAATACAAGATGATCAATTAGAAACCGCAATTAACACGTTTACAACTGTACTTTCAGGCGCAAATTTCCCTAAAGATGCCTTCATACGCATTCAACAACAAATGTTATCCGCCCTTGCTGCGCGCTCTCAATCCCCTAGCGCTATCGTGGAAGATGCTTTTTATCAACGCATTTATGGTGAGCACCCTTATGCACATCGAGTTTTAGGTAATTCAGCAAGCATCTCAAAAATCACGCGTGATGATGTACAGAATTTTTATCAACATTATTATGTTGCAAAAAATGCCACTGTGGTGATCGTCGGTGATGTCACTCGATCACATGCAAAACGTATTGCTGAAGCTATTATGAAACCACTACCTTCGGGTTCTGCAGCGCAACCACTTCCGCTGGCACCGAATAATAAATCCATGGACATTGAAGTGATTCATTATCCTTCTGAACAAACCCATATTCGCCTTGGTGAAGTGGGAATCAATTGGCATGATCCTGATTTTTTTCCACTCTATGTGGGAAATTACACCTTGGGGGCTGGAAGTTTAGTGTCTCGTTTATTTTTAACGGTTCGCCAAGAACATGGACTTTCTTATAATGTTTATAGCCAGTTAACTCCATTGGCTGCAAATGGACCTTTCCTCGTTGGACTTCAAACCAATAATGCAAAAGCCGCACAAGCCATTGCTTATACACAAAGCACAATCGCAGACTTTGTGAAAAATGGCCCAACGGCCGCTGAATTAAAAGCAGCAAAACAAAACTTGATCGGTGGTTTTCCGCTTCGGTTAGACAGCAATGAAAACATTGCTCAAGCGGTGATGTTGATTGGTTTTTATCATTTACCCAAAGATTTTTTGACAACGTTTCAAGATAAGGTTGCCAAAGTCACCCAGAAACAAGTGAAAAAGGCTTTTGAAGATCAAATTAATTTGAATACCTTGGTGACGGTGACAGTGGGGCAGACGCCGCAACCAGCAACCGCAGCACCCTAAGTTACCACAGGACCGTCATTCCCCCAGAGACGGGAATCCTCAGGGGTTTCGTCATCCCGAAATTTAGTCGTTCTTAGCGCGTACTCTCGCTTTAGAACCGCTTAATACCCGAGATCCAGTTCAAAAAAGATTTCTTCTTTTAATTTTTAAAACTGCGCCAAAAAACGAAGATCATTGGTAAAAAATAAACGCAGATCATTCACACCATAGCGCAACATCGCCATTCTGTCGATACCCATACCCCAAGCAAAACCGGAATAACGTTCTGAATCAATATTTGCAGCGCGGAGTACTTCAGGATGAACCATCCCGCATCCCAGCACTTCAAGCCAACCTGTTTTCTTGCAAACTCGGCAACCGCTGCCCGCACATTGCATGCAAGCAATATCAACTTCTGCCGAGGGTTCTGTGAAGGGGAAGTAAGAGGGACGAAAGCGAATTTTCAAATCATCTTGTTCGAAATAACGCCGAAGGAATTCATGCAAGACACCTTTTAAATCGGCAAAACTCACATCTTCCTCAACCCACAATCCTTCCAATTGATGAAACATGGGCGTGTGGGTGTGATCGGACTCATAACGATAAACCCGCCCCGGTGCAACGATGCGAATCGGCGGTTTATGTTGTTCCATAAAGCGAATTTGGACAGATGATGTATGCGTGCGCAGCAATTGACCATGCTCGCAATAGAAGGTATCGTGCATAGCGCGTGCTGGGTGATGTTCTGGAATATTGAGCGCATTGAAATTGTAGTGTTCATCTTCAATTTCAGGTCCTTCAGCCACCACAAAACCCATTTGGCCCAGCAAGCTGACCATACGTTGCCAGGCTTGTGTGATGGGATGAAGTGCGCCGACGGATTGTCCTTTTCCAGGCAGTGTGACATCGATTTTTTCAGCCGCAAGTTGTTGGTTCAGTACTTCAGCTTGAAGCCCGCCCTTGCGCGCTTCAAGACTGGTTTCAAGGGCTTGCTTAGCTGCATTCACCGTTTCGCCGACCTTGGGCCGTTCTTCAGGTGCAAGCTTCCCCAATGATTTGAGGATTTCCGTGAGCTGTCCTTTTTTACCAAGGTAAGCGACACGGATCTCATCCAATTCTCGGAGCGTTGTTGCCGCAACAATGGCTTGTTGCGCAACCTTTAGGATCTCGTCAACAGTTTGATGCATGTTCCTTTCCTTAGAGCCTGTTTAAAATCAACGAATTCTGTCACAAGCTAGTTGATTTTAAACAGGCTCTTAAAGTCGTAGGACGTTTAAGCCAAGGCTGCCTTCGCTTTCTCAACCAATGCGCCAAATGCAACTTTGTCAAAAATCGCCAAGTCAGCCAAGACCTTGCGATCGACTTCGATCGCTGCCTTGCTCAACCCATCAATCAAACGGCTATAGGACAGACCGAATTCGCGAGCACCTGCATTAATACGAACGATCCACAGGGCACGAAATTGACGTTTCTTTTGACGACGATCGCGATAGGCATATTGTGCCGCCTTGATGACCGCTTGCTTGGCGGTACGATAGGTTCGGCTCCGCGCGCCGTAATAACCTTTTGCTTCGTCTAAAACTTTTTTGTGACGGGCTCTTGCGGTCACACCGCGTTTAACTCTTGCCATGATGTCTCCTCCTATCGTAGGGCGAGCATACGTTCAATGGAACGTACATCGCTGTCTTTGACCACTGGGTTTACGCGCAGCTGGCGTTTCCGCTTGCTACTTTTCTTGGTCAAAATGTGGTTACGAAAGGCGGCTCGCCGTTTAAAACGGCCACTCCCCGCTTGGACGAAGCGCTTGGCAGCCCCGCGCTTACTTTTAAGTTTAGGCATAATAACTCCGCTATTTTTTTAAATTGCTCTACAAAACTAATGGTTTTGCTGGCTTTATGGGCCCCGTTAAAAAGGCCCTTCTTCGTTTGTGCCGACAGGTTGCGTAGTGTGACCCAGGCGACAGCAAGGAATCGAGCAGTTTAACGCTTGGACGGGCTGTGTGCAAGGGGATTGATTCTAAGATCCCCCTTTCTTTTCAATTATTCCCCCAACAAATACCCTAAAACAGCCTTCCCCATCACAGGCGCCAAATCAATCGCATTAGAAACATGCGCAATCGTATTACAGGTTAATATTTTCTGTGCGCCTGCTTTTAACAAAGCATCATAAGCATTGCCTGAAAATACAGCATGAATACCAATACAAATAGGCAATTTCATATGGGCATTTTTTAAATGTTGAATGGTTTCAATCATCGTTCGTGCTGTCGAAATAATGTCATCAACCAATACCGGCATGCAGTCCTTATATTGTTCAATTGCGGGTAAAACAACTTCAACATGACGATCGTCTTTTCTAATTTTTTCCAACACAATATAAGGCGCTGCTGCTTTTTGTGAGATCTCAGCCACCCATTGTTTACTTTCCTGATCAGGGCCAATAATAAGAGGATTTTTAATGTGATTTTTGATCCAATCTGCTATTGCAGCAGACGCATGCAAAACCACGCTTGGAATAGAATATATCTCGCCTAATGAGGAGTAGCGGTGTAAATGCGGATCAACGGTGATCAGCCAATTAAAATATTGTGACAATAATCTCGCAAAATATTTTGAGGTTATCCCTTCACCAGGATTAAATTGTTTGTCCTGGCGCATATATGCTAAATAAGGCGCGATTAAACCCACTTCTTTTGCACCTAATACTCTTGCTGTTTCAGCAACCCATAATAAAGATACTAATTTTTCATTGGGCTGATTCAAACTTGCAACTAAAATAATCCGACGATTTTTGACCTCTGAATTTATTCTTACATACGTTTCACCGTCAGGAAAAAGACGTAATTCCAGATCACCTAATTCAGCATCACATTGCGCTTGAATTTCAGGTGCTAGATGTACGCTGTCAAATAATGCCAATAAAAGAGGTTTCATTATTTTTCTTCCAGTTTGATGATGTCATGCTCTTGCTCGAGGTAACTTCTCGCATATTTTAATTCACCATGCGTCTCTGAATAAATGACAAACAAAGGTTGATCTTTCGTAATCATTGTGCCCAAAGGCGCTAACCATTCGACGCCCGCCGCCTTCGATACTGGCGCCCCAGCCAATTTCGCAACACGCGCTAATTTGCGACTATCAATCGCAACGACCTTACCAGAACGCGTGGCGGTAACAATATGTGTATATGCGGCAGTGGGTAATTTAAACATGCCTCCCTGTGCTTTGCTAATGGCTTGAAATTTTTGCCAAGCGCGCCCACTATCGAGCAATTGCGTCGCTAATTGTTTGCCTGTTCCCAATTTTACATCGGGAGAAAATTCAAGTATTTGGCCTGCCAAAATTAAAGACCGCTCGCGTAAATCTTGTGGCGCATTTAAATCGCCTTGCAATACCGCGATAATATCTCTGGCCTCCAAAGCAGGGCCGATCCCTCGTCCAATAGGTTGCGTTCCATCCGTGAAAATAGTATGCACATGCATTCCTAATTCTTTACCAATACTTTCAAGATAATTTTTCAGCAACATTGCCATGGATTGCGTTCTCACTTTTGCTGTGAGCCCAATGGGAATATCCACCAGCAAATGTGTCACGCCTGCTGCCCTTTTTTTAGATAAAATGGAAGCAACCAATTGGCCTTCACTATCTAAGTCAAGCACATGCTCAATTCTAACCAAGATGTCATCTGCTGGACTCAGTGTGACTGCCCCACCCCAAACGAGACAAGCATTCTCTTGCTCAACAACCTGACGCATCGCTGAAATATCAAGGGATACAGGCGCTAACACTTCCATGGTATCAGCGGTGCCTGCCGGCGAAGTAATCGCGCGCGATGACGTATTGGGTATCGTCAAACCAAAAGCAGCAACAATAGGTACAACGATCAACGTTGTGCGATTTCCGGGTAATCCGCCAACACAATGTTTATCTACAATGATCTCAGAGGACCATTGCACAGTATCGCCTGCTGAAATCATCGCCTTAGTTAAGTAAAGCGTTTCAGATTTATTTAAATGGCCACTTGCACAGGCTGTTAAAAACACAGCGATCTGTAAATCAGATAAATATCCTGCGACGATATCTTGTATAATTTGAGTCAGTTCTTCTTTCTGTAAATCATGGCCATAAATCTTGGAAAGTACATAGCTAAATGAATCCAGTGGTTTTGGATGCGCCAAATAAATTTTATCGCCCTCTTTCGCATTGAGTACCTCCCAAGCATACGTAGATAACCCCGCTTCATCAGCCTGTAATATATTAGTTTCAATAGAATGTAATGTCGCTAAAATTTTACGTTCATTCAGGGTTACTTCAATACGAGCAGGTGCTTCAAAACCTTCAGCATGACAAATATGACAACCTGCATGCATATAAACGACGGATTCTTTATAAGTATTGATGCCAAGTTGTTTTAAACGAAGTGAATGGCGTTTTGATCCCATGGAAAAATCTCGATAGGGTGACGGAGCGCATTATAAGGTAAGCTTTGAATAATGCTAACTTCTTTTTAATTCACTGTTCAAAATATGAACGGATGCGATCTCTTCATCTGATCTTGCCGGCGCATCGATCTTCCTCATTGACAAGGCCTCGCCTATCCAATATGATCCTTGGTCCTGTTTTGTGAGAAAGTACAATGAAAAGAACATTTCAACCCAGCAAGTTAGTACGTAAACGTCGGCATGGATTCAGAGCACGTATGGCGACGAAGAATGGTCGTCTTGTCTTGGCGCGTCGTCGGGCAAAGGGCCGCAAGCGCTTAAGTGCTTAATTGCTTTGGGAATAAAGCATTATAAGTACACTCGCCAACTAAGACTATTGACGAGCGCCGACTTTAAACAAGTTTTTGATGAACCTGTTTGCACCCTGCGCCGTGAAATCAGGCTCATTGCCCGTTTAAACGGCTTAGATCATCCTCGATTGGGGTTTGTGCTCGCTAAAAAGCGAATGAAGCGAGCTGTTGATCGTAACCGACTTCGGCGCCAGATTCGCGAGAATTTCCGCTTAAACCAAGACAAGCTTGCGGGCTTTGATATTGTTATTTTGGCCAATGAACGAAGTGCAACCGTCGAGCCCGAGCAATTAAGAATATGTTTAAACAAATTTTGGCAAGAATTAGGGGCTGTTTACAATTCGCTTTGCGGAGACAGAAAACCTTGATTTTTGAGCACCGCAGCACAGCATACATGGAGGTATGTGAGCAGCGGAGCGCCGAAAATCAAGGTGTTATGGCCCGCAAAGTAGAATGGTCAACAGTCCCTAGCTGGATTGTCTGTTTCGGCCTCCAAACCTTAATCCGGCTCTATCAATGTGCCATCAGCCCTTTTTTTCCTTCATGTTGCCGATTTCAACCTTCCTGCTCAAACTATGCCATCACAGCCATTAGTGAACATGGTGTTTTGAAAGGAATAATTCTTAGTTTAAAACGCATTGCTCGCTGTCATCCCTGGCATAACGGCGGCGATGATCCTGTCCCAAAACATAAATTGTAAGAAGAGAAACTATGGAACAACGCCGCATCTTTCTTGTGATCCTTTTAGCCCTCGTGGGACTCTTGCTCTGGAATAATTGGCAAAAAGATTTTCCAACACCGAAGGAAGTCCCAATCAACCAAGAACAAGCACAACCTTCAGTACAATCTTCTGGGAATCCTGCTGCAGTACAAAACACACCTCTTCCATCTAATGCCAGTATGGCCCTCCAAAAAGTGGGAGCTTCGCCAGCCAATCGCACCATTCATGTGCGCACCGATGTTCTAGATGTGACCATCGATACCTTGGGCGGCGACATCATGAAAGTTGCACTCCCAAAATTTCCATTGACCCCAAAAGATCCTAATGTCCCCTATGTCTTACTCAATGATCAACCTGCAACCCGTTACATTGCACCGAGCCGATTAATTGGCACACTCGGTGGAAAAGCAGCACAAGGCCCTGTGCAATACCAAGTTGCGCAACGCGATTACACCTTGGCCGATGGACAAAATAAAATTGATGTCGCTCTGACTTATCAAGATCCACACGGATTAATCGTCACTAAAACCTATGCATTCACACGCGGTAAATACACGATTGGAGTAAATTATGCTGTTGACAATCACAGTCAGCAAACGTGGAATGGGCATTTATCCGCACAAATCAGCCGTATTCCTGTTGAACCCCCTAAGAGTATGTTCGTCATCAGTTCAGGTCTTTATGCAGCTTATTCGACCTCTCAAAAAGCGTATGAAAAACTTAAATTTAATAATTTGAAAAAAACGAGCCTTGATCAAACCACCAATGATGGTTGGATCGCAATGACGCAACGTTATTTTCTCAGTGCATGGATCCCTTCTACTGGCCAATCTCATCAATTTTATACACGTGCTGAAGGTGATTTATATACGATTGGATTTACAGGCCCTAACCTAACTGCTCCACCACAAGGACAAGTGGCAGCAAGTGCAACCTTCTATGCTGGCCCTGAAGATACAGACATATTAAAAACCGTTGCACCTCATTTAGACCTTACCATTGATTACGGCTGGTTATGGTTTATTTCAATGGCTTTATTTTGGCTAATGAATGAAATTTATAAAGTTGTTGGAAACTGGGGCTGGTCAATCATTCTCGTCACCGTTGTAGTTAAAGCACTCTTTTATCAACTTTCTGCTAAAAGCTATCGTTCCATGGCAAAAATGCGTGTTTTACAGCCTAAAATGGAAGCATTAAAAGAACGTTATGGTGATGATAAACAAAAAATAAGCCAAGCCACAATGGAGTTGTACCGTAAAGAAAAGGTCAATCCTGTCAGTGGTTGTTTGCCCATGTTGGTTCAAATCCCCGTCTTTATCGCTTTATATTGGGTGTTAATTGATAGCGTACAATTACGACAAGCACCCTTTATTCTATGGATTCATGATCTCTCTGTGATGGATCCCTATTATATTTTACCCATCATCATGGGTCTGACGATGTACCTTCAAACCTTTTTGAATCCACCCTCACCTGATCCGACGATGAATAAGGTCACGAAGTTGATGCCGGTAATGTTCACATTCTTCTTCCTGCATTTTCCGTCGGGGCTTGTTTTGTACTGGATCGTGAATAATGTCCTGTCGATTTTGCAGCAATGGTATATCATGCGAAAATATAGCCAGAATGTACCTGTTCATAGTCATAAGTCTAAAAAGAAGAAATGATATGTCACTCAGATTCTTTATAGGAACGTCCACTTTTGGCTCATCTTGAACGAAAAATTGCCTCAAAGTGCTCATGTATTTCCATATACACTGCGCCCCTTTTCGACAATTTTTCGTCCAACCTGAGCTCAAAATTGAACTTTCTCTTAATTCCACTATGGGTTAATAATGACTGAAACGATAGCGGCACTTGCAACACCGCCTGGTCGAGGAGGAATCGGCGTGATCCGAATCTCCGGTCCAGCGGTGCAAGCGATTGCAATGACTGTTTTAGGCGAAGTTCCAAAAGTACGATTCGCGCAATATCATTCTTTTAAAAGCGAGGATGAGATTTTAGATCAAGGTCTCGCACTCTTTTTTAAAGCTCCTCATTCATTTACTGGCGAAGATGTCTTGGAATTACAAGGTCACGGTTCACCGGTGGTCATGGATCGTTTATTAAAACATGTGATTAATCTCGGTGCGCGCATGGCCCGCCCAGGTGAATTTTCAGAACGTGCTTTTTTAAATGATAAAATTGATCTCGTGCAAGCAGAAGCGATTGCCGATTTAATTGACAGTAGCAGTGAACAAGCTGCACGTGCTGCGATGAGATCTCTTCAAGGTGATTTTTCACGAGAAATTGATACTTTAAAACAAGCTTTAATTCGTCTACGGGTCTATGTTGAAGCAGCCCTTGATTTTCCCGATGAAGACATTGATTTTTTAACACAAGGTCATGTCTTCGAACAAATCAAAGAACTTCTCGAACGATTAAATACCATCAAGACGCATGCGCAACAAGGTGTTTTACTTCATGAAGGTATTCACTTAGTAATCGTTGGTCCACCTAATGCTGGAAAATCCAGTTTGATGAATCGTCTCTCCGGAAGAGACAGTGCAATCGTCACCGATATCCCAGGCACCACGCGCGATGTTCTGCGTGAGCAATTAAACATTAATGGTATTCCGATTCATTTGAGTGATACAGCAGGATTACGTGACAGCATTGACCCTGTGGAACAAGAAGGTATTCGACGTGCACATTTGGAATGTGAACGTGCTGATCTTATTTTGTTTATGATCGATCGTCCATTTCTAACATTGTTCAATAATACTGAAGGCTGTACCAATGCCACAACACGCATTGGTACAGCCTTCAGTATTATTGAACAATGTCAGAAATGGTATAATGAATTTAATCAGATTATCCCTAAATTTAACAAGAAAATACCAATTATTTTTATTCGCAATAAAATTGATTTAACGAATGAACTTCCTCTAAAGAGAACTGAAAACAAGATCAGTCTTGTTCATTTATCCGCAAAAACAGGCGCAGGTCTCGACGAATTAAAAACAGCGATCGTCGAAGCCATCGGCACAACCTCTAATGTTGAAGGCGCCTGGGGCGCCCGCAGCCGTCATTTAATTAAACTCTCTCATACAGAAGCTTGTTTGAGAAATGCGCTTGAAGAAGGTGCTAAAGCGCCTGAACTTCTCGCCGAAGATCTTAAATGTGCTCATCAACACTTATGTGAAATCACGGGCGAATGGGGTGTCGATGAATTACTCGGTGAGATTTTTTCGAGTTTTTGTATTGGAAAGTAGGTTGTGGTCGTCATTGCGAGGAAATACGCTGAAGAATGTTTGGAAAAAATCAATCCGAACAGCGTATTTCCGCGGCAATCCGGGTGCTGCGCTTTCTTACGAAGAGACTTTTTCGAAATGGTTTCCTGGATTGCCGCGCGATTGCGCTGAAATTTTCGTGTCTCTTTCATAATCGTTCAGCGCAATCACTCGCAATGACGATATTTAAATATATAAATGATGGAAAAAATTATGAGAAAATTTATTTTATTTATTGTTTTTTTATTCCCCTATCTTGCATTCGCAGATAATCTTGACCCTTACCTTTTAGACGCAATGAAAACGTATAAAGTTCCTGTTGTGGGTTATGCGATCATTGACGATTTTAAAATAGTAAGCATTCAAACAATTTCCATTGATCCTGCTATTAAAGTAAACACGCATTCTCTTTTTCAAGCCGCATCAATTAGCAAAAGCTTATCTGCTTATGGAGCTTTAAAACTCGTTGAGAATAATAAAATAAAATTAGATGAACCTGCCAATTCTTATTTAAAAAAATGGAAAATAAATGAGAGTCTTTTCGGCAACAATCATCCTGTTTATATTCGAAACTTAATGGACATGACTTCAGGTTTGAGCGTTTCTGGTTTCGCGGGTTATAAGCAAGATCAAAAAATGCCAAACTTACTTCAAATTTTAAAGGGTGAAGCGCCTGCAAACAATTTACCTATCAAACTCTTTTATGCACCTGGCAGCCAATATTTTTATTCAGGTGGTGCTTTTGAAGTCTTACAAGAGGTGATTGAAGAAGTTTCAGGTCAACCTTTTGAAACCTACATGAATCAAAAAATTCTTAAATCACTTGAGATGAATGATAGTATTTTTCAATATCCATTGAATGCAAGCTATGAAAAACTCGCAATTCCTGCAATTGATGGTTGGAAAAATTACCCGGAATTAGCTGCAGCCGGTTTATGGTCCACACCCAATGACTTGGCTAAATTTATATTAAGTCTTTCTGAGTCTTATCTCGGAAAATCAAATAGTCTATCAAAAAAACTAGCTCAACAAATGCTGACTCGACATAAAAATACTGATTTTGGATTAGGCGTAGTCGTTGGAGGTAAGGGGAAGAATTTATACTTTTGGAAAGCAGGTCATAATCAAGGTTATCACAGTTTAATGATCATGTTCCCAAAACAAGGCAAAGGTTTAGTGTTCATGACAAACTCAGAAACAGGGAACGAGTTAATTAACTATATTGTTCCTATTGTGGCGCATGATGATCATTGGCCTTATTATTTCCCTTTTTTTGATGAGTTGATTATGATGCCTGATTTTTAGAAAATCGGAAAATGTTATTAGGTATACTCATCTTACATGAAAATGAGGCGTCGTCATTGCGAGAATCATTACCTGGAAAATCACTCCATTAAATCTCCTCAATCATCCCAAAAATTTCCCGC
Organism: Pseudomonadota bacterium; assembly: GCA_021808365.1. Classification (GTDB taxonomy): domain Bacteria; phylum Pseudomonadota; class Gammaproteobacteria; order JAKBBU01; family JAKBBU01; genus JAKBBU01. The sequence continues at coordinate 14,893 of JAKBBU010000039.1, forward strand.
GCTCGCCGGAAATTTATGATATGAACATCCCCAATCTGCATTTCCTGCGTACCCGCATAAATTAAAAATCCAATAGGCGCACGATCGCCTACTAATTTTTTATAAAAATTTAAACTCTTGAGTAAGGCAGGATTAAATGTGGCGCTTGATTTAATTTCAACAGGAATTAAATGATTACCCTGTTTAATGATCAAATCAACTTCATTTTGATTATGATCACGATAATAATAAAAATGCGCTTCTTTACCTTGGTTAAGTTTTGTTTTAACGAGATCCATGATCACTAAATTTTCGAAAAGATGCCCTCTCAAGCGATCATGTGCGATTTGATTTTTTGTTTCTAGATCCAACAAATAAGAAAGCATACCTACATCACTGAAGTAAAATTTGGGTGATTTAATCAATCGCTTCCCGAAATTTTCAAAATAAGGTTGAAGAGGACGCAGGATGTAAGCAGCTTCTAATAAAGATAACCAATTTTTCGTCGTGTTATGTGAAATACCCACATCATTTGATAACCCATCAATATTAAAAATGCTGCCCACTCGCCCTGCTGTAAGTCGAATAAATTGCTGAAAAAGATTGAGATCTTTGATGTTAATCAATTGACGAACATCGCGTTCAACATATGTTTTAACATAGTTGCGATAGGCGACTGTTGGATTGATATCTCGATCATAAACGGCAGGTAGAAAGCCATTTAACAAATAATCATCCAGCTCAAAAGCTGGAACTTGATCCTGGATTTCGTGTAAGGTAAACGGTAATAATTCTAAAATCGCTGTGCGGCCCGCCAATGACTGTGTGATAGCTTGATGCAGAGAAAACTGATGGCTTCCTGTTAAAATAAATAAGCCATTTTCTTTTTTCTCATCAACAATATTTTGAATATAAGACAATAACTCGGGTGAACGCTGGATCTCATCTAAAATAGCACCATCAGGATGCCTGTTAAAAAAGCTGCGTGGATCCCCTTCAATAAGCAAGCGTGTATCTGGTTCTTCAAGGTTATAATACGGCTTCTTAGGATAGGCATGGCGGCTCAGGGTTGTTTTGCCTGATTGGCGCGGCCCCATGAGTGTCACGACAGGGTAATGCGCCATTAAGTGCTTGAATTCTTTCTCAATTTCACGTTTTAAAAAGGACATTTTAGACAAATCCGCAGTTCAACTCGGGATTTGTCTAGATTAGTTGAGTTTCAAGAAATTGTCAAACTCAGGTAGGATGGGGTTTTACCAATCATATTCGTAGGCAGCCTACGAATATGACTGGTAAAACTATAAAATCAAAGAGTTAGAATGGTCACTTAAGAAAATTCTAGTCAAATCCGCAGTTCAACTGCGGATTTGTCTACTTTTTTACTCTGGCTTTTGGCAGACCGCTTCAATATTGTAGCCGTCTGGATCCAAAACAAATGCGCCGTAATAATCGGAATGATAATCTTCACGTATCCCAGGAGCACCATTATCTATGCCTCCTGCTGAAAGAGCGGATTTATAAAACTTATCAACTAAAGCTCGATTTTCCGCACAAAAGGCAATGTGTATAGGTGGTTTAACTCGTTTTCCTTCTTTCAACCAAAGATCGGGTATTCCTTTCACACCCAGCCCTACCAATTTTTCATCTTCCCAAAATACCTCGTAACCTAGTGGTTTAAGTGCTTTCAAATAGAATGCCTTACTTTTTTTGATATCGCTGACTTCTAACCCAACATGATCTAACATTGCACTTTCTCCTTTTAACGTTGCGATCTGATCGTCACCACCACCCCAGAAATCAACAAAATCATAGCACAAATTTCATTAAAAAAAGGTAATCGATGTTGAAAAATAAAACTATAAATTAACCCAAAGATTGTTTCAGAAACAATTAATGTGCCATAAACTGAAGGTGAACAATTTTTTGAACAATACGCCCATAAAATATTAGCAACCCATGAAGCACCTCATAGGCTAGTTCTTAAGAGGAGAGAAAATAGGCGTCAAGCCAGACTGCAAGCGGCCTCGGCAGCGATCTCGTTTGGGGTGAGATCGCTTTGCATTGTTCATTAAGAAGTTAATCAGCTCTTCAAT
>JAKBBU010000040.1 GCA_021808365.1 Pseudomonadota bacterium
TCATCAATTAAATGTTGAATCTGAATGTCCATATCGAGCCACCTTTAGCTGGTATAACTAGGCCACATTCTCAACAAATCCACTTCATTTAGCAAGACCCTGGAATCCATATAGAGCCTTTATTTTATGGCGTCCCCAAGGGGAGTCGAACCCCTGTTACTGCCGTGAAAGGGCAATGTCCTAGGCCTCTAGACGATGGGGACAGGTTACTTAACAACCGCACATAGCGGCCCCTCTAAAACTTGGCTCTTTGGTGGAGCTAGGCGGGATCGAACCGCCGACCTCTTGCATGCCATGCAAGCGCTCTCCCAGCTGAGCTATAGCCCCAGTGTGAGCACACTAGGAAGGGATGGCCATTCTAAGCGAAGGGTAAGGAACTGTCAATGCTTTGAGATTCTGATTTTTCAGCGATGGAGAGAAAGTTCTGATACGATACTCTCTTTTACAGACTCTAAATAATTGATCAAAATAGCAAAGCCGTGGCCAAACGATTATTTATCATCCTATTATTTGTGTGGGTCGGGTGGCCACTTATAGCGCTCGCCGCGGCACAACCGAAACCAAATTTCACTTTCAATGTGGAAGGTGTTAGTGATCCTGCTCTTGCCAACATCAAGATCCGATTAAAAACCTTGAGCGGGCCCTCCTCAACACCACTGAGTCCAAAAGAGATCCAAACGATCTACCATGAAGCCCCTGAAGAAATTAAATTAGCTCTGCAACCTTTTGGCTTTTTTTCACCCACCATCCAATCATCACTCACCCAGGAGGGGCAACAATGGGTTGCTCATTATCGCATCATACCGGGACAGCAAGTCAAGTTGGCTCACGTGGTGTTAAGTTTATCAGGTGAAGGGCAAAATGACCCCTTACTCCAAACAATTCTCAAATCATCTCCCTTAAAATCGGGTGATCCATTCAACGCGAATCTCTACAATACAATAAAAAAGAAATTACTGGAAACAGCCGTCAGCCAAGGTTATTTGGATGCGAAATTTGCAATACAGGAAGTAAAAATTAATCGTCAAGCGCTGACAGCAGATGAAGCGCTCGAACTTCAAACAGGACCACAATATTACTTTGGTGATGTATCGTTCAGCAGTTCACCATTTAACTCAAAATTCTTAAGGCGCTATCTACCTTTTAAACAAGGTGCGCCTTATCGCTCCGATGATTTATTAAGATTACAACAGAATTTACTCGGCAGCGGTTATTTTGCACAAGTGAATATCACGTCTGGCGCCGCCACGGCTAATCGGGAAATCCCTCTCGAAGTTAAATTAACGCTTAAAAAGAAAATCCAATACTCACTCGGCTTAGGCTACGGAACTGATACTGGCCCACGCGGTACCTTAGGATTGGATCTGCGTTGGCTCAATTCATTGGGGCAAAATTTTAAAACGACGATCATTGGATCAAAAATTCAAAATAGTTTGACAGCGCAATATATTATTCCGGGCAAAAATCCACTCACACAACAATACTATGTTTCTGGTAGTGTCGGGCAAGAGGCTCCTCCAAATAATAGCCAAGGGGTTTTACAAAAAGTAAGTGTGGGTTATTTAACAAAAATTTATGGCTGGACTCAAAATTTTTCATTAAATGCGCAACATGAACATTATAATTTAAATGATGGGCCTTATTTAGACAGTCACTTGCTTTATCCACAAATCACTTGGTCTAAGAATAATTATGATGATTTACTGTTTCCTTTAAAAGGCGGCAGTATCAATGTGACTGCATTGGGCACAGCTGAAGAAATTGGATCAAGCTCAACGTTTCTTCAAACTGAAGTAAAAACGCAATATGTTTATAGCTTGACTGAAAAAAATCGTTTTGTATTCCGAGGTGATGTTGGTTACACACTGATTAATGAACTCGAAAATTTACCCCTTTCTCTTCAATTTTTTGCCGGCGGTGCACAAAGTGTTCGAGCATATCAATATGAAGGGCTAGGACCTGGCCGAACCTTGGCTGTTGGCAGCGCTGAATATCAACGTGAAGTTTATAATAAATGGTATGCGACGGTCTTTTATGATATCGGTAATGCGGCTGATCATATTTTTCACTGTACATCGGCCGATCAAGCTGCAGGCATCAATTGCGGATTTAAATCCAGTCCAGGTGTGGGTGTTCTCTGGGCTTCGCCTGTTGGGCCACTTGAATTAACATTGGCAGATGCCATTAATGAGTCTGGTCCTCTTTATAAAAAATTACAAATTTCCTTTAATATGGGGATGAGTTTATGATCATCGTAATATTTCGAATTATTTTATTTTCACCTTTTTGGGTCGCGCTTGCTCTTTTATTTTTACTAGGAACAACAACAGGCTTGAAATTTAGTTTTGACATAGCAAGTGCTTTATCGGCAGGCCGCATTAAATTCAGCATGGTCGAAGGACATAATATATCGTCATTTTCAGTGAAGGATTTTAGTTATCAAGACTTAAATGTTTCTTTTTTTGCGAATGAATTGAATGTAGATTGGGCTCCTTGGCAAATGCTCAAAAATACGTTTCTTATCCAAAAAATTTCTGTGTCTGGTCTTGATTTTAAATTACACTCCATCTTAACCTCCGGGGGGAAATCTACGCAAGCTACCTTTCCAATCAACCTTGTCGTCAAACAAGGCGATATTGATCACTTATCCATTCATGAAAAAAATTATAATGCTCAAATGGCAACTTTGCACTTTAGTGGTCACTTTTTTCAAAGTGCAATTAGTCAACAATGGGATGGTCAATTAAGTGCACAGGGATTTAAAATGCCTGATTATGATCCCTCTTCGAATATGGATTTTCTTGCAAAGAGCACAGGGATACTTCAAAAAGATAATATGAAGCTTTCAGTAAAATTATTGGATATCAAGGGTAATCTGGCCAAACAATCCCTGAAAGGGGCACTTGATTTCAATCTTGATCAGGGGCTTATTAAAATTAATCCATCTTTTATTTCGCTGGGCAACGCTCGCCTCGATATGAATGGGCGGTCGGGCAAAACGTGGGATCTCAATTGGACCTTGAATATTCCTCGCTTGAACATGCTTTTAGACTCTGTTCAAGGCTTTCTTAACAGCAAAGGCTCAATTCGAGGTCCACTGAATAAGCCGCAGCTCCAATCTGAATTGAATATTTCAATTAGAAATAAACTTGATTTCAAAGGGAATTTATTAGCAAATCTTACCTATAGGGCAAATGATTTTAATTTAAATGCTAAAATCAACAATGGTAATCTGCGTGTTGATCCACTGGGGATTGTATTTAAACAAATCATGCTTAATCTAGATGCCACAAAGAAAAATGCCAATTATACGATTACTACCTCATCAGGTACTGGATCAGTAACCGTTAAAGGCCGTAGTGATTTTTCGCAACCTGGATTTCCAACGCAGGTCTCGATTGAGGGAAATAATGTTGAAGTGAGTCACACCGATATCGCAAGGGTGATTGCTTCTCCCCATTTAGTTCTTAATTATCTGAATAATCATTTAACGCTCAAAGGATCGGTACTGATTCCAGAAGCCAATGTTACGCCGAAAGATTTTAGTTTGGCCGTTGAAATGCCAAAGGAAACCATTTTTTTGGATCAAAAACCAAAAGAAAAAAGTACGCTGGCCATTGACTCAGATATTAATTTAAAATTGGGTGATAAAGTTCATTTTGCGTATAAAGGATTAGATGCTTTTCTCACCGGAAATTTGGATATTAAAGATAGTGCCGTGGGGGTAACAACAGGCAGTGGGGAATTGCTCGTTAAAAGTGGTAAATTCAGTGCTTACGGACAACAATTAGTGATTCGCGAAGGCCGATTGACCTTTGCAGGTGGCCCTGTCACGAATCCAGGTCTGAATGTAGAAGCCGTGCGATACCTGAATAATTACGGTGGATTGAGTCAGGCGAATGTCAGCAGTACTGAAAAATCGTTAGTAGGTGTGACTATTTCAGGGAGTGCGCAAGCGCCGGTAGTCACTTTGTTTTCATCACCTGCAGGATTGACTCAAACACAAATCCTCTCTTATTTGATCCTCGGGCATGGTGTGGATCAAACAACAACGGCTGCCGAAGGGCAAACGCTGGCACAAGCGGCGATGGCCTTGAATCTTGCAGGCGGAACGGTTTCTGAAATACAGAATAAATTAAAATCAACGTTTGGATTAAGTGATTTTGAAATTGCTTCACAGCAGGAATACACGACAAAAAATGTATCGAGCCCAAGCCTTGTTCAAAACACCTCTTTGATTCTTGGAAAATATTTAACGGCTAAATTATATGTGAATTTGAGCATTGGTCTTATAGAACCGATTAATACATTGAACGCTTCTTATCAGATTACCCAACACTGGAAAATTCAAAGTAATGCCAATGCGATGGGCAGTGGTTTAGATGTCATTTATTCGATTGAGCGGGATACGTTGTTTTGATGGCATTGCGAGCCTATTTAACGAAAAGGATTGTCAATTTGTGCCGATTTTACCTTTTTTGCAGCCAGGAGAGTAGATGTCAACAGACCCTACGCTTATACATTGGATAGTTTACTTACTCGCTATACCTTTGTATTATTTTTTGACAAGAGGGATGAAACCAGGCAAAATTATTCCGTTTCCAGAAATTAATTTAGAAATTCCATGGCGTTGCGCCCGTGGCAAGCTATGTGGAATCGAACTTTAAGTTTTTTAATACTTTTAAGAGAAGGCTAAATTATGAAGAATAAATATGAATCCTTGAATCGTTTAAAGTCAGTATGTTCTTTATTTTGTAACATAATAAACGAACCTTTTAATTGTTCAGCTGAGCCGACTTATTTAGAAATTCGAGATATTCTAAATAAAACGACTAAAGAAGTAAAAAATAAATTAATAGATAATTCTGTTCCTAATTTTGCTGAACATTTAGTAAATCTTCTACGTTTATTTAACATCCATCCTATTCATGTTAAAAACAACAATAAATTGAATTATTGGAAAAAACTGTATGAATTTATTAGCAAAGACTTAAACGTTTTAAAGAATGAAATTGATGTAGAACAGTATAGCCTTCGATCTGACACATTAGAGCGCTTATACAAAGAGAAAAAAAGCGTTCTGGATATATTGGAGAAAACAGATAAAAACGGTAATATTTACATATTTATAAACGAACTAATAAAAAGAATAGAAGAGTTTGATTCTTCTAAAAAGGATTTGGAAGAAGTTTCTAAATTTGTTGAAGAGGTCATTCAATCTATCGAAGTTTTTAAAAAAATTCGGAATCTTTCCACTAGTTTAATAACAATATGTTCTTTATTTGCAGCTATTAGTAATCAAACATTACCTCCAGAAACTTTTGAAGGCATGGGATCTTTTTTGGCGAATACATTTACGTCAGTAAGAGAAATGTTTCTTTATAAATGGGTTCCTAATTTCGAACAAAATATACTGGAATTTGGAAAATTATATAAGTTTAAAGAAAAAGAGATTTCTTCGAGTTTTTTCCAAGAGTTAAGGTCTTTTATTTGCGAAAGATTAAACTGCTTACAAAGTGTTGAAAGGGAAAATCAAAAAAATTTATTTATTAGACAAAACATACAACACTTTATTAACGGTTCTCCGCGGAACATAATTGATTTATCTGTTGATTTAAGCGACCAAGAGCTTGCCTCGCAAAGGAGCTACGAATGGTAAGATGCTGCCTTAGGTTCTGTTGAAAAATTTTGTAATTATTCACGCTAGAATGCACCTAAAAATTTTCCCGGATACTACTGCGTCTCCGCGGGAATGACGACCCTAAATAAACGCCAGGGACTAAATGGATCTTTTGCAAACTTCCATTCTGTTCCTTGAGGTGTATCGTTAATTAGAATACCTTGACAAGTCCCCAATTCATCACGAAGCTCATCAGCCAGTTTAAAATCTTTATCAGCTCGAGCCCGATTGCGGCGCTTTAATAAATCAGCCTGATCTTCTGACAATTCTTCTTGAACTTCTTTTTTTTGCTCTTGTTGATCCAAACCGAGCAAACCTAATAATTGATCACAAGCTACAAACCAAGCTAAACAACCTTCTACTTCGTCTGGCCCAAAAGTAAGGCTATGTGTATTAATGAATTTAATACCTGCTAAAAAATGGGCATAAGCCTGTGGTGTATTGAGATCATCGCACATTGCACTCAACGTTGAATGATATAAATCTTGCAAGTCTTTAGGTGCCCAATCAAAGGCATTTTTGGCAATAGGTGCCTTGAGGTTGAGTTTACGTTTGCAAAGGACTTCATACGTATTCATTGCCCGCTCATGAATTTTTTGACTAGCTTCGAGAGATTCTTTTGTAAAATTCAAGGTTTCTCTGTAAATGGCACAGGTCAACGCATGTCGTAATGCACGAGGATGAACACCGCGGGCGAGGACTTCATCAACTGTTAAGAAATTGCCTAGACTTTTTGACATACGTTGGCCATCTACCAACAAATGTGCCGTGTGAACCCAATGATGTGCAAATGTTTTTTTAGTGACCGCTTCAGATTGAGCAATTTCACATTCATGATGAGGAAATTTATTATCTTCTCCACCTGAATGTAGATCAAAACTTTCCCCCAAATATTTCATCGCCATTGCACTGCATTCAATATGCCAGCCTGGATAACCCCAACCATATGGGCTGTACCATCGCATTAAATGGTTTTCATCTTTTTTCCACAGCGCAAAATCTTGTGGATTTTTTTTACCTTCATCGTTGACGGTATCGCGCACGCTTTCTTTTAATTTTTCAAGACTGTTGCCTGATAATGCACCATAGTTTGGAAATTTGTGCACATCGAAATAAACGCCAAGCTTCGTTTCATAGGCATATCCAGTCTTCACCAATTGATCAATTAATTCTAATTGTTCTGCGACATGTTCGGCGGCTCTTGGGCGCACGCGCGGTTCTCGAAGACCTAAAGCTTTCCAATCTAACAAAAGCGCATCGGTATAAAAACGAGCCAGATCCCAAATGTTTGAAAATTGTTGCTCTGCCGATCGCAACGCGCGGGCCATTTTATCTTCGCCCTGCGCATCGGCCATATCATCTTGTGTTAAATGACCCACATCGGTGATATTTGAAACATAATTAACCGTAAGTCCAATCGCTTGCGCGGTACGGACAATCAAATCTGCCGTTAAAAATGAACGAAAATTTCCAATGTGTGCATAGGAATAAACCGTAGGGCCGCAAGCATAAAACTTTAATTCACCAGGAGTAATGGTTTTAAGCTCTTCTTTTTTTCGGCTTTTTGAATTATAGAGAATAAAATTAGAATTCATATCGTCGCTCTCAACGTTTCACATCGGATTGCCGTTTGATGGACGCGCCGAGTAAATTTAATTTTTCTTCGATGCATTCATAACCCCGATCAATGTGATAAATACGCTCGATCACTGTCGTACCTTCTGCAACTAAACCTGCTAACACTAAGCTTGCCGAAGCACGGAGATCGGTCGCCATAATCCGTGCGCCAGTCAATGTTGCAACGCCCGTACAGATCGCTAAATTGCCTTCAATTTTAATGTTTGCACCCATACGCTGCATTTCTTGCACGTGCATGAAACGATTTTCGAAAATGGTTTCAGTTACTAAGCCTGTTCCCTCTGCCACGGCATTGAGTGCGACAAATTGAGCTTGCATGTCTGTGGGAAAAGCAGGATAAGGCGCTGTATGAATATGTACGGCCTTGGGACGCTTCCCCTTCATGTCAAGCTCAATCCAATAATCACTGTGGGTAATATACGCACCAGCCTCCTCGAGTTTGAGTAGAACTTGCGTAAGGATGTTTGGACTAATACCGTTTACACGAACTTGCCCACGCGTGATCGCTGCGGCTGTTAAATAGGTGCCTGCCTCAATGCGATCAGGAAGAACGCGGTATTCACCCCCATGTAAACGTTCCACACCGTTGATAACGATGGTATCTGTTCCAGCACCTTGAATATCTGCTCCCAAGGTATTTAAAAACGACGCTAAATCTTGAACTTCAGGTTCACGTGCCGCATTTTTTAAAATCGTTTGGCCTTGCGCGAGACAGGCCGCCATAAGCATATTTTCAGTGCCTGTGACCGTAATTTTATCAAATACAAATGTCGTCCCACGAAGACGTTGTGGGCAACGCGCTTGAATATAACCGTTGACGATGCTGATCTGCGCACCCAAAGCTTCCATTCCACGAATGTGGATATCAACAGGTCGCGCACCAATCGCACAGCCGCCCGGCAACGAGACTTCAGCAATGCCATGTCTGGCGAGTAAGGGCCCAAGAACAAGGACTGAGGCTCGCATGGTTTTGACGAGCTCATAGGGAGCACACTGGTTTTGTAAGGTTTGTGGTTGGATCTCCAGCGTCATCCCATCATGCATAGTCCATTGAACGCCCATGCTGCTGAGGATCTTCATCATCGTAGTGATATCATGCAGGTGGGGAATGTTACCAATGCTGACGGGTTCATCCGCCAAGAGGCTGGCAGCCAGAATGGGCAGAGCAGCATTTTTTGCGCCAGAAATACGAACTTCGCCGCATAGAGGCGCCCCGCCCGTCATGTGAAGTGTGTCCATTGTATCGCCTTTTTAGATCTAATCTTTGCATTCTAACCGATTTTTGGGGATTTCAGTAGCTATACCCCGCGCGGAGTATAGAAAATCAAAAAATGGTTCTATATTCATCCCAATCAGGTTCTAGGTTTTTAATTCCTCATCTGTAGGCCGCCCGGGACCTACGCGGGAACCCATTCCACCCACTCACGCATCAACGGAAAATAAAGCCCCAATTTAATAGGATTTTTCTCAATCTTTTGAATAACTTTCGCATAATGCTCTAATTGTGGTTTATACCGTAATTGCTCTTCCAGTAAAAATGAGGTCCTATTTTTTTCATCGCAATATGATGTTTTATAATCGATGATCCAACGAACGCCCTGAGTATCAATGAAACTGCGATCTAAAATTACTTTTCGATCAACACCTTCGAATTCATAACATAATTCCCATTCATTATGAACATCTTTATGATCACGACTAAATAACCACATCGATCGAGGATCATCTAAAACTTGTTGAAAAGAAAAAGCAATCTGATGAATAGAAAATTCCAAATCTAAGACAGAGAGATTTAACCGCAGCAATTCAACCTTCCATTGTTTTTTTAAATCATCCAAATCCCAACAACGTGCTTCATCCAATCCACGCATTCCCATGGTTTGTAAAAGCCGATGGATCACTATGCCGATATAACGTGCTGTGGGTGATTGCCAGGAAATAAATGAGGGTGAGTTTAATGTAAATTCAGGTTGATAATCGGGTAATGAAAATGGCGGTGCCCAATCAGAGGTTAATCGTTTGAACAGCTTGGGTTTATCATTTTCGTCCGAAAGAGATGATGTGTATTCATTTAATGCAGGTTTAGGTTCACAAATTTTCCAAAGGTGTGATAATAAACTTCCCGAAGTAGGAGTACGGTAAGCCTCACCATCAATGTCAGCCTTCGCAATCATAAAAAGCGTATGTTTTGCGCGCGTGGCAGCCACATAAAGTAAGCGACCTGTTTCATGAGCATGACGTTGATTCTCAATTTGTTGTAAATAATGATAACAAGGATCACGATCCTGATGTTTGGGGCGAATCGGTGCGAGTAGAAGATAGGATAAACCTTTTACAGATTGATGGGTCTTCCAAAGTAAAAGTTTAGGATCAGATATCGCAGGTTTTCGATGTAATTCAGGCAGGATCACGGTATCGAATTCAAGACCTTTCGCTTTATGGATCGTCATAATCTCGATCGGATTTAGATCGGTGCTAGAAGCATTCGCATAAAGCGATTCAAGTTTTTTTTCAAATGCTGTACGATCTAGTAAATCACCACCTTGTTCAAATTCACTTAATAAATTAAAAAAATGTTCCGCATCTTTTAAATCATTACTTTGTTCAAGACAAGCAGGCCCACCGAGCGCCAACCACGTACCTTCAACCCAGTCACTTAATGAATAGCGAAACCGCTGTGCGAGACTGTGATCTAAAATTGGCATGATCCGCGATAAACGAACTCGACCTTCTGGGCTTAAATTATTTTTCGGATCATGCAATTGTTCAAGTACGGTTAATTTTTTATGTTGAGGCGCGAGAATAGCTAAATCAGAAAGTGTAAACCCACAAAAAGGTGCGCGAAGTAGGGCTAACCAAGATAAACGATCACCCAAATATAAAAGGGCACAGGTTAATGTCCACAGATCTTGAATCACAGCGCGGTAGCCAAACGTTTCAATTTCAACGGCACGATAAGGCAGGTGCACCGCCTTGATTGCCGGTAAAATGTCATTTAAATGCGTGCGTGCACGAACTAAGATTGCGATTTGATGTTCGGGATTGTTCACACGATAGCTTTGAATAAAATCGAGCAGCATCGCTGTACTTTGTGCATCATCCTGCGCTAATTGAAGTGAAATGGAACCACTTGATGCTTCATGTTTAGCTACAGAAGGTTGCAGAGGAATCGCACCTTGATTTTTATCGGGTCTTTTGGGAAAAACGTGAGTAAAAGTTTGATTCGTCCAATCCACAATTTTTTGTTGTGATCGAAAATTAACAGATAATTGAAGGCTTTTAAGCCGAATTGATCCCATACCGCATTCGCGAACTTGCAAAAAAAGACCAACTTCGGCATCGCGAAAACGGTAGATCGATTGCATCGGATCGCCGACGAGAAATAAACTTCGGCCATCATGTTCTGCCCAACCTGCAATTAAATGTTCAAGCAGGCGAAAATGCGCAATCGAGGTATCTTGAAATTCATCGATTAAAAGATGTTTGATTTGGTGATCTAATCGAAGGGCTAAATCAGTGGGTTCAGTCAACGTGCCCAGGGCTGTGCACGCAGCCATACTGATTTCTGAAAAATCAACATGACCGTTTTCTTGAAATACTAAGCGTAATTGCGCGGCGGCCAGCGGTAGAAGATGAACCAGCGCTGAAACGATCTGCCATTGTTGTTCGGTGTAACTCGCTTCAGGTAATTCGAGAATCGCATTGAGCACACGAAGCAGCGCATCGTGTTCGATAAGTTCATTTAATAATTCTGTGAAACCTTGTTTTTTTAATTTATACAGGGATTTTTCTTCAGGTGTTCGGCCCGCACTTTCAGGCGGAAACCCTAGGTTTTTATCAATTCGTTTGCGCCATTGTCCTTCTCTTGTTAATAAAAAATTAGCGAGTGTTTTCCAATGATGGAGATGATCAGAAGATCCTTTTAAAAGAGTTAGTGTTTTGCATTTCTCACCTTGATCAAGGACAGAGAAAACTGCACCAATGCGTGTTGTGGCATTGGTGCAGTTTTCTCTGTCCTTGATCAAGGTGAGAAATGCTATAAGAGCATCATCTTGAAGTTGATCGGCTGCAAATTGCATCAATTCAAATATACATTTTAAATGCTCAGGTGAAAAAAGAGAATACGCGGCTATTAAGGTTTCCTCAACCACTGTTTTTAAGCCCGATTCGAGCATATTTCTTAATTCAGCATCTTTACTGATCCCGGAAAGATAAGGCAGCCATTGTTCGCGTTGTGCGAGCATATCAGCTAGAAGTTCGACAAAAAGATCTCCACGATTATCTAAATGTGCTAATAAATAAGCGATATATTGAGACCACGGCAAATTATTCTCGAGTTGTTCTAAAATCGCTTGAGCTGCTTTTTCATAAGCCGCGCGTGGTTCAGGATCAATAGTTGGCTGACAACCTAATCCGCTGAACAGCGGCATGTGTTGGACGAGGGTTGCGCAGAGAGAATCGATAGTTTGAATGCGTAGACGCTGAGGATTATTAAATAGATCCCATTTGCATTCAAGAGATCGTTTTAAAGCAGCTTGTGCAAGCTCAAATGTTTTCGTGGTTTTTATTTCATTATTTGCAGCAGATTTTAAGGCACTTAAAATGCGATCTTTCATTTCAGCGGCGGCTTTGCGAGTGAAGGTGATCGCAATGATTTCTTCAGGGTGAGTAGCTTGAGAGAGTAGAACTAAAAAACGTTGTGTTAGTAATTCTGTCTTGCCCGATCCAGCAGGCGCTTGTACAATAAATGATTGCCGCGGATCGAGGGCTTCAAGACGTTCCGCTTCATCGATGAGCATCAACTGCAGCCATTTCAATATTGCTAAATTGACAACGCGGATGACTATCCACTACATGTTGTACGGTGTAAGCAATATCTTCTGGGATTAGTAATGCTGCAGGATTTTCAGCATTCCAGGTGTTAACACCAGCAGGGTGCAGTGTGGTGATTCGAATGTGTTTACGATTGAATTCTTCACGCATCGCATCAGAAAAACGGGTGAGCGCAGCTTTGCTGGCCGCATATACAGCATGTGTGTTCCCATGGTGTCCCGTGTTGAGTGCACCAGAAGATGAGACGTTGATGATGAGAGGTGCTTTTGCAAGTCCAAGCAGAGGCAAGAGGGCTTGAGTGAGGAGCATGGGTCCTCTTAAATTTGTATAAAAGAGTTGATCAAAATCGCGGATGTCCGTGTCTTCAAGTGATTTTTCGACATAACATCCAGCATTGTTGATCAAGACATCGATCTTGGGTGTGTTGCGTTCAATCTTTTTTTGTAATTCGGTGATGTGTATGGGATTAGTCAAATCGATAGAGTAAAGATAGGCATCTTCAAGTTCTGGGCTTGGAGTGATTGAGCGTGCAATTAAGTGGAGTGCGTTACTGGGTTTTTGTAAGCGTCTGGCGATAGCAAGACCAATACCTCTGGAAGCACCGGTGATGAGGATGTGTTTTTTGTCGATCATCGTTTTTCCTTTGTGTTGTGTTTGGCAGTGCCCCAAAGAGGTTGATCCGTTTGAATTTTCCAAATACGCCGTCAATACGTCCATGTAGGCTCCTGTCCCACATCCATGTGGCACAGGGTTTGTAAAATTCAAACGGATCAACCTCTTTGAGGCACTGCCTTATGTTTTTCACGCCTGTGCGTTTTCCAAGCAATCCACGCTTTTGTGATGGGTTTTAACGCAATTTGGTGTTTAAATACTTGAAACCCGTCTTTTTCAATCTCGTCGAGTAATTTAAAGCTAATTGCCGCTTGAATCAAGTAGGGATGAAGCTCATATCGCGATTGTTTCGGTAATTCCTGTAATGCAGCTTGGTAGATTTCGCGTGCGCGATGGGCTTCGAAGTTTAAGAGGTTTTTTACGGATCCTTGATTTTGTTCATCAAGAATCGAAGTGGCTGTGAGGTCAAATCGGGAGAGGTCTTCCGTTGGAAAATAAACGTAGCCACGTAGCGCATCATTACGCAGTGTCCAAATCAGTTCACAGAGGGTAAGTGCAAGGCCGCATTGATGGAGGAAGATGGAGGTTTCTTTATCTTCGACACCGAGTATTTTTGCATTGAGTTGCGACGGTGCATAGGTGAGGCGGTGGGCGTGTTGTACGAGGTCGCTAAAGTGGTGATACGCTTGGTAGTGCATGGTTTGCAGGATGCCTTGGATGTGTTCTTGAAATAATTCGAGAGGAAGTTCGTATTTTTGGATAATGGGTTTGAGAGCTTGGGTGATGGGGTGTGTGGGATTGTTGATGTTTTGTATTTCGTTAAGCCACCAATGGAGTTGTGTTTTGGCGATTTCGGGTTCTTTTGTATTTGGGATATTTTGAATGGTTTTTGTGAAGGCAAAAACAGGAAGTAAGGCGTTTTTGTGTTTGGGCTTGAGGAAGTGGAGACTGTAGTAGAGGGTGGTGCCGCGAGGAGCATGTTCGGTTTGGCAGTAGTCGAGAGGGCTCATGCAAATTCCCGTTTTAATTGGTAAATAATTTCAAGTGCTTGCTTGGGATTGAGTTCGTCGGGATCGATAGAGTCAATAAATTTGAGAAGTTCAGAGTTTTCTGGGTCTTCATAAGTTGGAATTTGTGTGGGTACAGATGGTTTTAAATTTGTTTCAAGTTGTGCGAGTTTTAATTTTGCAGCTTGAATGACGGATTTTGGTACACCCGCTAATTGCGCAACTTGTAGGCCGTAGCTTTGGCTGGCGGGTCCTGGATGAACGGTGTAAAGAAAAACAATATCATCGTGATGTTCAACGGCACGTAAATGTAAATTAGAAACACCGTCGAAATGATTCGGTAAATGCGTAAGTTCGAAATAATGTGTTGCAAATAAGGTAAGGGCTTTGACGCGCAAAGCGATGTGTTCGACGCAAGCCCAAGCTAGCGCGAGGCCGTCGAAGGTGCTCGTTCCACGGCCGATTTCATCAAGTAAAACGAGGCTTTGAGCCGTTGCATTATTTAAAATCGCTGCCGTTTCGATCATTTCGACCATAAACGTTGAGCGACCTTGTGCTAAATCATCAGCAGCGCCGATGCGTGTGAAAATGCGATCAATGGGACCGATGGTTGCGGATTGTGCGGGCACAAAACTGCCGATATAGGCGAGTAAAACAATTAAAGCCGTTTGTCGCATATAGGTTGATTTTCCACCCATGTTTGGACCCGTGATGATTTTAATGTGATGTCCAGGATTTAAATGCGTGTCATTGGTGACGAAGGGAGCTTGCGAAACATGTTCGATGACAGGGTGTCGGCCGCCACGAATGTCAATTAAAGGCTCGGTAACAAATTGAGGAGCAACTAAATTAAATCGGTTTGCGCGTTCGGCGAGGTTGGTGAGTACATCGCAAATTGCAATGCTTTCAGCGCAAATTTGTAGTTCATGTAATTCTTCATGTAATCGGTCAAGTAATTCTTCATATAATTGTTTTTCGCGGGCAAGTGCGCGACTTTTGCTGCTTAAGACCTTATCTTCGAATGATTTTAAATCAGGAGTAATGTAGCGCTCGACATTTTTGAGGGTTTGTCGGCGCATGTAGTGTACAGGTGCTTGCGAGGCTTGGCCACGGCTGAGTTCGATGTAATAACCTTGCACGCGGTTGTAACCAACTTTGAGCGTGGAAAGTTTTGTGCGTTCACGTTCTTCGTTTTCGAGTTTGATTAAAAAACCAGTCGCGTCATCGCTGAGCGCGCGTAATTCATCGAGTTCTGGATCAAAACCTTCGGCGATCACATTGCCATCGCGCAATAAAACAGGTGGATTTTCGATTAAAGCACGAGCGAGGTGATCATGAAGGGCGCTAAAATCCCCGAGTTTTTTTCGAAGTTCAATTAATAAGGGCGCATGAAGTGAATTTAAATGATCGCGTAAATGAGGGAGTTGTTCTAAAGCTCGGCGGAGTTGTGCAAGATCGCGCGGCCGTGCGGATCGTAATGCAATTCGTCCGAGAATGCGTTCCATATCGCCAATGGATCGTAAATGAGTTTGAAGATTATTTTGTGTGCGTTCGTCGAGCAGAGCAGTAATGGCTGCTTGGCGTTCACGTAAAATGTCGTGATCGCGTAGTGGGCGTTGTAACCAGCGTGAAAATAATCGGCTTCCCATGGGGGTGACGGTGTGGTCGTAAACGCTTTGTAAGGTGTGTTCTTTACCTTGCGTGGAATTACGCGAGAGTTCGAGGTTGCGTCGTGTGTGGATGTCGAGAATGACGCTGTCTTGTCGGTCTTCAATTTGGATGCGGTTGATATGCGGAAGTGCGCTGCGTTGAGTTTCTTTGCAGTATTGGAGGATGCAGCCTGCGGCGATGAGGGCGAGCGGTAAATGTTCGCACCCAAATCCTTCAAGGGTTTGGGTGTGGAAGTGTTGGTTGAGAAGTTGTTTCGCGTGGCGTTCTTCAAATTCCCAACGTGGGCGGCGTTTGATGCACAGACAACGTGTGCGGGGTTCAGCAGGTAAGTTTTCACTGATGAGAAGCTCCGCAGGGTTGAGGCGTTCGAGTTCGCTGGCGAGTGATTCTTCACCTTTGATTTCGAGGATGTGGAATCGACCACTGGCGATGTCGAGTGTGGCGATGCCGTAGTGGTCTTTTTTTTGGTGAAGTGCGCAGAGGAGTTGTTCTTGGCGTTCTTCGAGGAGGGCTTCGTCGCTGAGTGTGCCGGGTGTGATGATGCGGGTGACTTGGCGTTCGACGGGACCTTTAGATAGCGCGGGATCTCCCATTTGTTCGCAGATGGCGACGGATTCGCCTTGTTTGATGAGTCGGGCGAGGTAGTTTTCGACGGCGTGGTAGGGGACGCCCGCCATGGGGATGGGTTCACCTCCGGATTGGCCGCGATGGGTGAGGGTGATATCGAGTAGTTTTGCGGCGCGTTGTGCATCGTCGAAGAAGAGTTCGTAGAAATCGCCCATGCGGTAGAGGAGGAGCATGTCGTTGTGTTGTGCTTTGATGCGAAGGTATTGTTGCATCATGGGGGTGTGGTGTTGGTTTTGCATGTTCATCTTTTAGTTACCATTTTCCAAGTTTAAGTTGGTCACAGAAGGTTGTTCCAATGCCACAACACGCATTGGAACAACCTTCTGTGACCAACTTAAACTTGGAAAATAGGTTCTAGTTTAAAAACTTTGTGAGGTAGTATACTGCAAAATAGGTTTAATACCATTTCCCGAGTTTAGAAATCTACAACAGGGAAGGCTG
>JAKBBU010000004.1 GCA_021808365.1 Pseudomonadota bacterium
ATCCAACCCCGAATTACCGGAGACTTTGCTAAGCCACTTTTAGCTCTTCAAAATTAACCGGACTTAAATATCCAAGTTTAGAATGAAGACGCGTTCGATTATAATACACTTCAATGTAATCAAACACCTGATGTTTAGCTTCATCGCGTGTTTTGAATTTCTCACCGTGTATCGCTTCAACCTTAAAGCTATGATTCCAACTTTCCATAGCCGCATTATCAAAACAATCTCCCCGTTTGCTCATGCTACAAATTAGCCCATGTTGCTTCAGCAGGTTTTGGTAATCGCCCGAACAATATTGACTCCCGCGATCAGAATGAATGATCACGCCTCGAGGCATTTTACGTTGCCATAAAGCCATCATCAGAGCATTGCTGACTAAGGGTGTCGTCATGCGTTCAGACAACGCCCAGCCAATGACTTTACGCGAATATAAATCCATCACCACAGCGAGGTAAAGCCAGCCTTCATCCGTCCAGAGTAGAGTAAGAGGCAGAGCGTAGTCGCACTATTTCTCTGCCTCTCCTCTCCGAACCGTACGTGCACCTTTCAGCGCATACGGCTCTCCACTTAACTATGGACTAACTGCCATAGCAACATCAGCATAGCGAGAGGTGATTGTATTTCTGATTTCATCTCTAAGATAAGGGTTGACCTCTGGCAGCCGCCAACGGAAGGTGCGTTTAGGGCTGCTCACTAATCGATATAATGAGACGCCACACAAATTACCTTTGTTGGTTTTGCCAAACAGTACCCATGTTTTAGCTTTGCTTTCTGCGGGCCGTTTGCACCATCGTTTCATCAATGACTTGATGCTGCAACGGTATTTACGCGCCAGCCAGTGAGCCAGTTTCCAGAAAATAATTCGGTCTATTTTACTGTAAACTTTGGCCGTGAAATCAGTGAAGCAGTAAAACTGTGCCCAGCCAGTTAATTTCTGATTAAGCTTTTCTACTTTATCAATCTTGCTATGACTGTAATCTGCCGATAATTCTTGACTCAAAGAGTGAGCAAAGGCTTTCGATTTCGTCGCAGGAATGCCCGTGACTACTCGCATATTGCCTTTCGGTCCCCGTTTGCGTACAAGCCGGTGCCCTAGAAAAATGAACCCGTCATTCACATGAGTAATACGGGTTTTATCCCTATTTAATGTGAGTTTGAGTTTGTTTTCCAGAAATGCTCGGCATTGTTCGCGGATGATGGCTGCTTCCTCTTTTGTGCCTTTGACGATGACTATAAAATCATCGGCATAACGGCAATAAGCAACAGCGGGTTTCCATTCTCTCTTTTGCTCGATAGCCGGTTTCCGACCAATTTTGATACTGTGATTCCAATACCATCGGTCTTTCCGTGCTTTCTTACTGAGGTAGCATTCATCCAGATATTGATCAAACTCATTGAGCATGATGTTTGATAATAATGGCGAGATCACTCCTCCCTGCGGAACTCCTTCACTCGCTGCATAGAATAGATTTTTCTCGACGTGTCCAGCTTTAATAAAGCGCCACAACAAATCATTAAAGCGTTTGCAGTTGATCCGTTTACGTATGCACTTCATCAGTAACTTGTGATGTACCGTATCAAAGTAACTGGATAAATCACCTTCAATGATCCAGCGTCCTCTGGTTTCATTTGAATCAGTTAACTGTAGCTTTACCGTACGAATAGCATGGTGAACGCTGCGTTCTGGCCTGAATCCATAGGATAGTGAATGAAAATCGTTCTCCCATATGGGTTCCATGGCCATTAACATGGCTCTTTGCACTATTCTATCTTGTAGTGTGGGAATACCTAGCGGCCGTAATTTACCATTCGCTTTAGGAATGTAAACTCTTTTTGCCGGTTGCGGTTGATAGTCGCCTGACAATAAATCATTTCTAATTTTAGTCAGACATGTAGTCAACGTTTCCTGCAATTTGAATTTAGTGATCCCATCAACTCCAGGTGTATGAGCGCCTTTTGAAGATAGAGTGATTTCTGCTGCTTCTTTGAGCCAGTCAGGATCGCTGATGAGACGCAGCAGCCGATTCACTCGTCGCGTTTTATCCGCTGCAGTCCATGTTGCTAATTTGCGTTGCATTTCACTGATGATCAAGGTCTTCACCTCCTATTTTCAGATAGTCTGCTGACGCAGATTAATTAAGCTGTGTCCCTTCGCCCTGTGATAGGCTTTCCCCACCTCCGACTACTACGAACACTCCGCCGATTTATTTGTCATTGAGGTCATGCTCTCTTAATCATCCAAATAAATCTTCCCCGGTTTACCTATTTGAACTCAACCATACTGTTTTGGATGCCCATCGCAATCTTTAACCTTATCGTGCTGTAAGGTGATAACGTTTGAATGTAGAACTGTGGTGTAACATTCATCTGTAGCCAATGCGCTACGTCTCATTGGCTAGGCGGTATTTCCATCCATACATATAATGGAAGTTACAACGTTATACTGCCTATTAACTCGAGTAGGCAGTGGCGACATTTCAGCCCATAGATGCGGGTTAATGGGTTCATGTTCTTCATCCGTTCAGTACTTAGTCTTGGGAAGCATCTTGATTTATCGAGTTCATCTCACTTCCCTTTGTCAGCGGGTTACATCACCTTATCAGCATACGGTAAGTCACTGCCGCTCAGACTCAGGCGCTTACACAGCTAAGCACCGTCTTGTACATGTTTATTTCCTCCTCATTGTAAAAGAATTTCAAATAGATTCGTGGTTCTCTTTAAGCTTCCATGCTGCTGTAAAACTCCGGGCACACTGTACGTGATATCGCTGACCCATTTCTCATCAGGTTTCGTGGCCTCAAAGTTTTGTTGTAATAAATTAGGCGCAACAGGTAGTCGATGGTTGCTGTTCGTCGTGGCTTTGTATTTCTTAGCTGCGCGTGCACGCCATTGATTCTCACGCATTAATCGTGCAATCCGGTGACGACCCACCGTGTGACCTTGCGCCTTTAAACGTTGATAAATTCGCATCGCGCCTGGGCGTGATTTCTCTTGGTCAAAAATAGTTTTAATCTGCTGTGTCAGCTCGATATTCGCTTGTTTTCGTGCTGAAGGTTTACGACCTAGCCAATCGTAATAACCGCTCGAAGAAACGCCTAAAAGATGACACATGCGCCCAATTGAATAACACGTCGAATGTTGTTTGATCATCGCGTACCTCACTTCGTGTCTTTCGCAAAGTACGCTGCCGCTTTTTTTAAGAATGAATTTTCTTCTTGTAATCGGCTATTTTCTCGTTTCAACCGAGCCATCTCAGCCTGTTGGAGCTTTTGATTTTCTAGCGTATCTCCGCCTTGTTTGCGCTTGGCTCGCCATGAATAAATCATCGCTTCGGCAAGACCTAAATCCTTGGCAACTTGAGAGACTCCATCTTTCGCTACGCGTTCAAGCACTTGCTCTTTGAATTGGGGACTATATTTTTTTCGGGTCTTGGCTTTGACCTTATTTTTCTCACTCATCGTTCACCTCGTTTAACAGATTTTACTCTCTTAACAAGGTCTCCGACAAATCGGGGCTA
Organism: Pseudomonadota bacterium; assembly: GCA_021808365.1. GTDB lineage: Bacteria > Pseudomonadota > Gammaproteobacteria > JAKBBU01 > JAKBBU01 > JAKBBU01. The sequence continues at coordinate 3,521 of JAKBBU010000004.1, forward strand.
GATCAAAATGCTATAAACCTAAATTCGGCAGTTGTAATCTACTGCCGAATTTAGGTTAAATAACAATCATTGGAATTAAAAAATGCCAGATACTTTTCAAAAATTACCCATACCGATGGACACTACAACAAAATTTGATTTTGATTTCGAAAGTGAACAATCTTTGGCTATATTATCTACTTACACAACCCATGAGATTGAAGAAAACCGCACTATTGAGATCGTAGAATTACCACTCTCGCCTGAAGAATTATTTTTTAACGCCATAAAAAACAACAACCTGACAACTTTAAAGATTATCATTACCAAACATGGCATTGATCTGAATAAAACAACAAATGATAAAGGGGAAAATGCGCTTCATCTAGCTGCCCGTCATGGGAGCATTTATATTGTTCGCTACTTAGTCCAAGAAAAAGCTATTGATATTTTCAGCATCACAGATAATGACGATGAATGCACAGCCCTTCATATTGCTGCAAAAAACGGCCATACTGCAATTGTAATTTTACTCCTTAACCTTGGCGTTAACCCTGATATTGAAGATAATTATAATGAAACACCACTACACTACGCTGCTAGAGAAGGCCATTTTAATGTAGTTAAAGCTCTTATCAGAAAAAATGCTGACATCAATAAAAAAAATGAATTTGATGAAACCCCTAAGGACTTAGCTTTAAAAGGAAAGAGTAACGTAGAACAAAGGTTGCAAGGTGTACACAACAATAATCCTTTCGATCATTTAACTCAAAAATATAAAAAATTCTTAGCAACACATAGCTTATTTTCGACCGAAAAAACGCACCCAACCTATCAAGAAAGTAACAGCTATAGCATTAGCATTCTGCAATGACGACTATTTTTCACTTAAAAATCTCTTCCGAAATCCCTTCACTTTCGAGTATTTTTTTCAATGCTCGCAGGGCTTCAACTTGAATTTGGCGAACGCGTTCTCGTGTCAATCCAATTTCCTTGCCCACATCTTCAAGCGTTGCACGCTCATGGCCCTGTAACCCGAAGCGACGCACAATCACCTCGTGTTGTTTTTCCGACAAGCTATTAATCCACGAATCAATACTTTGACTTAAGTTTTCATCTTGTAATAATTCAGCCGGATCAGAATTATTATCATCCGCCAAGGTGTCAACCAAAAGACGATCCGCATCTTTGCCAACAGGCGTATCCACGGACGTAATTTTTTCATTCAGGCTTAACATACGTTTTACATCGGCAACAGGCCGATCAACCGCGGCTGCAATTTCTTCAGGGCTTGGATCATGATCCAGCGTTTGTGACAATTCACGCGCAGCTTTCAAATAAAAATTTAATTCTTTGACCACATGGATCGGCAACCGTATCGTGCGTGTTTGATTCATGATCGCACGCTCAATCGTTTGACGGATCCACCATGTGGCGTAGGTTGAAAATCGAAACCCACGCTCAGGATCAAATTTTTCAACAGCGCGGATCAAACCTAAATTGCCTTCTTCGATCAAATCAAGCAGTGCAAGACCTCGATTGCAATAACGCCGAGCCACCTTGACCACGAGCCGTAAATTACTTTCAATCATCCGTTGGCGTGCAGCCGTATTTCCTTGTAAAGAAAGACGACCAAAATGAACTTCTTCTTCCGCAGAAAGCAGCGGCGAAAAACCAATTTCACTTAAATAAAGTTGTGTTGCATCCATATCGCGTTCAGTAGAACCCACACGTCGACGAACGGGCTGAGGAAAGGGATCAGGTTCAGCGATATCTTCTACTGCCTCAGTAAATGCTTCAAAAATAACTTCTTCCGGTAAAACTTCATTGATCTTTTCTTCATCTTCAGGAAGAAATGATAGATCGATATCAGTCTCTGGCACATCCACCAATAGATCGGATTCTGGAGAAATATCCGGTTTTTTTTTGGTCCGACTACCGGCCGCGCGAATAGAATTATTTTTTCGAAGTTCCATTGTGCATTCGTCCTCTAGATCCAGCATGCGACCGACCTCCCCATAGGAATCGTTAAAAAACTCAGTCAACATGATGTTAATAACAGATGCAAAAAATCTTGTAAATGTATCTTTGCGCGATTACAAGAGAATGCGTGGATCTCTTAGTCGTCAATCGATAAACTGCGCACCCACTGCGATAGCCGATCAAAGGCCTGATAGTGCGTGAGATCAACGTGCATGGGTGTAATAGAAACATTGCCAGAATTGATCGCATGAAAATCCGTACCTACTCCTGCATCATTCTCAGCACCTGAAAGCCCCACCCAATAAATAAAATTCCCTCGTGGATCTTGCATTTTAATGGTCGGTTCCGCACAGTGCCGCGTGCCTAAACGCGTCACTTCAAATCCCTTGATCTCATCAAAGGGTACATCGGGGACATTCACATTCAAGATCGTATCGACCGGTAATGGCACTTTGAGAAGTTGTTGCACAATCAACAGCGCCACTTGTCCAGCCGTATCATAGTGACGTAGATCCTTGCCCGCCAATGACATTGCAATGGCAGGCAACCCTTGAAAACGCCCTTGTGTGGCGGCAGCAACGGTGCCCGAATACAAAACATCATCACCTAAATTGGCACCCGCATTGATCCCCGAAACCACCATGTCAGGCGAGCGCTCGAGTAAACCGGTGATTGCTAAATGGACACAATCCGTTGGCGTACCTTCAACGCTGATGAATCCATTGTCCAGTGTTTTGATCCGCAGTGGATTATCCAAAGTCAACGAGTTGCTCGCTCCACTGCGATTGCGATCGGGGGCAACCACATGGAGTCTTGCGATTTGAGAGAGATGTTTTGCGAGAGTCGTCAAACCGATGGCGAGCACGCCATCATCGTTGCTGAGTAATATTTCCACGCTTCTTAATCCTGATCCATAACGGCCGCTTGCCGTTGTAAAAATTCATCACTTGCATGATAGCCATTACGTTTTAAAATTTCATTTCTCACAGCAGCTTCAACAAGGATGTCCAAATTTCGTCCTGGCGCAACCGGTACGGTGACTTCGGGAATATCAACACCGAGAATATTGCGCGAGCGGTGCATCCCATGAAGGCGATCCATTTTATACAATTGTTCGTCCCTTAAGACGACCAATTGAATGATGAGCCGCAGCCGCTTACTTTCGCGAATCGCAGTATCACCAAACATAGCACGAATATTTAAAATACCGATCCCTCGTACTTCAAGAAAATCTTGCAAGACGGAAGGACAACTGCCGATGATTGCATCGTTGGTGCTTTTGTGGAAAGCTGGTGCATCATCGGCAATAAGGGTGTGCCCTCTATTGATGAGGTCCAGCGCCAACTCACTCTTACCGATACCGCTTTCACCCGTTAAGAGGACTCCAAGGCCCAAAACTTCCATGTACACACCATGGACGGTGAGCTGTTCATCGAGATTGAGCATAGTGTTGCCTAATGGTGATCTTTAAGTTTGTCCTTGTGTTTATCCACAAGCTTTTTTAATTTTTCATACAGCAGATCAATGGCTTCATACAAGTCTTTTGATTGTGCACTGGCTTGTAGATGGGTACCAGGAACATGGACCTGGGCTTCTGCCCATTGTTCTAATTTTTCAACACCGAGGGTGACATCGATGCTGATGATGCTTGGAAAGTGGCGGCTCAGTCGGCTGAGTTTTTCAGTGACTGTCGTGCGTAGGGCGTCTGTGATTTCAATGTGACGACCTTTAAATGTTATTTGCATGATAAATCCTTACTTGCTGGAAATTTACGACCCCTAGTTTTAGTATAACATGTTTCCGAATTTAGTCATAAAGGGTTACAGTGAAGGCCACACCAATACCACAAAGCAGTTTCAGGCCCTAAATGCGAATTTCTGTTGAGGCAATTAAATTTCAAGTGCGAAATCTACTTGAGAGCGTCAATTTGTGCCGATTTTACCTTTTTTGCAGCTAGGAGAGTCAATGTAAACAGACCCTAAACTAAATTCTCAATAAATCTCTGTAAAATCGGATCCAAATCGGCTTTAAATGAAAAATCTTTCTTTAAATGATCCAAGTAAAACGAAATAGAAACAGCATGTAAAAATAATCGGTTCAAGCCTTGCACTTTTAACTGTTTATTTAAAGACCAATCGCCGTATCTATCATCTCCCGCAATGGGGTGACCTGCATGTGCGGCATGAACGCGGATCTGATGCGTACGACCCGTTAAAGGTTCAGCTTGCACCAAGGTCCAGCTTTGAAAATGTTGCAATGGTTTAAAATCAGTGATTGCAGATGAGCCATCTTCTGCAACACACACACTTGTACCTATTTTGGATTCTGTCCGGCGAAGAGGAGCATCAATGCGCAGACTTTTTTCCCAACACCCAACAACCAATGCCAGATAACGTTTTGTGATTTGCCCTTCACGCAAAAGTTGATGTAATGCAAGAAGAGTTTTGCGATCTTTCGCTAACAGCAAACAACCTGAGGTCTCACGATCCAAACGATGTACTAATTCTAAAAAACCCGACTGACCTTCGCGCGCACGCAACAACTCGATCAGGCCACTTTCAATACCGCTTCCTGCATGAACTGCCAGGCCTGAGGGTTTATTCAGTACTAATAAATGTTCATCTTCATACAGAATACATTGTTTGGTCTGCGCCACTTTTCGTGGATCGACGATTACTGTTGGCCCTTCTGAATCTTTAATAGGCGGCAAACGCACAACATCGCCTTCTTGCAAACGATAATCTGCATCCACGCGTTTTTTATTCACGCGCACTTCACCTTTTCGCAAGACACGATAGACACGGCTTCGAGGCACGCGTTTGAATTGTGTTAATAAATAATTATCGATCCGTTGGCCTGTGGCTTCAGCTCCAATCGTCACGATGCGAACGGTGGTCATGAATGAGTACCACCCACGGTCAACTGATCAATCTTTAATGTGGGCTGTCCAACACCCACTGGAACACTCTGGCCTTCCTTGCCACACACACCGACGCCCTCATCTAACTTAAGATCAGAACCGATCATCGAAACCTTGGTTAAAACATCGGGACCATCGCCCACCAAGGTAGCGCCCTTGATCGGCGCCGTGATCTTACCGTTTTCGATTAAATACGCTTCACTGGCTGAAAATACAAATTTGCCCGAGGTGATATCCACTTGCCCACCTGCAAAATTCACGGCATAGATCCCACGCTTAACGGTCGCAATAATTTCCTCGGGTGCATAAGGGCCAGGTAACATGTAGGTGTTGGTCATCCGCGGCATCGGTAAGTGTGCATAAGATTCACGCCGCCCATTACCTGTACTTGCTCCACCCATTAAACGAGCATTTAATTTATCTTGTAGAAATCCTTTTAAAATCCCATTCTCGATCAAGGTTGTGCAGGATGTGGGCGTGCCTTCATCATCGATATTCAATGAACCTCGACGATTGGCGAGCGTGCCATTATCAACGACCGTGCATCCCGGTGCTGCCACACGTTCACCCACGCGCCCTGCAAATGCAGAACTGCCTTTGCGAATAAAATCACCCTCAAGGCCATGCCCAACCGCTTCATGCAACAAGACACCCGGCCAGCCAGATCCAAGTACAACAGGCATAGTTCCTGCAGGTGCAGGAATAGCTTGTAATAACACGAGGGCTTGGCGCACCGCTTCACGTGCATAGGCAAGACCACGATCGTCTTCAACAAAATATCGATAATCACCTCGAAGTCCGCCCCCAAACGAGGCTTGTTCACGTCGGCCATTTTCTTCGACAATCACGCTCACATTTAAACGCACCAGGGGCCGAACATCAGCTGCTAATTGGCCTTCACTGTTCATAACCAGAATCACTTCATGCAGACCATTGAGGCTCACAATCACTTGTTTGACGCGTGGATCACAATCACGAGCGCACGCATCGACTTGGCGAAGCAAGGCAATGCGTTCATCTTCAGTTAATACATTGAACGGACTTTGAGCCGTATACAAGGCATGTCCTTCCACCTTTTTCCACGCACGAACAGATTGTTGGCCGCCATGCCGAGCAATACTACGTGCAGCACTGGCAGCTTGTTCTAAGGCTGGCAGAAGAATGTCGTCAGAATAAGCAAAGCCTGTTTTTTCGCCCGTCAGTGCTCGCACGCCTACACCACGCTCAATGTTATACCCACCTTCCTTGATGATGCCATCTTCGAGAACCCAGGATTCATGCTCACTGGTTTGAAAATAAAGATCAGCCGCATCAACTTGATTACCTAAGATTTGTCCGAGAACCGAGGTAAGTTGGTTTTCGGTCAATCCGGCAGGCTCAAGAAGGGTAGCCTGTGCGATGTCGATGAATTTGTCCATAGCTTAATGTTCTCTTAAGGTTAGACCCGTATCATAACCATAAATAACAAAAATAATACAAGAAAAATAATAAATGCTCTGAAAGCACTTTGCCCCACTTCGGTGGGGTTTTTTTTCTTCTTTTTTTCAACCTTAATATTCCCTTAAGGTTTGCCCTCTACAATGAACCTAAATAACAAAAACAAACAATAAAAACGACCGCTTTGAAAGCACTTTAGCCCCTCTTCGGAGGGGTTTTTTATTTCGGGTTAGCGTACTCGCGCTTAGAGCCACTTAATCCCTGACGAGACCAGGGAAGGTGGGGGTTTTTATTTCAAAATCGCTTCACCCGAACATGGCAATAAGGCTCCTTCCCCGTTTTTTCATAATAATCCTGATGATATTCTTCCGCTAACCAAAATGGTGCAGCTGGAAGCAAACGAGTAGCCACTTTATAATCTAAAGCTTGAAGTTGCTCAATGACCGCCTGAGCCTCCTTTTTTTGTTTCTCATCTTCATAAAAAATCGCGCTGAGATATTGAGGTCCTAAATCCGGACCTTGGCCATCGGTTTGAGTTGGATCATGAATTTCAAAAAAATATTTCAAGAGATCTTCATAGGCCAATTTAGCACAATCATAAACCACCCGGATCGCTTCAAAATGTCCCGTTTTTTTCGTGCAGACTTCTTCATAAGTTGGAGATTGTGTTTGTCCACCCGTGTAACCCACTTCTGTTTTCAACACACCATCTAATTGATCCAAATAATACTGCACGCCCCAAAAACAACCGGCAGCTAAGATCGCTTCGCCCGTATCTAGAACAGTTTGATCCGCCACAAATTCAATCGCGAGTGAATTCACACAATGGCGTAGATTATTCGGTGTATATTTTTCACCCTCAAACATATGGCCTAAATGACCGTGACAACGATGACATAAAATTTCTGTTCGATGGCCATCACGATCAGGTTCCCGCAAAATCGCTTCTGGTAATTCATCATCAAAACTGGGCCAACCACAGACTGAAACAAAATGGTGTTCGGCTCGAAAAAGCGCCAGACCACAACCTCGACAAAGAAAAGTCCCGCGGGATGATTTTTCTAAATACTGCCCTGAAAAAGGAGGCTCTGTACCTTTATCTTGAAGAATAGCAAGCACATTTGGCGTAAGCGTTGCTTGTTTTTTCATAAAGCCTCTTTATACATTTGTCGTATTTATCGAGTATAAAGAAGACTGCACCAATACCACAACACGTATTGGTGCACCCTTCTTTTTATCGACCAATTAGCCAACACTCTTAGGATTCACCGCTACATCCAAAACATGGATCGGTAATTTTGCATCGAGGATCAAACCTAGGCTAATTTGAGGTGTGGTACGAAAGACCATTAATGTTCCTTCTTTTTTAATAGGACGACTATATGTTTTTCCTGAGGATTGCATCGCCGCCAAGACTGCATCGTTGGTTTCAATGATCGTTAAAATATCGCCCACGACCAATCCATCCTTTGATCCCTTATCCAACACAACAACATTGTATTGTCCTGCTTCAATGACACCATCAAGCACCGATAAAATTTTTGCGCGAATCGGTATAGTAGGTAATCGAGGCCGATAATTCTGTGGCTGCGGTAGTGATTGTTTCATCACGATGTAATCACCGCCTTCCACTTCGCGATTTGTACTGGTTAAGTATAAACTTGCAGGATTACCCACTTGGCTCAGTGTGCCCTGGCCAATTTCTAGCATGGCAATCCCTAACACTTTTTGTGTTTCAGGTAGCGTAAACGTATCTAATTTTCGATAAATAAAATACATTTTACCAGGTATCCCACCTGAGGGTAAATTGGCAACATTAATAGAATCACCTGCGCCACCTACAACATGTTCGTCCTCAACCTCCAAAACCGTTGGAAGACTATTCAGTGTTTTAGGATCGATAATCTGCATATCAACTAAATAAGGCTTGATAATATTTAATGGGATCGCGGGGACAGGTTCATTCAACTGAACACTACGCACGCTCGGTTTTAATTTAATCGTACCGCCCTCGTGAACAGAAAGCTGCGGTGTGGTTCCCTTAAATGTTAACGTCAAAATATCCCCTGGATAGAGGTTTTTTGGACCTTGGCCACCGGGCCAAAGTTGTGGCCATTGCAAGGGATCTTGTAAAAATTGGGATGAAATCGACCATAATGTATCACCAGGCTGAATCACATAGGAAACAGGATAGTGAGACTCTAATAAAATATCTGTTTTTTCTGGTTGCTCAGGGGCCTGAGTTTGAGGCTGAATTGGGGCCGCATAAACTAAAACACTCAAATTGACCATTAATACAAAACATAAAAAGCGCATAACCATTAAGCTTCAACCTTCGTTTCAGCAAGCAATAATTTATATTCCCGTTCACCAATAAGACCCATGTTGAATTTCTCTTCGGCATCAAGACGCATAGGCCTGCCACGCTCTTCCAATAATTGACGCGTCACCGCAGTGATATTATCAGGATCAGCAGCCAATAAAAGATCTCGCACTTGCTCATCAAACACTAAATATTCTCGCAGTGCGACACGGCCACCTTCAGGTGTTGGAACTAATTTTTGCCATACGGATAAGCGAATGGTTTCAATGATGTCGATCGTACGGCTATTTCTCTCATCGCGTGGGAAAGAAGTCACCAACCGCCGAATCGTCTCTGCAACCCCATTACTGTGCAGGGTCGTATAAACCGGATGCCCTGTCAATGCGGCCTCAAGTACAGCAAGAATTGTTTCTGGATCACGCGCTTCACCCACAAGGATCGCCATGGGTTTTCGCCGTAGAGCATTACGAACCCCTGCGGCAAAACTCGCTAAATGCCTTGGAATTTCAGACTGGCAAACTAAAGCCGAAGGTTTAACAATGGCATCAAATACAAATTCAATCGGTGATTCATAAGTAAGAATTTTTCGATGACTTTCTGCTTGTTCCGCAAGTTCGCGAATAATGGCCGCCAAAAGCGTACTTTTACCCGATCCAGTTGCACCCGTGATATAAATCACACCCTGATGAGGAGCAATAGCTTGCGTAATTTCAGGCGATAGATTTAATTGACTCAATGTAGGCGGTTCACTGGGGATCACACGCAATGTAAGTTGGATCCCTGGATGTCCTGCAACTTGACAAGCCGTCCCATTCACACGAAATCGAAACCGTTCACCGCGGCTCGGGCGGTGTTCATAATGCGTATCCACATCATGGCCGCTTAATAATTGCGTAGTCCCATTAGGACCATAAATATAATTTAAAATTTCCCCAACTTCTGCATTCGATAAACTACGATGCGTCACGCGCATCAAACGACCATGAACTTCAGCAAAAACAGATTCTCCTGTTTGCAAGGTAATGTCCGAAGCACCAAGATGATAACAATGCGCCAGGAGACGATCAAAATCGTCAGCCGTAAAACGCACGGGTTCATCACGTAAGTAAACTATTTCCATTACTCGACAACCACCGGTTTCCAGGCTTGGCTATTCGTTTGTAGTGCAGGTAGCGCGGTGATCCGAAGAACATGATCATTAATGCTCAATTGTGAGCTATCGCCCGTCACACCCAAATCTGTCGTTGCCACAAAGGGTGGACTCACCATATTCTTTGCCAACAATTTACGATATAATACCATCCCTTCATAATCATGTTTTAAACGTCCCAAATTTTCACCATAAATTGTATTAGCTTGTTCAATACCATTTTTCCAGCCAAGATTGACATAATGCTGCCAAATTTGTTTTTCCTGTTTCGTTTTTGGTAAAAGCGCCGAATTAGGCACGGGCGGTGGTGGATAATCCATCCAGATGTAATCCCGCCAGGTTGGCGGTACCGTTACAAAACGAGCTTGCTGAATAATTTGGTAAGTCACATCTGAAATTCGGATAGTATTAGGATCCGCAAGATTGAGTGTATTATCGCCTTCCGCTAAAACAGGAGGCAGCACGCTGTGCTCAAGTAAGAGCCCATTAAAACTGAAAATTTGATCCAATCGCGTTGCATTGTGTGAAAGGGATTGATCAATTTGAGTGGCTCGCCAAGAAAGACCCGCTTGCGCTCCCAAAGAAAGAGCTGTGTTTTGCAAGCCCAAGGTACGAATTTGATTCGCTTTTGAATTCTCGCTATCTTTTTTCGATGCTGATAAATTTTCTAAGTCAGTTAAAGACTGAGTATCAACAGGCGTTGTAGGTTCAGAATAGCAACCTACAAGGCCAAGAATGATCAGCATGAGAAATGGTTGAAATAGCTTTTTCATAATCCTTCCAGCATTACGCCTTCGCATACCGCAATTCAATAATTTTTGTTGATGGATAGACAACAATATCAGCGCGTTTGTTCGCCTGATAGCCTGCATTTTGTAAGATCGTACCAATAGGTACATCCTGTGCGTCGAGCATCACGAGGATCGGAATACTAGGAGGTGTACCTAATACACGAACATGATAATGTGTGAGTTCTGCAATTTTATCTACCAATGGGCCAATAGGGCCATTCCAATTCACAGAAACCATTTCACCCATTCCATAGCTTGAGGGTAACGGTGGCTGAACAGGACGCTTTGCAGGTGTCGCTGCTTGCTGAACTTGGGCCAATGATGTCAATGAGCTGCTCACTGAGCTTGCTGCTTCAGCAAGCTGCACTTCAGCACTGTCCACAGGCGCGTTTGGGCCTCGAGTGATGGGTTGTGGAGAGTGATCCGGTGAATAAGCCCCCTCATCGGTGGACGTTGAGATATTGTAACAACCACCTAAACATGCACTACCTATAAGAAGGCTAGTGAAAAACAGACTCTTACTAGAAATTTTCACAAACAGAAACTCCTCTGCGATTTTTCGCAACCCCATAATAGATCAGACCGAGAGTCTCGCCAAGTGGATCATTTTAAACTAGAATAAAACCATTGAATCTCTTAGAGCCTGTCTGGTTAAAAAATACCAGAGCGAAAAATGAGGGGATTCGATGAAAATTTTTATGAATTTGAGGCGAATAGCGCGCCTATTTAACGAGCCCAGGAAAATTTGCATCAATCCTACTCATTTTGCAGCTGGTATTTTTTAACCAGACAAGCTCTTAATTAGGTACGGCGCAAAAACTTGGAGAATTGCACTATGTCACGCTACACAACGGATGCCAACTGGCGAGATGCTGCCCGCCCAGCCAAATTCTTTGGTATCGACGCAAAAGCAGCTATGCCTTTGTTATTATTTTTGCTCCATATGCGGCTTTGGACCCTCCTTATGACCATTGGGTTCACCTTCTTTTTTGGGATCCTCTCTCACTTTGGCTTTACTTTTCGCGTCTTCATCGTCCGTTTTCGGTGTTTTCTAGCCGGTCGGCATAAACTTGCTAAGCCTTGGTGGAACCAATAACCATGATTACTAAGAAAATGATTCGCATTGCACAGACCATGAATGCCCGTTTTACCCTAAACGGCCGCTCGCTGAGCCATGAAGAGGTTTTCTCTGAAACGGGGCTACTACCTGGACTCGCCCGCCGAGCCGACCAGTTGGCCTCGCTTTGCTTGGGTTATGGCATTGGAGCTACTTTCGAGGAAACTCAACCTTCCTTACTTGGGGTTAAAGTAGTCTTTGACGAAATCACCCCAAATGTGTTAAGATATCTCTGTATTATGGACGTGCTAAAAGAGTTAATCCTAAGGGGTGGATCGTCTACAGAGACCCCCATGGATGAGTTGATGTACGACTAGAACATCAGGTTCGCATAAGATAAAAAATTTATAAATTTCAAGGGGATGAGCGTAAAATACTGGATAGTATTTGACAAGCTCGCCCAGATATGTTAAGATATATCTGTAGCGTAGATGAGTAAATCGCCTACAACATGACTAGAGAGTCAAAAGAAACGGTTTAATGGACTAAACCCCCGGCCGAAAGTCGGTAAATATAATAACTAAAGGTCCTAAAAAACATGTCAACCACGATGCTGAATAATAGTTTTGTCGCTCAAAGAGGGTTCTTTGCAGAAAGCCCTGCTGGAAAAGGGCCCAAGCTTGATCTTCGCATAACACAGGAACTCACTGAAGTCGTACGTTCGACTTTGCAAGGCTTTTTTGAACATTTAGAAAAAATCCCGCTTAATTCGAATAATGGCTATCACAGCGACCTATTAAACGGGCTAGCTGAAGGACTCAACAAACTCGACCCAATTGCAACCCCTGCACAATCATGCCAAGTACGTTAGACGGCGCACTAAGAGCTAAGTCAATGAGATAAATCCAATAAACGGTGCACATAGCGCCGTTTTTATTTAAAAAACATAATAAAAATCAAGCAATTACTTCATAACCATGCATGATCATCCCGGAATGTAGATTGGGTTAGCGCAGCGAAGGATCTCCTGAGCGCCGCGGAGTCTGAAGTTTCAAACACCCTCTCAGCGGGAGATCCTTCGCTGCGCTAACGCTTGCTCAGGATGACGAACACTATACCGTGAACGGTTACAAATCTGCAAAACCCAACATTTTAATGATGAAAAATCAAGAAGTTACTTCGGTGGCACCGCCAAGGTAGGCTCTGCATTATTCCGATTCACAGCTTCCTGCTGAACCTCTTGCTGAGGTGTCAGAGTCGGCTTCTCGAAGATCTTCAAGATAGGCGGCTTATGGTTCTTCCCAAAGCTCGTGCTGGTGCTCGCAGCAACCTGCTGCTTCTCTTGGGGCGTTAATGTAGCCCATTCCGACTTAGGAATGCCATAGATAGTATCAGAACAGCCCGTGAGAAAACAAAGGGCTGCTAAACCAAAAATCTTGATGAATTGACGCATCCGCCTATTCTACCGGAAATCCCAGCTTTTTCCAAAGGGCAAATCCACCATCCATCGAAATGACATTCGAATAACCCATTAACTGCAAATTTCGGGCTGCCAGTAGGGAACGATGCCCACCACCGCAGTACAAAATGAGCGGCGTTGCTGGATCAGGAGCCACTTTTTCAATATCTCGCTCAATCACGCCCTTGCTCAAATGAACAGCGCCTGCTGCATGGCCTAACTTCCATTCAGACTCTTCACGCACATCAATCAATAAGGGCGGAGTTGCGCTCTGTACCTGGGTTAAAACTGCTGGTGGCTCAGAACAAGGTACCGTTTGTCTGGCTTGCGCAGCGAGTTGCATAAATCGGTTCATTTTACTTCTTCCTCATTTGGCTTTTCTGGCCTTAATATATTACGAATATCTGTCAGTGTCTCATTCATACGAAAGAAGAGAATCACCAACTCACAGACGATCCGAACGATCAATGGCCCAAAGATGAGGGTCTCTAGCCCTCGTAACACACCACCATCAGGCAGGAACATCGTGATCACGCCAGCCAGCACACAAGCCGCCAGCGCAACCCAGAAAACCGTTTGGATAATTAAAGGCGTCAACATTCGACGAAAAGAAAAAAAATCTTGGATCATGGCATTTCTCCCGCTCTAAAAAATGGTATAACACATTTTACAATATCTTGCGAGCAATGGAAGAACAATGGCCATACAAACACCCCACTTGAGAACAGCATTAACCGGCCCCTTACAACATCTAGAAAAAATTTTTCTAGATCAACAATTGCGAATTGAATCCTGGCTACGTGAACAATGGCTCAAAACACCTGCACCGTTAATGGGTTCGGTGGATCTGCGTAATGCGGGCTTTAAACTCGCACCGGTTGACACCAATCTTTTTCCTGCCGGATTTAATAATCTCAGCGCTGATTTTTTACCCTTGGCCGTTCAAGCCGCTCAAGCCACACTCAATCAATTTTTCCCTCGCGTTCGACGTTTCTTATTGATCCCTGAAAATCATACGCGCAATACCTATTATTTTGAAAGCGTCGCAAGTTTGATTGAAATTCTGCAAAAAGCAGGCTTTGAAGTTCGCGTGGGCTCATTATTACCTGACTATCAAACGACGACGATTGAACTTGCTTCCGGTCAATCATTGACAATTTCACCTATCACTCGCGTTAATAATCATTTGCAAACGCCAGATTATGAACCTTGTGCCATTATTCTAAATAATGATCTATCCGATGGCGTACCCGATATTCTTAAAAATTTAGAACAACCAATCGCACCTCACTTTAAACTAGGTTGGTCAAGCCGCTTAAAATCTCATCATTTTTCGCATTATCAAGATATTGCTCAAGAATTTTCAAATTTTTTAGAATTAGATCCTTGGTTAATCAATCCTTTTTTCGATAATTGCAGCGATGTAGATTTTGTCACGCGAGCAGGTGAAACGTGCATTGCTAAAAAAGTAGAATTAATGTTGATTAAAATTCAAAAAAAATACGATGAATATGATATTAAGCAACGTCCCTATGTGGTTGTGAAAGCCGATGCAGGATCGTACGGCATGGGTGTAATGCAAGTGCACGATGCACAAGAAATTTATAAACTCAATCGCAAACAGCGCGTAAAAATGGCAAGCACTAAAGGTCAAAGTATTTCTCAAGTCATTTTGCAAGAAGGTATTTATACGTTTGAAACGGTCGGATCGGATCATGCTGTCGCAGAACCTGTCGTCTATCTTCTCGGGCCCTATGTGATCGGTGGATTTTACCGTGTACATACCGAGCGCGGTATTGATGAAAATCTCAATGCACCCGGCATGCATTTTGAATCGCTCGCGTTCGCTTCGTGTTGTAATACGCCCGATCGCTTAAAAAAACCTCATGATGAACCGAATCGTTTCTATGCTTATGGCCTGATTGCACGTTTAGCCTTATTAGCGGCGGCAAGAGAAAATACGGAGTTATCATCAACTTGAATTACTCTTTAAGCATATTGATCAGAAAGAAGAGTGCATCAATACGTGTTGTGGTATTGATGCACTCTTCTTTCTGATCAATAAACATTCATCTAACTTTATGAGAATAGTATGACTAAACAACTTGGTGTCGTCATGGATCCCGTTGAACTGATCCATCCCAAAAAAGACAGCACATTGGCGATGCTCCTTGCTGCACAAATGCGTGGATATACTTTACATTACATGACACCTTCGGATCTCTATTTGCGAGATGGCATTGTGTATGCGCAAACAACGTTATTAAAAGTTTATGATGATCCACAACATTGGTTTGATGTTCTGGAACAAAAAATAATCGCGCTGCATGAGCTCGGATTGATTCTCATGCGTAAAGATCCACCGTTTGATTTAGAATATATTTACACGACACATCTTCTTGAGCGTGCAGAGCATCTAGGTTGTAAAGTGGTCAATCGTCCGCAATCTCTTCGAGATGTGAGTGAAAAATTATTCACGGCTTGGTTTCCACAATGTTGTCCTCCGAGCTTGGTGACACGAAGTCATGCACGTTTATTTGAATTTTTACAGGAACAAGGCGAAGTCATTTTTAAACCGCTCGAGGGCATGGGTGGCGCGTCGATTTTTCGAATTAAAAAAGGTGACACCAATGCACATGTTGTGATTGAAACACTCTCGCAGCATGAAAAAAAATTCATCATGGCGCAACGTTTTATTCCTGAAATTTCATCCGGCGATAAACGCATTTTGTTGATCGATGGTATTCCTATTCCCTATGCACTCGCACGGATCCCCGCGCCTGGAGATAATCGTGGAAATTTAGCTGCAGGCGCACACGCAGAAGGTCGCGAACTTAACGATCGCGATCGCTGGATCTGCAATGAAGTCGGTCCTGTGTTACGCGCAAAGGGATTGCGCTTTGTGGGTATCGATGTGATCGGGAATTATTTAACAGAAATTAATGTAACCAGCCCAACATGCATCCGAGAATTAAATGCCTGCTTTGGACTTGACATTGCGGGACAGTTGATGGACGCATTGGAAAATCAATAGCTTATAGCATTTATCCTATTTGTTAAGTACAGGGAAAGCTACACCAATACGTGTTGTGGTATTGGTGTAGCTTTCCCTGTACTTAACAAATAGGATAAATGCTATAAGCTATGGAGAAAATCGTGCAACACAATAATAGCGAAAAAAAGGGGTCTTCACTCAGCACAATGCCCTGCCAATATTTAAAGGGCGTCGGCCCCCAACTTGCCCAAAAACTTGCGAAACGATCCATCCATACCGTTCAAGATCTTCTTTTTCATTTACCGCTGCGCTACCAAGATCGGCGTCGCATCACACCTCTGCGTGGGCTTCGCCAAGGAGAATGGGCCGTGGTTCAAGGCCGTATTGTGGATATTGTTTTAAAACGCAGACCGCGATCCACATTCGAATGTGTGATCGAAGATGAAAGTGGTACGATGAAAATGCGATTATTTCATTTCAGTGGTGTCCAAATTGATCACTTGGCCATTGGGAAAATATTACGCTGCTTTGGCGAAACACGTTGGCGCCAAGGCAGTTATGAAATGGTACATCCAGAATATGTTTGTAGTGATGAAGGTAAATTACCTCCTTTAGAAAAAGAATTAACACCGATTTATCCCACGACTGAAGGATTAAGCCAAAAAAAATTACGCGCCCTCACCGATCTTGCTCTCGATTTATTGGCTCATGATAATCTCTTAGTCGATTACTTGCCTGCACCGATTTGCCACGCTCATCAGTTCCCTGACTTAAAAACAGCCCTGCAGCGTGTACACCGCCCCCCAAATACTACGTCAGCAGATTTACTGGAACAAGGAAAAGATCCTGCGCAACATCGCCTTGCCTTTGAAGAATTAATTGCCCACCATTTAAGTTTACGGCGAATACGCGAGTGCATTCAAAAACATGAAGCACCCGCTTTTTCGAATTCTCAGCTTTCTGAAATGCTTCTTAAAAATTTACCGTATGAATTGACATCCGCTCAGAAAAAAGTAAGCACTGAAATTCAAGCTGATTTAAATAAGCCAATCCCCATGATGCGTTTAGTGCAAGGCGATGTCGGTTCCGGAAAAACCATTGTTTGCGCGCTAGCAGCACTTCAAGCCGTTGAATGCGGTTATCAAGTCGCCGTCATGGTACCTACTGAATTATTAGCGGAACAACATGAGAAAAATTTCCGCGCTTGGTTTGAGCCGCTCAATATTCGTGTGGAAGGTCTAAAAAGTAATTTAAGTGATAAATTAAAACAAGAACGATTAAAATCGATTCAAGATCATTCGATTCAAGTTGCCATTGGCACGCATGCTTTATTTCAAAAACACGTTCAATTTTCAAAGTTGGGATTAATCATTGTCGATGAACAGCATCGCTTTGGTGTTCAGCAACGTTTAGACTTATGGGAAAAAGGCAGCCAAGATCATAAACGGCCGCATCAATTAATTTTATCAGCCACACCGATTCCACGTACTTTAGCCATGACTGCTTATGCTGATTTAGATTGCTCAGTGATCGATGAATTACCGCCCGGACGAAAACCTATCGTCACGGTTGCACTTGCAGACACAAAGCGCCATGAAGTTGTAGAGCGCGTGCGTTTCGCGTCGAAAAAAAATCAACAAATTTATTGGGTATGTACGCTCATTGAAGAATCTGAAGTTTTACAATGCCAAACCGCAGAAGAAACGGCTCAGCAATTGCGTTTGATACTGCCTGAGTTAAACATTGGTTTAATTCACGGTCGTCTTAAAAGTGCAGAAAAAGAAGAGGTGATGCGCGCCTTTGTACAAGGAGAATTTCAATTATTAGTCGCAACCACGGTGATTGAAGTCGGTGTTGATGTACCTAATGCTAATCTCATGGTGATTGAAAATCCTGAACGATTAGGCCTTGCACAATTGCATCAATTACGCGGGCGAATTGGTCGAGGCAGTGAAGAAAGTTTTTGTGTGCTCTTGTATAAAAATCCCCTATCCAAGGATGCTTTTGCACGCCTAGATGTCATGCGAAAAAGTCAGGATGGTTTTGTGATCGCACAAAAAGATTTAGAAATTCGTGGCCCTGGTGAAGTTTTAGGGACACGTCAAACAGGATTATTGGGGTTGCGCATTGCTAATCTTGTCCGTGATCAGCATTTAATTGCGCCTGCGCGCCAAGCCGCAGAGACGTTAATGCGGGAACACTCCGCTGCCGTTGAGCCACTCATTTCACGCTGGCTGGGAGCAGCAGAGCAGTTTGGACAGGTTTAACCTAAATTCGGCAGTTAAAGTCGTAACGAGAAGGGCTAAGACGCTGAATATCGGCTTTTTTTTGGTTTTTTTTCGCAAGACAGTAGACACCCCTACGGTGAAGCGAAAAAAAAGTAAAAAAATGACGAGATTCAATGGATTAGACCTTCGCAGTAGACTTTAACTGCCGAATTTAGGTTAAACCACTACAGCAATACTTCAACCCCCATCACCATGCCATTCAACCCAGTTACACGACAACATGCTAAACACATCCCAGGCATGAACGCGACGCGATCAATTGTATCGACTTTAATCGTCAAAGATTCGCCTTCCGTGCCAAAAATAACTTCTTGATGCGCGACAAAACCAGGTAAACGAACCGAATGAATCGGAATATCCTTGGCAGGCTTGCCTGTCAATTGTTCTTCTTGCTCTTGCAACAATAAAGCCGTTAACAATGCCGTACCTGAGGGCATGTCTTTTTTACCTTCACGATGTTTTTCGATAATTTCAGCATGGTGCAAATGTCGACCTGCACTTTTGGCATAACGAACCATCAAGGCTGCTGCAATTGAAAAATTAGGCGCAACAATCCCGCCTCGTTCTAGTTCAGCACAACGTTGTTGTAATTTTTCAAATTGTGAATATTTCATTCCTGTTGTTCCGATCACAGGATGTGCGCCCGACTCAATGATGATAGAAGCATTGGTATAAGCCAGCTCAGGAATTGTAAAATCAACGACAACCTCTGCATCTGTTTCTTCAATTCTTTTACGCAGATCATCTTCACGGTGTGACTTACCCGCTAAAATTAAATCGGTATGTGCCTCAATCGCACGACAGGCTTCCTGCCCCATATGACCGCCAGCACCATTGACAAGAACGCGAATACTCATAACATGACACTCCTTTTAAGGCCTAATGGGTTGCAACCATAGACTCAGATCCGGCTTTTCACCTAATTTCTTTTGGTAAATCACGGTAAACGCCATTACATTTTTAACATAGCCACGGGTTTCACTAAAGGGAATCGTATCAACCCAAATATCAAGGGGTATCGTCCCTTCCTTTGGCAGCCAACGATGAACGGCGCCTGGACCTGCATTATAGGCTGCCGTTGCAAGCGCAGGATGATGATACTGAGTATAGAGTCTTTTTAAATAATAACTACCAAAACGAATGTTAAGATCCGTGTCCAAAATTGAGATATTATGTTTAAAGGGTCGTTTCAAAACGCGCGAAATATCTAAGGCTGTCCCTGGCATTAATTGCATCAACCCCAACGCCCCCACATAGGAGGCAATATCGGCCATAAACGCGCTTTCTTGACGAATAATGCCGAAGACCCAGGCAGGATCAAGCGACTCCGCACGTGCGGAGTTAAGCACCTGTTCCTCATACCCCAATGGAAAAGCAAGCGCTAAATTTTGCAATTGATCGGCCTGTTGCGCCGTGGTCAAACTGCGATCATACCAGCCCCATTGTGCCGCTATCTGTGCCGCGGCTTCCAATTGTTGTTGATTAAGCGTCTTGGTGACAAATTGCCATTCACGGCGAGCATCTGCATAACGCTGCAACCGTAATAATTCATACGCGCGTTGAACACCAGGAAGATTCTCAACTTGTTTCAGTGTTTTTCGATCAGCTGAGGTTGAAATCGATTGAACCTTCAGCGAATCACCCAATTGAGCTTGCGCAAGAAATCCATAATAACCTTGCATTTTCGAAAGCTGTTCATAAATCGCTCTTGCTTGACGCTGTTGATCTTGCTGCGCAAGCGCGCGTGCTTGCCAATATTGCCAAGCGGGGCGTGCTTGCTCTTGCTCCGGTAATGCTCCAATCGTTGTCGTGACAACACGCCAATTTCCTGCTCTCAAGCTTGAACGGATCCGCCATTCTTGAACCATGAGCGTTGTATACTCAGGCTTAACTTGTAATAACCATGATAAAGCTTCAGAACGCCCTTGCCGAGCCAGTGTGACACCTATTGAACGAATCATTCTTTGGTTGATATCCTGGCTGAAATGAACATTAGCTTGATACGCAGGCCAAAGCGAAAGAACCGTGTCAGGCTGATGATGTGCCAATCGTGCTAAACCATAAGCTAACAGTGCAGGGCGATTCATCGATTGATGCACAAATTTTTTCTGGGTCACTAGAGATGGATTTTTAAAGACAGAGAGCCACAGTTCGGCTGTTGTGCGATCGCTTTTTGAGAAATAGGGCAACAAACTTTTTGCCAATTGCCCATTTTGATCTTGCAGGGCAAGGCGAAAACGACTTACTAACAAGTCACGGGTTAAATGCCCTGAATTGATCCAAGCTGAAAAAACAGGGGTACACGTTGAGGGTTGTGCTGTTCCACTTAGCCAAAGATCGGGTACTTTAGAAAAAGCTTTCGTGCTCTGCCCTGTGCTCATTAACGCTTGCAAACAAAGACATTGCAAAGTAACACTTTGTGTTTGTGGATCATAAATGTGTAAAAATTCAGACCAATTTTTTTGTTGACCTAACAATAATAACCATTGGTTGCGTAGACGTGCAGCCAGCGGCGTTTCTGCATATGTGGTTAAAAATAATTCAATGGCCGATGAGGGTGTGTTATGTAGCTGCCTTCTGAGCGCCTCATATTGCAAGTAGGGATAAAGTGGATAATCTTTCAATGCGGGCGCAAATTGCCTAAACGCGGTAAGATTATTTCTAGCCAAAGCCTGCTCTGCGGCCAAGAATTTTTTTTCCTGCGCGGTCAGATCGTCAGCGAGTGACGTTGAAACAAAGACCAAACCGATAAGGCCCAGACTGATCAATGAAAGTATCCAGGGTAAACGCCGCACTTGTCATTCCTTCAAAACGCTATAGGGGCAGCCCCACTATAGAGGCACTTTTGTTTCCTTGCAACTTGACAAGTGTGAGAGTTTTGTTTATAATGTGGCCATTATATCTCTCTAGTCTTTTCCAAACCACGTTTACCCATCTGATCTATACTCAAATTAACTCGGTAGTTTTACTATGGCTGATAAACCTGACAAACCAAAAAAGAAACCTTTTTTCAACGTCTCACGCGCGATGGGGTTAGGTTTCTTATCATCATTTAACAAAACGATTGCGCACAATGCCCGGCTCTTGTTCAAACCCAAAAAATCCGATCGTCAAGAAACGTTTGAAGAAGCAAAAATAAGACTAAACCTTTCTGAGGAAGATATCCAAAAAAGAGCTCGTGATTGCGCTAAATTTGCATTGGGTTTTGCCATATTTGCATTCCTAACACTTTTTTATATGATTTATCTCTTCTGGCACGCCCACATTGCGGCAGGTTTATTAGCCTTTGTTATAACAGTCATGGTACTCACCCAAGCTTTTCGTTATCATTTTTGGTATTTTCAAATGAAATCTCGCAAATTGGGCTGTACATTCAAGGAATGGCTTGAATCGAGCTGGAAAAGCTTTTAATTTGCATACAATCATGATATAATAAGCTTACTTGTTTTTCTATCAAGCCCAACACTTCCCTGGTTCTAAGCTATAATTTCATAATCCAGGTTTGTTTCCAGCACTTTGCCAAACAGGCCATTAATCCTTCGAATTTTAGATTAATGCAAGATCGCATTCATCCTCTTGCTAACCCAGTTTCAGGAAGTTGTTTCAATGAAAACCTATCCATCTTTACCTACCTTAAAGGTTAAAACCATGAGATTACTGATAATAATATTACTTCTTGCGATTTCCACCACTAGCTTCGCGGCTTCCTCCGTTAACCCCGTTATTACCCCCCAGCAACCCGTTATTGTTTCCACCCCTGGTTCCACATTCAGCCTGACCCCAACGCCTGGAGATGCTTCAGTCCAATATTTAAGCCAAATTTTTGGGCAAGTGGGCAATGTGTTGACGGGTACAAATGACACATTGATTGCTCAAGTTTTCTACGGTTTTAACTATGCTGTTATTTTCCTCGCCTGTATTTTGATCGTTTACACCCTGTTTGTCAGTATTCTCAATACAGCCCAAGACGGCGAAATGATGGGCAAAAAATGGAGTTCTATTTGGGTGCCCTTGCGAATGGTTGCAGGTTTAGCACTTCTCCTACCTGTTTCTGCCGGTTATAGCGCCATGCAGGTGATTGTGATGTGGGTTGTACTCCAAGGTGTTGGCGCAGCTGACAGCATTTGGGGCATTGCCGTAAAAGGATTAACCAATAATCAAGGAACCTTCAATCCGCCTACCCTTACCTCGGAAGAGGGCATGAAGACCTCACGCAATGCCTTCGCAGCGTCAGAATCTCTTCTTAACTTTCAAGTTTGCATGAATGTCCTTAATCAAGTCTACAGTGAAAATACAGGATCGGGCTCTTCTTGCCAAGTTGTACCCATCAGTAACACAACCAACGAATATCAAATTTCATGTTCCGAGACAATTTTTATACCTGAAGAAGAAGGTGGTGGCTCGAATGTCTTAATGAATTGTGGGACAATTACACCCGACTATTCTAGTATTTCAACGAATTATCCCAATCTAGAACCTGGTGGAGGACCCAGCAATTTTCAGATTTACACAGGCGTTCAAACGGGGCTTTCACAAATGTTGGCGGCCATTACTCCAGCAGCCCAGGCCATCACCAACGATGTCGCCGCAGTATCTTACAACAACTCTCCCATTACCATCATCCCGGAAAACGCGATTAGCACAGGCGCTACCGATTATACCGCCCCAGTGACTCAAGCGATAACCAACTATATCATTGCCGTAGGTAAAGAAAATCCACAAAAACTTTTCAACGCTATGAAAAGCATCACTCAGCAGCTCATCAGTGATTATAACCTTCCAATCAATACAGAAAGTGATCTAGGTGCAAAATATCCGCCCTGTAATGCAACTCAGGAGCAAGAAGTTATTAACGACGTTAAAAGTGATATGAAAGAATTTCCCAACTTGTATCAGGGCAACGACATAAGCTATTCAGAGTTTCAAACTCACATGAATACAATTGTTAACCGATATGGCTGCGACCCTCTTCCTAATGATCATCCTAAGAATACAACCAGCAAAATGGAATCAACAGGTTGGTTTGATGCAGGACAATATTATCTCGTTTTAGCTGAGCGCAGTTTCGTGAAAGCTAATGCGAGTAACATTGCTATGGGGGGGAGATATAATACCTATGGACACGGAAGTATTGAACTCCAATATACTGGGGAACCTGCAATTGCTGGTGTTAATCTAGTCCCCTACCAAGATGCGGTTAATAAATATGCCTCTATCGAGCGCTCTAGTATACGCAACAGTCTACCTAAGACGGCTCCTGTTTGGATGGGTGAAAGCTCATTAAATGCCCCTAATAGTGGAGACCCCTCTGATGCCATGGTAAATAGTATTAACCAAGCAATGGGGCAATGGTCAGCTTTGTATGCGCAGCTGTCAGGTTATGTTTATATGCACCAATCATATATTTCAGAGAGCGGCGGTTCATCAAGTTGTGGGCTGGGGATATTTTGTAGTCATTCCTGGACTGCTTATCATTTCGGCAATGGACGAAAACGATTCCAGGACCCCTTTATTGCAATTCAGAATTTTGGAACTTATCTGATTTATGATGCTGTACAAGGATTTAAAAACACTGGGCTTTGGTTCAGTTCCACAGAAGCTGAAGAATGGTGGAAATATGCACTTCCTGGCGGAAGTATTTGGGGGAATCAAGCTATTGACGATATGATTGCAGCAGCTTGGTATCTGCCTGTCGGTGTTGCCATATTAGGTGCTATGCTGTCAGCCGGAATTATGATGGGTGTTTATATGCCCTTGATACCCTTTATTTTATTTACATTAGGTGCTATTGGTTGGTTATTGGGTGTTGTTGAAGCAATGGTTGCTGCCCCCATCGTTTGCTTTGGTTTAATGCATCCTAATGGGCAAAATGAGGTAGTCAGCAAGGCTGAACCCGCCGTGATGTTGCTGATCAACACCTTTATTCGGCCTGGACTGATGGTTGTGGGGCTATTAGTCAGCTTGGGGCTCGTCTATGTTTGTATCAGCGTAATTAACGATGGTTTTGCAACAGTACTCTCTAGTTTAGTCACCTTCGGTGCACGCACATCAGGAGCTTTCGTCGCAGCCGCTTTCATGGGAATTTATGGGCTTCTCTTAGTTTTAGTCGTTCAAAAATGTTTCTCCCTTGTTTCTTTAATTCCAGATAGCGTGTTACGGTGGATACAAGGTGGCGAGGCTGCACGTGAACAATTTGGCGCATTTGACCAAATTGGCGAACAAATGGGCCAAAAAGTGGGCAGCGCTGCAAGCTCTGCAGGTCAAGCTGCTGGCCAATCTTCCACTCAACAAGCCAGCGGTGAAGAACAGATTGCCGGAAATGCACAGAAGAAGGAAGATGGTCTATTTTAGGTTTAAAGTGGTGTACCCCTTGATGTTGCAAGATCCAAGGGGTCAAGTACAATGATGCTAAGTCTTAAGGAAAAAACTTTAAAATGGGTCACCTGAAAATATCGCGATTGTTTTTTTTATTCAGCCTGTTCTGTATTCAGACAAGTATTTTTGCGGCACCTTCTGATCAAGCACAGAAAGTGTGCTCTAGTCAAAACATTGCGATCAGTCACTATAATATCCTTGTTGCAAAAGGCGTATTTACTATCAAGCCAACACGCGCTCCTTTTTCATCGGGCATTTGGATCAGCGGTTCGTGTAAAGCACTTAAAGCAATTAAAATCCAAACGAATGGGAATCAGCTGACAATTGCTTCACCTTCGCCCAAATTAAGTTCTACGAATGATCAAGCTTCGGCAGTATCCATTGAAGTTCCTGTTGGAAATATACCCTCACTCACAGTTACTTTAGAAGGTAAGGCTGAATTCATTATGGGTAATATCGGTTTGAAAAAACTCAATATCCAAACAAAAGATGAGTCCCATGCACAAGTAACTGCCAGTAATTGGCTGAATATGATTGCTTTAAATCACAGTAGTATTTATTTTACTGGCAGACCCAAGCATGTTGATGCACAATCTTATGATCAAAGCACGTTAGTTTCTCTGTTACCTCCTGAGTATTATTAGGACTGAATTATGCCCGATCTCTCACGTAAAGCCGTTCATGAATTTTGGTCAGGTTATCAAGATAACTCTGTTTACAGAGTCATCTGTTTCTTAGAAGGCGTTGAAACCTGGACCTTAGATGGCAACCCTGATATTGAAAAAGCCCTGGATGAACTTGGATCAACACTCGACAGCATTGGAAATTTTGATCTGGGCGTACAGCAGGATATCGTCTCTGCTGGCAGCCATTTGACGACAGGACGAATCTTACGACTTTTGCAAACCCTAGATGCCGCGAACCCAGGCGCAGCTTCACGTGTCTTAATCCATGCAGAGGAATCAAGTCGTCGCCAAGATGATATCGCTTCTCTTTTTCTAAGACGTAATATCGCCTTTGAACGGTTGCGTTTAATTGGTCGCGTTTTTTCTAAAGAACGCTTCGCCTTACTTGCAAAAGCACTTGAAGGTGAAGATTCTGCTGAGTAACCCACTCTAATTTTGAGGTTCCATTTTATGTTTAAAAAAATCATATTGATATCATTATTAGCGACTTTCACACAACATACCTTTGCTGCAGATGTGGCAAATATAGGTAATGGTGAGCAAACAGTACCTTCCTACACAAAAGAAACAACTTACGTTCAAAACCTTTATACGTCAATTTCAAATGGCAGTATCACACCAACTCCCGTTTATTCAACAGGGGCTATTAATGTTTATTTTGCGGAGTTAGCAAGTAAAGTGCTTGGCGATCAATCTTCTCTTTCGACAACTCCTACACATTTAAATGCGAATCCGATGCTATTAAAGTCTAAAACTACTTCAACCACGACCACAAACATAATGCCACCATCACCCCCATCTCCCATCCCGTCAATCCCATCTGAAACATCCAACAACACAGGGACAACAACAAACAACCAACCCCCATTACCTGTCGGTTTTGGAAATTAAGAGGAGCCCACCATGCAAAAAAACGTAAAAAAAGCGGTATTTTCCGCTGTTGCTCTTATGATCTTGTCAGCGTCGAGCGCAAACGCGCAAACAAGCTATAACTCAACGCCAGGCACACCAAACACGGACGTACAAACAGCAGCAGGAAATTTATTACAACAAATCAATAATGGTGTCTACCAAATTCAACAGGATGTCAATAATGGATTCATGAACCTTAGCCAAGAAATTATGCTATTCAGTCGATACATTAGTGATCTTGTTCATCAAACTGTAACCACGGGCGGCCACTTAATGTTTACCGTATCACCCGACCTACAAACAACGATGAGTTCCAACTATGGCGAAGGTGTTGCAAATCCAGTCGCTGTTGGGATGGCCTACCATCGAACCAATCAAGAACTTAATGAAATTATTTCAACGAATTCGAATACGCTCACCGTCTTAGGAAGACAAACAAGACTTGCAACCTTAGTCCCAGCCCCAAGTAGTACGAACCAAACAGAACAATTGTCATTAAGCGATGAAAAAAGAAATGATGTTCTTTATGCACCGATGAATCTCGACAGTCTTTTGGCGCCAGATAGTTACTTTACCAACGATGAGCAAGCAAATGCCCAAGCTTTTATTAAGTATGTCAGTTATGCAACAACCCCTTTCTTTAATCTCTCCCCCCTTTATTTTGCAAATAACTACCTTCCTGTACAACAATACCGTGCCTACTATGGAACTTATGCGGCTTTACAATCCATTGGTTTAAGTAATTTTAATGAGCTTTTTTACCAACGTCAGCCTCAAAAAGGATTAGGCACACTTGCCGGCCTCGATTCTTCGCATCCTGATGCGAGCGTACAACAAGTCGAACACCATATGATCGTTGAACGAGGATTGAACCCGCAATGGTATGCGGAAATGGAAACCGCCCCACCTGCTACAATCGAACGCGAATCTCTTTACAGTCTAGCGGCCATCCAAGTTGAGTTATACAATAACAATCAGCTTTTACAAAGGTTGCTTACCACGGTATCGGCTATACAACTCACACAAACTCAAACTGAGGTAAGGCACAACCTTTCATCTCTACAACAAACTGTTGTTACGGATGCTCAAATGAAAAATAACAATCCCATTGACTTTGATAGATTAATGAATGCTAATAATCCGTCCTCGCCTACGACACCAACCTCGCCCACACCAGGTGGGGTGGGTGTCGCCCCTGGCAATAATGTGGTTCAACCGCCGCAACCGCAGTAGAGTGTCAGCCATAAGCCCGTGGGCTACGCTCATACTCAAGCGCCGTGATCTGAGCTTGAATGGTCGGTGGCGCTGACATATGCATCGTATTTTTCAACACAAAATCATTAATATTCCCAAGCAATTTAGAAACAGCTCGATTTGCAGCAATCACACCGCCGTAGGGTGTATCTTCTGGGGCAACCTCAACATCGCGAAATTTTTCAGATGTTAATGTTCGATGCGTATGCAGATCAACCAATGTCACGGAAAGACCAACCACCTCACGGCTCGGTTTTACAGTAAAGTCTTGGTAGAGATCTGTTAAATTCGCATCCAATCGTACATCACTAAATCCTGCATAGGGCGTTTCAGCAACTGCCCTGAAACGATGTGTATTTTGCAAAGATTCCACCAATAAAGGCCCTAACATCGCAGAAGGTGAACTTACCCAACGATTTTCAGTAAAATAAGCTAATTCATAGCGTTGTTTAACATAGGCCATCGCATTACTTTCATAACCAGGTACGGTCTCAGGAATTGAAACCAACATCGTCATATTTGAAGATTTAACGGGCGCGCTTTGTGGTGCAACGGCCGTTAAACGATAACTGTTCATCGGCGTAATATCGACCGGCGACATGATAGAACAGCCAGAAAGTAGTGCACTTGCTACAACACAGAAATTGTGCAAAAGACGAAAACGAAAAAAACCAAGTATTTTGCGCAAGTTCAAGGCGCGCGTCTTTCGAGCAACGGAGTTTATAGGCGGATAAATGAGTAGCGCAGAAAGGCGCGCAACACAGAAATTGCGCAAAAGACGAAGGTTTTTCATGGTTTTTTCTCTCCAGGGCCAGGAGGCAACGGCTTCTTGCCGCGTAACAAGACAGCTGGATTTTGCTGCAACAACATATTTAATTGCTGAATACTAACAAGCAACTGACGCAAATCAGCCAAGGCCATGACCGTTTCTGGCATCGCTTGATCAGCCAAGCCTTGTAAGGCAACACGGCCATCTTGCATCGTTAAACTTACTTGATTACTGGCTTGTTCAACAGAACCCGACATCCCTTGCAAAGACTGCGCAGCTTTATTGAAATTATCGATTGTTTTTGGCATTTCCTCGCTTGTTTTTGAAAGATTGGTGATTAAAATATCCAATTTTTCAGAATCGAGTGCAAAAACAGATGTTACTTTTTGCAAATTAGCCATGGTTTTGCTTATATTTGCAATATTTTCAGGGCTCAGTAATTCTCTAAAACTCGCACCCATATTGTTGAGGCTAAATGGAACCTCCGTACGAAGGACCGCAAACTTTTCACCTTTCTGTGGAAGTAAACGAGGCGCTTGCGGACTCCCGCCTAGCAACTCAACATAGGCTATGCCTGTCAATCCTTGGCTTTGCAAGCGCGCAATGCTATCGCTGGAAATAAACACTCTACTTTCAATTTTCATTTCCAACAACACGGCTTGATGATTGCTGGGCACAAGATGGATCGCTGAAACATAGCCAACAGGAACACCGTTATAACGCACAACAGCATTATCATTTAACCCAGAAACAGAGCCTCTAAAATAGGCCAAATACGTCGTATACTTTTGACTGTGAAGCCCAAAAGATAACCAAATGGCAATCAAAATAAAGAGTGTTCCGAAGAGGATGACAAAGGCGCCGACTCTTGTATAATTAACTTTCGTTTCCATAAAAACCTGTTTAAAATTCTACTATCTTGGGCACAAATCGCCGTTTTTCTGCGCTCCGCTGCTCATTTACAACCCAGTAAACTCCGCTGCAGTGCTCGAAAAATCAACGATTTTTGCCTCAAGCTAGCGAATTTTAAACAGGTTTTTCAGTAACTGCTTCTTTTGCCATCATTGTTGCCGCACGTCCGCGCGGGCCTAAAAAGTAATCTTGTACTAAGGGATGTTGGCAGGAAGTCACTTCCAGCAAGGGCCCTAATGCAAGGACACGACCCTCGCCCAAGAAGGCAATGCGATCCGCTACACGCCAGAGTGTGTCTAAATCATGGGTCACCAACACAATCGTCACCCCAAGTGATGCGTTTAATTCTAGCACCAAATCATCAATTCCGTTGGCGCTATTCGGATCAAGACCTGCTGTAGGCTCATCTAAAAATAATAATTCCGGATCCATCGCTAAAGCCCTTGCGATAGCAACACGTTTAATCATGCCTCCGCTTAATTCAGAAGGAAATCGTGAACCCACATCGCGATCTAATCCCACTAAACTTAATTTCAAGAGTGCTAACTCTTGAATAAGCGAGGGGGATAATGTTGTAAATTCCCGTAAGGGAAAACCGATATTTTCTAACACATTTAATGAACTAAAAAGGGCGCCTTGTTGAAACATCACGCCAAATCGCCGACGTAGGATATTCTCATTGCCATAATCAGGACGCGTAATTTCTTCGCCCAAAACGCGGATCACTCCCCGTGTTGCTTTTTGTAATAATAAAATTTCGCGCAACAATGTGGTTTTACCGGATCCACTTCCACCCACAATACCAAAAATTTCTTGATCCAAAACTTGAAAACTCACATCTTCATGAACCCATACCTCACCAAACTGTGTGGCCACATGCTCAACGTCGATAACCACTTCGCCACTCATAGATCGTACCAACTGTACACGATCGACATTGCAGCATCGGCAACGATGATTAAAAAGATGGAATGCACAACACTGACCGTTGTACGTTGTCCAACGCTCTCAGCGCTACCAGAGACTTTGAGTCCTTGAAAACAACCCACCATCGCAATGATCGTCGCAAAAATCGGAACTTTAATCATTCCCAGTACATACGTTTTTAGCGGAATAGCTTCTTGAAACCGATCAATAAAAGATGTGTAGGGAATTTGCAACATTGATTTTGACACTAACATGCCACCCACAACACCGGTAATTTCTGAAACTACTGTGAGCAAAGGCAATACAATGATTAGGGCAAGCATACGCGGCAATAAAAGTAATTCGGTCGAGGATAATCCAAATGTCCGCAGCGCATCGATCTCTTCATTAACTTTCATCGTGCCTATCTGCGCCGTAAAGGCTGATCCCGTTCGGCCTGCAATGATGATCGCCGTCAACAAGGGTGAAAATTCCCGCAGCAAGGAGACGCCTAAAATATCGGCGACATAAATAGTCGCACCATAATTGCGCAATTGAAGTCCCATTTGATAGACCAAGACCATACCAATTAAAAAGGATAACAGCCCTATGATAAAAATAGCGCGAGAACCGGCTGATTCCACAACATTTAATAGCGCAGTCCAACGCAGACGACGAGGCGAAAGAATAGAGTAAAAAAGAGCCACACAGGTTTCACCAATGAAGGCGAGGAATTCCAACGCTGATTTATAACCTTCCATCGACGCACGTCCAATCGCTTCAAGCCGTGGTATTTTAGGTCGTGGTTTAGGCAGTACTAAATTTTCCGATTTTTTTTCAACAAGGGTCATTAAGGCGCTTTGTTCGGTATCGAAACCCTGTTTTTCAAGCGTATAACCTTGTTCGATTAATTGCTGCTCTAATTTATGCAACAAAAAAAGACCGGCGGTATCAACATCTGTGATTTCATTGCCACAAAGAATTAATGATGTTTTAGATGTTGCAGGTTTCAGGGCAGGAAATTCAATATTGGCAATATTGCGCACCGTCCAAGAGCCCTTGCAATGAAATTTATGTTCTTGTTCAATCCATTGAAGTTCTGCTGGTTCCACGTTGATACCTTTTTGTTTTATCAGTCAAAGAGAAGGCTGCGCCAATGCCACAACACGCATTGGTGCAGCCTTCTCTTTGACCATTTAAATGTGTTAAATGGTATAAAGAGGGTATAGTAAATTGTAGGGAAACTCAAATCGCCGAAGCCAACAATGTGTTTTCCAGCAACATCGCAATCGTCATCGGTCCAATACCACCCGGAACTGGTGTAATCCAAGACGCTCGTTCTTTGGCTGTCTCAAAATCCAAATCCCCACGAACTTGCCCATCCTCAGTTCGGTGAATACCAATATCAACGACAATGGCACCCGATTTGATCCAGTCAGAATCAATCACACCCATTTTACCAGCAGCAACGATAAGCAAGTCTGCATTCTTAATATGTTCAGACAAATTTCGCGTTAACCGATGACAGGTTGTGACCGTACAACCTACAGACAATAATTCCAGCGCCATCGGTCGCCCCACGTGGTTGGAAGCTCCCACCACTGTTGCATTCAAACCGCGCAGTACAAGTCCATAATCATGTAACAAGGTGATCACACCAAAGGGCGTGCAAGACCGTAACAAGGGCCGTCTTTGGGCTAATCGACCCAAATTATAGGGATGAAATCCATCAACATCTTTATTAGGGTGGATCCGCTCGACAATCATGTCCTGATCAATATGCGCAGGAAGCGGGAATTGAACCAAAATCCCATGGATCGCCGGATTAGCATTAAGATCATCGATCAACGCTAATAATTCAAGCTGCGTCGTTTCTGCAGGCAAATCAAACGATCGCGATACAAAACCCAATTCATTACAGGCCTTGCGTTTATTTTGCACATAAATTTGTGAAGCTGGATCCTGCCCTACCAAAACCACCGCCAAACCTGGCGCAGGAAGACCGGTTTCAAGCCGTGCCCGGACACGATGCGCAATGGAAGCGCGAATCTTCGCTGCAACCGTTTTTCCAGAAAGAAGTTGTGCTGTCATAGAGGGTTCCGTTAGATCTTTACCGAAGTATATCATCCTCTGCACAATCGGTGTAAAATTGACGATCTCGCAACAAACAATGTACAGTCTATGAAGAGTACTCCTCTAGGTCCTGTGATGCTTGACGTCGCAGGGCTCGAATTGACGCAAGACGACCGTGAGCTATTGATGCACCCCATCATTGGGGGAGTCATCTTATTCGCTCGCAATTATGAATCCCGAGCACAGGTCAGCTATTTGTGTAAAACCATTCGCGCACTTCGTAATCCACCCTTGTTGATCGCCGTTGATCAAGAGGGGGGGCGAGTACAACGCTTTCGTGAAGAATTCTCTTCACTACCCAGCTTAGGCGAACTCGGCAAAATTTATCAAAACAATCCCGTGCATGGAAAAAAATCTGCATTTGATGCTGCTGTACTGATGGCCAGCGAAGTCCTTTCTGTCGGTGTGGATTTAAGCTTTGCGCCAGTCCTTGATTTGAACATGGGAGTGAGTACAATCATTGGTGATCGTAGTTTTGGATCATCGCCCGATGTGATCATTGATCTCGCCTCATCCTATATCGATGGGCTCAACCAAGCCGGTATGGCCGCAACAGGCAAACATTTTCCTGGACATGGCTCAATCGCTGCAGATTCTCATCTGACGATTTTAAACGATGATCGCGATTTAGAAACCATCTTACACAATGATTTACGTCCCTTCACAGCATTAGCATCAAAACTCGGCGGGATCATGCCTGCCCATATTGTTTATCCTCAAATTGATTCACTGCCTGCAGGATTTTCACCCATTTGGCTCAAAACCATATTGCGTGAACGTCTTGGTTTCAAAGGATTAATTTTCAGCGACGACCTTTCCATGAAAGGTGCGAGCATTGTGTCGGATTATTCCGATCGTGCTCGAGCTGCACTTGAGGCAGGGTGTGACATGGTCCTTGTCTGCAATGATCGTCCTCATGCGATTGAGGTTGTTGAAGCCCTTGAATCACGACGCCCTTCATCTGATTTAATCGACAAAATAAAATCGATGTATGGAAAACTTAAAGGAAACACCTATGGTACTCCCTGAACACATCAAAGACGTTTATCAAAAAGCAAAATGCCTCTACACCCATGCACAAATTGAGCAAGCACTCGATGAGATGGCCAGCTGTATCCACAATACGCTCGCAGAAGAAAATCCTTTAGTTCTCTGTGTTTTAATCGGTGGCTTAATACCCCTTGGAAATTTATTACACCGCCTCGATTTTCCTTTGGAGTTAGATTACGTTCATGTTACCCGTTATACCGGCGAAATTCGGGGTAGTGAATTACAATGGAAAGCAAAACCGGAGCGTCCAATTAAAGGCCGCACGATTTTAATTGTCGACGACATTCTTGATGCCGGTGTAACGTTACAAGCCATCGCGGACTATTGTCATGCAGAAGGTGCAAAATCTGTTTACACCGCTGTTCTCGTAGATAAGCGAAATGCACGATTTCCTGAAGGATTAAAACAAGCTGATTTTACAGGGCTTGAAGTTGATAATCGTTATGTATTTGGATACGGCATGGATTACAAAGAATATTTACGTAATGCCCCAGGCATTTATGAGGTAGCATCGGAACATGAGTAAAATAGCAATCATTGGCGGAACAGACCTCTGCGAATTAAAAAATCTTAAAACTACACGGCGTGAACATCGAACCACGCCCTATGGTCTTTCTTCAGCACCGCTGAGTTATGGAACATTACACGGAAAGCACGTCGTTTTCATTGCACGGCATGGAGATGAATACACAATACCGCCGCATAAAATTAATTATCGCGCGAACATTTGGGCACTCAAAGATGCAGGTGTTGATCGCATTATTAGTATTTCGATCGTCGGAGGCATTCGTTCTGATATGACACCCGGTCGTTTTGTGATCCCCGATCAATTAATTGATTACACGCATTTACGGGAACACACATTTTTTGATGGGCAAGACCAGATGATTCATCATATCGATTTTAGATTGCCTTTTTCCGAGAATCTGCGACAAGTACTCATGAGCGCTGCCAATGATTTGGATTTAGACCCCAGTGATGAAGCAGTGTATGGTGTGGTTGAAGGCCCCCGCTTGCAAACCACGGCTGAAATTAATCGCATGGAAAAAGAAGGTTGCGATATTGTGGGATTAACTTTGATGCCAGAAGCCTCTCTTGCTCGTGAAGTTAATATCGATTACGCTTGCCTTGCCATTGTTGCAGGACGGGCCAGCGGCCGTGAAAATTCGGCATTTAGCATTGATGTGATTGGAAAAGTTTATCAAGAAAGCCGCGAAAATGTGCATAGTTTATTGCAACAAGTTATTCACGACCTTTAATTTTAATAGAACGTTCAATGTTGAGCCAAGGTTGGACGAAAAATTTTCGAAAAGGGGCGCAGTGTATAGGACATACATGAGCACTTTGAGGAAATTTTTCGTTCAAGATTGGCCAACAGTGGACGTTCTAAAGGAGAGAAAATGTCCCACTCTATTTCAGATATTAATGAACGTCCTGACTTCGATCATGAATTAGTTGCAATCGCCGACTATGTTTTAAATACGCCCGTTAAAAGCCAAGAAGCGTATGAAACCGCGCGACATTGCCTGATGGACACCCTAGGTTGCGGTCTATTGGCACTGCGTTATCCTGAATGTACGAAATTACTCGGCCCTATTGTGAAAGGAACAATCACCCCACAAGGCGCACGCATACCAGGGACACAATTCGAATTAGATCCTGTGCAAGCTGCCTTTAATATTGGCACAATCATTCGCTGGCTTGATTTTAATGATACCTGGTTAGCAGCCGAGTGGGGCCATCCATCTGATAATTTAGGTGGTATTTTAGCGATTGCTGATTATTTAAGCCGCGTTGCAATTTCAGAAGGCCGTCAACCTTTAAACATGCAACAAATTTTGACCGCGATGATCAAAGCGCACGAAATTCAGGGTGTTTTAGCGCTCGATAACAGTTTTAATCGCGTAGGACTTGATCATGTGATCCTTGTGAAAGTTGCAACCACAGCTGTTGTCGCAACCTTGCTCGGCGCAAATAAAACGCAATTGCTTAATGCCCTTTCTTTAGCCTTTGTTGATGGGCAAAGCTTGAGAACCTATCGTCATGCTCCCAATACGGGTTCACGCAAATCGTGGGCTGCCGGTGATGCCACAAGTCGCGGTGTTCGTCTTGCACTCATGGCCATGCAAGGTGAAATGGGATACCCCAGCGTATTAACAGCACCTAAATGGGGATTCTACGACGTCCTCTTTAAGGGAAACAAGTTTTCGTTTCAACGTCCTTATGGCAGTTATGTCATGGAAAACGTGTTATTTAAGATTTCATTTCCTGCAGAATTTCATGCACAGACAGCCGTTGAGTGCGCTGTGAAATTACATCCACACATTAAAGATCGTTTAAATGACATCGAAAAAATTGTATTAACCACGCATGAGTCGGCCATTCGAATCATCAGCAAAACAGGCCCACTACATAATCCAGCTGATCGTGATCATTGTTTGCAATATATGACGGCGATCGGTTTAATTTTTGGAGGATTAACGGCTGACCATTATGAAGATATCGTGGCTGCTGATCCACGCATTGATATGCTACGTGAGAAGATGGTGGTTGTGGAAGATCCAAGTTTCAGCTGTGATTATTTGGACCCACAGAAACGTTCGATCACCAATGCGATTCAAATTTTCTTCCGCGATGGTCATTCCACCGATGTCGTTAAAGTTGAATACCCCATTGGCCATCGCCGCCGTCGTGCAGAAGGGATCCCTGTCTTGCTGGAAAAATTCAAAACAAATTTGGCTACGCGTTTCCCCCAAAAACAAGTCCAACGGATTTTTGATCTTTGTCAGAATCATGAAATGCTGTGTAAAACCACTGTGCCAGACTTTATGAAGTTGTGGGTGATTTAACAAAAAACCCCTCCGAAGAGGGGCCAAAGTGCTTTCAAAGCCATCGTTTTTATTTTGTCTTGTTCTTGTTATTTAAGTTCATTGTACGGACCAAACCTTAAGGGAATATTAAGAAACAAAAATAATTTAAGAACCTAACAACTTCGCCACCTCATCCAGATGCCGCTCCAACGCACCGCGATTTCGCGCAACAACAGCACGGCCGCGTTCACCTACAGCAACACGTTCTGCAGGATCAGCAAACCAAGCTTCCACGCGCTTGGCGAGCTCATCGGCATCATTGACTTGAATCGTTGCTCTCTCTTCGCGCATGAGCCGAAAAATTTCGGTAAAATTGTGCATGTGCCCACCCGTAAGGCTGGGTACACCTAATGCTGCAGGCTCCAACAAATTATGTCCTCCAACAGGTATCAAGCTGCCTCCCACAAATGCCACATCAGACGTTGCATAAAACAAAAGCAATTCGCCTAAAGTATCTCCAAGAAAGATCTGAATATCTTGGGTATAAGGCTCTATTTGACTGCGCCGCGCAATGCGAAAACCATATTTCTCGCAAAGCTCAGCCACTTTATCAAAACGTTCTGGATGACGTGGAACAAGAATTAACAGCGCCCGAGGATAATGTTCAAGGATTTTTGCAAACGCATCTAAAACAATAGAATCCTCACCTTCATGCGTGCTCGCAGCAATCCACGTGGGTCGTCGCTTATCCCAAGAACTTCTTAGCACGTCTGCCCGCACTTGCAAATCGCTAGGTAATTCAAGATCAAATTTGATATTACCTAAAATACTTAACCGATCAGGGACAAGACCCAACCCTAAAAAACGTTCCCCATCTTCCTTCGTTTGTGCTCCAACACACTTCACCCATGAAAGCATGGACTGCGTCAGCATTTTAATTTTCGCGTACCCTTTTGACGATCGTGGCGAAAGACGCGCATTCGCGATCAACAAAGGAATTCCACGTTTACCGCAGGCTGTCAATAAATTGGGCCAAAGTTCTGTTTCCATAATGATACCGATGGCTGGTTGAATACGATTTAAAAAACGTGCAACCGCATCAGGGATATCATAGGGCAGATAGACATGAAAAACGGTTTTTCCAAAGACTTGCTGAACACGTTCTGAGCCTGTGGGCGTCATTGTTGTCACCGTGATCATTTTATCGGGGTAACGTTGTTGTAATTGGCGAATCAATGGAATCGCTGCAATTGTTTCACCAACAGAAACAGCATGCACCCAAATCCCTTGTGACTTAGGTGGTTTTTCAAAAAAGCCCAAACGTTCAGCCCACCGTAACCGATAAGCTGCATTTTTCCGACCTCGCCAGTAAAGCCTTAAAAAAACGAAGGGAAGAATCAGGTAAAAAACAAAACTGTAGATTAAACGCACTTTACAAAAGTCCTCGGTCAGGGAGTGAGGGCAACATTATCACATGTTTAATCTTCTCTCACAAATCACATGTTTGACTTCCAGCATATGCGCAGTATGATATCTCCTATGAACAAAATTATTCTATCTCTACTAGCCCTTTGCCTACCCCAACTAAGCTTTGCACAAACAGCCTCTCCTACAGCATTTAGCCTGCAAGCAACCAACAGTACATTCGGGATCTTGGCGCTTGCCTTGTTTATCTTGGCTTATGCCTTTGTCATGGCCGAAGATATTATTCAACTGCGCAAATCTAAACCTGTTGTGTTTGCAGCAGGCGTGATTTGGCTCTTCGTAGCCTATATTGCGCAACAAAAAGGGCAAAGTACACAAATGCTCTCGGCGCTTGAAGCTTATATTTTAGATTATGCTGAACTTTTACTGTTCATTTTTGTTGCAATGACTTATATCAATGTGCTCACCGATCGGCATGTTTTTGCTTTATTACGAGTTTGGTTGATCCGGCGCGGTTTTTCTTATCGACAACTTTTTTGGATCACAGGATTATTGGCTTTTTGCTTATCGCCTATTGCAGATAATTTAACCACTGCACTGATCATGGGCGCTGTCGTCATTGCGCTTGGACAGGACAATCCGCGTTTTGTTTTATTAGGTTGCATCAATGTCGTTGTTGCGGCGAATGCCGGCGGTGCCTTTACTCCTTTTGGCGACATCACAACCTTGATGGTTTGGCAAAGTGGCGTGCTCCCCTTCCTCTCCTTTTTTAAGATTTTTCTTCCTTCGTTGATTAGCTATCTTGTTCCTGCAGTGGTCATGTCACTCACCTTACCCTATGGTGTACCTACAGCCGATGAAGAAAAAGTCACGCTAAAACCTGGGGCAATTATCGCGACTTTTTTATTCCTTGCGACCATTGCAACAGCAATTTGTGTTCATAACTACCTTCATCTTCCACCCATGATCGGTATGATGCTTGGACTGGCTTATTTACAATTCCTTGCCTTCGGTCTACAACGTCGAGAAAAACGTTTATCCCATCGCCACTATGTTCTCGCACCCTTTAATATTTTTCATCACATGGAGCGAATTGAGTGGGATACGCTATTATTCTTCTATGGGGTGATTCTTGGGATCGGTGGTTTGGCAACTTTTGGTTATTTGGAATGGACGTCTCAGATCCTTTATTACAACCTGGGACAATCTCTGCCATCGATCTATCAAGCCGCACCCGCCAATACGATTGCGGGTCTTTTATCGGCGATACTAGGTAATATTCCGATCATGTTTACCATTTTGACGATGAAACCACCCATGGCAGAAGGACAATGGTTGTTGGTGACGTTGACAGCAGGTATCGGTGGAAGTTTACTCTCCATTGGCTCCGCGGCAGGTGTTGCACTTATGGGGCAAGCGCGTGGCGTTTATACCTTCATGAGTCATTTAAAATGGACCTGGGTCATTGCACTCGGTTATTTTGCGGCTATTGGTGTACATCTCTGGTTAAATGCGAGGACATTTTGATGTTTTATCCAAAAAGGATTTTAAGCGTTACAATAGTGACTTTTTTATTGCTGGCAGGTTGTGCGAATATGCCATTACAGCCTGAGGCGCAAAATGTCGTGATCAGTGAGGATCCTGCAGCAGCCTCCTG
Source organism: Pseudomonadota bacterium (assembly GCA_021808365.1). Taxonomy (GTDB): domain Bacteria; phylum Pseudomonadota; class Gammaproteobacteria; order JAKBBU01; family JAKBBU01; genus JAKBBU01. Next base: position 42,792 of record JAKBBU010000004.1, read on the forward strand.
TGAATACCGCGGTGATGTAAAAACAGATCAAGGTGATTTTTATACCGGTGTTTTAACACCAGCTTTTATGCTGAAGAAAAATGCGTCGTATGATCTTCGAAACCAAGCCATGTCCATGGGTGCAAATTATATTGCGATCACAAAATTTGCAACCACGGAACCATTGACCTTGGGAACGGGTGGCCCAAATATTGCTTATCATATTCAGGGAAGTGCTTATCGTTGTCCGAACATTCATAAGAAGATGTTTTAACGCTATCACTCAGCTTCTTTATAGGAACGTCCACGATGAACCCATAAGGTTGGAATGACCGCAAAAAACACGATCCCGCTAATCAATAAAGCTTCATACATGACAATACTGCTTTTTTGAACGATCAAAGACGAAGGTAAAAACCCAAACATAAACACACTCAAACACGTTAGAAGACCTATGCCTGCAATGGGCGCAACTTTCCAAATATCTTTTCGTGCACACAGTTTTATCGCACTAGCAAATACTAATATCCACATAAGCAAGGTCAATTGACTAAAAATACTCGTGATCAACCAATATGCACTGTTAAGCGTCGGCATCAATAAATACACCAGGCTTAATAAGGAAAATAACATGGCTTGAACCAATAAAATCGAGCTCGGCGCACCGTGCCGATTTTCTCGCCTAAAAAACTTCGGTAATTGCCCAGATTGAGCGGCGATTAATAAACCTCGACTCGGGCTGATCAACCACACATTGACTTCAGCTAACACGCCAATGGCAATTAAAATAGATAAAAAAGGAATTAATCCGCTTAAATTAAATTGCTTTAAAAAAATTTGTAAGGCAACCATCAAACCACCAATCGCATCGACTTGATGCGGCGGCGTGACGATGGCAATCGACGAGGCACCCACAATGAGCAAAAATAAAATAATCAGTACAGCAAACAAAGTAGCTCTTGGATAATCACGTTGTAAATGGCTGGCGTTTTGCGAATGAAAGGCAACAGCTTGTATCCCCGATAAGCTGGTCATGATCGTCATTAAAAATGCGAGCGTATTAAAGTGTAAATTTGGAATTAAGGCATGCCATGAAAATATAATTTGCACAGGATGGCCTGTGAAGACCCAACCTAAAGCCAACCCAATGATCAATAAAGCTGGAATAAAAATTCCAAGCATCACACAGGCATTCACAAATTTACTGGAAATTTTTATCCCAAAATAATTCATGAAGGTTACACCCCAAAACAATATCAAGAGAAGTACAAACTGCAAACTATGTTGTTTTTCCAAATGAGGTAGGAAGGGAAGAAGACCCGCATACACGGCGAAGATCACCATAGCGGGAAAGGAAACAACCGTATTGATCCACTCGAACCAGATCCCAAGTAAGCCAAGCCGATCGCCAAAGGCTTCCCGCACCCAAGCATATAATCCACCCGCTTTTTTGATTTGGAGGGTAAGGCGATTCGAAACATAGGCGCTGGGCAAAAAAAAGGCCAGGGCAGCAATGCCATAAAGTGTGATCACGCTCCAGCCATAGACAGCCACAATCGATAGACTTCGCAATGAGAAAACAGCCGCGACGGCGAGGAAGGCTAGCGAAAAGAAGCCTAGAATCTTTTCCTTTTTCTTCATATCCTTTCCTTCGCCCTAGGGCTGACTCCTTGACAATAAACCCAACAGCCGCCAGAATAACGCCTCTTTCGCAGCAAAAGCAAGGCTATGTAGCTCAGTTGGTCAGAGCGCGGCACTCATAATGCTGAGGTCGGTGGTTCGAACCCACCCATAGCCACCAATTAGGATTCTGTTAACGCTTAAAAAATACAACTCGTTGAAAAATAAACAAAAATAATCCTATCGCACCCAAACCGACCATTTCACTAAAAATAATTGACGATACAGGAATATTTTGGTAAAATACTTCCACAATTGTGTTCCCTTAAATGTTGGGGACGTTTGTTAGAACAAAAAAGAGGTTCCCCAAATGCAAATGGCTAAAATACTTACCCATGAGTTAAATAATCAAAAACTAGAGAAATATCTTGCAGAAGCATTAGCGACGTTTAAAGAAGAACTCAACAAGACTTCACAGAATGAAGCCGCCAAAGCGAAAGAACAAGAAGAAACAAAAATCCTGAATGAACAACTCAAACTCCATGCCGATCAACAAGAACACGCGGCTAAAGCCTACCGTGAAGAACCTACTGAATCTGGGGCTGAACAACCAGTAGAAAATGTAAAGAAAAAACAAGGGCTTGTTTTGCCAACTGCTCCGAAGGCTGAAACTTCACAATCCAGGAAATTCTCAAAAGCATTTATCGAACTCTCGAAGAAAACACATGAAGAAACAGCTGAACAAGGACGAACCCTTACAACAGCTATTGTTGAAATATTGGCAAATAACCCTGATACAGCTGGCATTATAGAGGCAAATGGTGGCCGTGAACCATTTGCGGAACAATGTGCTAACGAAGTTGCTGAGAACATTCGTCGAGCCCCTCGCTATGATCAAGCGGACCAGGCACAACTTAACAGAGTAGAAGAAAGCTATAATGCGCTTATTGATCGTGTCCGTATCGCAGTTCAAGCTAATCATTCAACAAATGATCTTGTTGATGTTAAATCAATGTTGAATCAATTATTTGTTCAAGATCCTGCTCCTGAACAACAACCACAAGGTTCAATAGCTCCAGCTGCGACGCCTAAACCTAAATTTTCTTCCGCAAATAAATTTAAAACTAAACAAGAAGAAAAGGAAGATGAAGCAAATCTCTACATTTATAGTTCTAAGCTTGAGTTTATCCACGTTGTTGGAACATTGGATTCGCGTGGTCTTCCTTTGCTAAGCATCATTAATAGCCTTGTTAGTGTTCGTAACGCACAAGCGCAAGAAGCCTTGTTTATTTCTTCTCAGAATATTTCAGGCTACCACCAAAGTCCAGCGGTTTTACTCCCTCCTCCAAGTCGGAAGCAAACACAGGATGAGGCTATTTTGAATCACCTATTTGGGTTCACGAAGAATTAGAGACTTTTCTCTTAAAAAGTATTTTTTGAAAAATGCTCTTAAAAAACCGAATGAGGCAACTCATTCGGTTTTTTTGTAACCGTAATCGTAATAGCTCAGTCCCATGCAGTGTCATCCCGGATATACTGGATTCCCCCCTTCGCGGAAATGACTGGGAAATAATAAGATTATGAGGTAAATTTCTCCTAAAGGAAGTGTTGGGTTACGCTCGGCCTTGAGGCCGCTCTAACCCAACTTACACTTTAAGATTTTGGTACCGAGGGTCGGGATCGAACCGACACGGTGTCACCACCACCAAATTTTGAGTCTGGCGCGTCTACCAGTTCCGCCACCCCGGCAAAGACTGGTAATATACAAGCCTATGAACCAAAACGCAACTTTCATCACATTCAAACGCGGAGCCATCATTGCCCTCAGCTTCCTCATGCTCTGGCAACTCATCGTCGTTTTCTTACAATTACCAAATTATATCCTCCCAAGCCCCCTCGAAGTCTTAGCTGCCTTTAAACAACAGAGCTCTCTCATCATCCAACAAAGCTTGCCCACAATCATTGAAATGCTCTCTGGCTTATTTTTAGCCATCATTTTAGGCGGCAGTCTAGCCATTGCCATGATCTTTTTTCGTCCACTGGGAGCCTGGTTTCTCCCCTTACTCATCCTCAGCCAAGCCATCCCCGTTTTTGCGATTGCACCCTTGCTTGTGATTTGGTTCGGCTATGGACTCGCTTCAAAAATTATAACCACCATGCTCATGCTTTTTTTTCCAATTGCGAGTAACTTCTATGATGGACTTCGCCGTGTCGATCGCGGTTGGCTTGAGTTAGCACAAACGATGAATGCGCGCAGGAGTCGATTTTTATTGTTCATCGCAATTCCAGCAGCCCTTCCCTCGTTGGCCACTGGCCTTCGCGTAGCAACGGCAATGGCTCCTATGGGTGCAGTGATCGGTGAGTGGGTAGGCGCAAGTAAGGGATTGGGATTTTTATTATTATTTGCCAATGCGCGCATGCAGATCCCATTGATGTTTGCCTGCTTGGTCACACTCATATTATTTGCCGTCGCACTTTATTTTGGCGTGGACAAACTTTTAAAGATTTTAATTCCTTGGGGAGCACCGTCGCATGAATAAATTTATAGCATTTCTTACATTTACGTGTTGTGGTATTGGTGTAGCTTTCTCTGTGATTGATCAATGTAAGAAAGGATTTAAATATATTCTTTGTTTTTTATTATTGTTTTTTTCAACAATGGCTTTTAGTCAAGCACCCGCCCAACCCAAACCTGACAAACTCACCGTGATTCTCGACTGGTTCCCAAATCCTAGTCACGCTCCGTTATTTGTCGCACAAGAACAAGGCTTTTTTAAACAGCAAAATTTAGACGTAAAATTATTAGGCCCCGCGGATCCTGATGATCCACCTAAACTCGTCGCGGCAGGTCATGCTGATTTAGCGCTGACCTATGAACCACAATTAATGATCGATGTGGATCGCGGCCTGCCCTTGATTCAAGTCGGCACCTTGATTGCCACACCACTCACATCCCTTGCTGTGCTTGAAACAAGTTCTATAAAACAATTAGCTGATTTAAAAGGCAAACGCATTGGTTACAGCAGTCCCAGTTCTGATCTGCCTGTCTTAGCTGTGATGTTAAAACAAGCTAACTTAACTTTAAAAGATGTCAACCTGATTAATGTTCATTATGATCTGACCCAAGCCTTACTGAGCAAGAAAGTGGATGCGGTAATCGGCATGGGCCGCAATTTTGAATTGATTCAAATGGCGCAATCAGGGCATCCTGCTCGCGCATTTTATCCTGAAAATTTAGGAGTTCCTAATTATAGTGAATTAGTCATTATTGCAAATAAAAAAGAAGTCAATGATACAAGGCTTTCACGATTTATGATCGCCTTACAAGAAGCAACGCTGTATTTGATTAATCACCCTGAAGAAACTTGGCTTACCTTTGCAAAAGAACACCCTGAATTAAATAATACCCTTAACCATACTTCATGGACTCAAACACTACCGCGATTTGCATTGCGTCCAGCTATTTATGATCCGATTGAATATCAACGATTCGCCACTTTCTTAAAAGAACAAGGTGTCATTAAAAAAGTTGAACCTTCGTCGGATTATGCCGTTGTTTTACCCCATTAGAGAACAAAAATGAAAAAACAATTTAAAGCCGTTTCACTCATTTCAGGTGGCTTAGACTCCATGCTGGCTACACAAACCATTATGAACCAAGGTATCCATGTCGAGGGCATTAATTTTTTCACCGGTTTTTGTGTGGAAGGTCATACACAAGCGATTCGCGATGACCAGAAAAAGCCAAAACGAAATAATGCACTCTGGGTTGCAGAGCGTTTAGGAATTAAACTTCATATCATCGATATTGTTGAAGAATACAAGCAAGTTGTTTTAAATCCGAAACATGGTTATGGTGCTTATTTGAATCCTTGCCTCGATTGTAAAATTTTCATGGTCAATCGTGCGAAGCAATGGATGGAAGAAAATGAGTTTGATTTTATCATCACCGGTGAAGTGATTGGGCAACGCCCAAAATCTCAACGTAAAGCCACCATGCCGATTGTCGCAAAAGAATCAGGTGCACATGACCGTTTATTGCGCCCGCTGTGCGCGAAGAATTTACCGCCTACCTTGCCTGAAAGGGAAGGTTGGGTTGATCGTGAAAAATTATTTTCATTTTCAGGGCGAAGCCGCAAACCCCAAATTGAATTAGCGGCTAAATATAAGATCGAAGACTACGCACAGCCAGCTGGCGGTTGTTGTTTTTTAACGAATGAGCACTATTCATCAAAATTAGCCGACCTTTGGCAACACCGCGGTGAAAAAACGTATGAACTCGATGACATCATGTTATTAAAAGTAGGCCGCCATTTGCGCCCAAGTCCAAATTTCAAATTAATCATTGGGCGCGAATCGGGTGAAAATTATTATTTAGAAGGTTATCGGCACGACTTCATTCATCTGCGTTGCCCTGATCATGTCGGTGCAATGATCTTGCTCGACGGCTCACCGACGGCAGAAGATCTCGAACTCGCTGCTCGAATCGCCGCTCGCTTTAGCGCTGGGCGCGATGAAGCGCTAGTGACTGTAGAAATTGATAATGCAAAAGATTTGACCCGAACGCTGCAAGTTAAGCCGATCACTCAAGATGAGATACCGAAGGAGTGGTATATTGCTTAGTATACGTTGTCATATGGTTACTGCTCAGCCTCTTCATAGGAAGGTCCATTTTTGGCCTAGGTTGGACGAAAAATTGAACGCTCTCTTAACTTCACCATCCGGGCTGAGTAGTAACGTTATATGAGAAAAACCTCTTGACTTTCACCATATAGCTCTCTATAATTATAACCATAGGCATATGACCATGGTTTAGTTCAGGAGACTTCGTGCAAAAAACTATCGCAGCAGGCCAATTTAAAACTAAATGCCTTCAGTTAATGGATGAAGTACAAAAAAAGCATTTAACGTTAGTGATCACTAAACATGGTGTACCTGTAGCTAAATTAATCCCTGCAGAAGAAAAACCTATTAATTTATATGGCGCTTTAAGAGGAGCTATAACCATAAAAGATAACATTATTGCCCCTCTTGATGAGCCATGGGATGCAGAATAATGAAAGGGTTGCTATTGGACACTCATGTATGGATTTGGTTAATGGAAGGCAGTACAGAATTAAAGCTTCGGCAACAAAAAATCATTAATGAAGCAGCTCAGCAGAGTACGGTAAATATTGCGGCAATATCAGTCTGGGAAACAGCTATGCTTGCCACAAAAGGTCGCATTAAAGTAGAAAAATCGTTATTAGCTTGGGTCCAAGAAGCACTCGCATTACCCGGCATTGAGCTAAAACCCTTAACTCCAGAAATAGCGGTAGAGAGTTCACAACTACCTGGAAATTTTCATGGTGATGCTGCAGATCGTCTGATTGTTGCTACTGCACGTTTGCACCAACTGACTTTATTGACTCGTGACCAAAAAATTCTAAACTATGCAAAAAAAGGACACATTTCAGTAATTGCCATCTGAAAATCATCGAATCAAGAAGACGTTTATTTATAACTTCGACGCCCAACGCCAATGATCTTCACATATTTCGTTTAACGTTCGATGTGTTTTCCAACCTAGTTTTTCATAAGCTAAAGCCGGATCAGCCCAACACTCTGCAACATCACCAGGGCGTCGCGGTTCAATTTGATATGGGATTTTTTTGCCGCTTGCTTTCTCAAACGCATGAACCATTTGAAGCACACTCACACCATGGCCTGTACCTAAATTCAGCGTTAATATGCCCTCATGATCATGAAGATAATTTAAAGCAGCAATATGACCTTCCACCAAATCCATCACATGAATATAATCACGCACACCCGTACCATCAAGGGTTGGATAATCATTACCAAACACCGGTAAATATTCTTGTAACCCTTGTGCAACGCGCGAAATATCAGGGATTAAATTCGTTGGGATCCCTTCGGGATCATCACCAATTAAACCACTCACATGAGCACCGCCAGGATTAAAATAACGCAAACAAGCAATTCGCCAATCTGGTTCTGCCTGCGATAAATCCTTTAGAATCGTTTCGATCATCAGCTTGGTTCGCCCATAGGGACAGGTTGGTGTACAAGGTGCATCTTCACGAAGGTGGGCTGCCGTTGGGCTTCCATAGACTGCTGCTGAAGAAGAAAATACCAAGGTTTTTACGTGAGCTGCTTGCATAGCAGCAAGTAAATTCAGTGTGCCGGTGACATTATTGTTGTAATAATCCAAGGGTTTTTTAACAGATTCACTCACCGCCTTAAGCCCCGCAAAATGCATCACGGCACAAGGTTCATATTTTTTAAAAATTTTTTCAAGGCGATCACGATCAGCGATGCTGCCATTAATAAATTCAGGTATTGTATTTGTAATTTTAGCAAGGCGATCGAGTACACTTGAGTGACTATTACCGAAATTATCGAAGATGATCGGGTTGTAACCCGCCTCAACAAGGGCAATATAGGCATGAGATCCAACATAGCCCGCGCCGCCCGTTAAAAGAATTGATTTAGACATGTTGCTCTTCCATGAGTTAGGTTTTTCCATTAATTGAGATGCAAATCCTGCCAATCTACTTTATCGCTAAACTTCTTGATGATCCAACAAAGTATAGCAGTGATCACACAAGCGCCAACTAAGATCGCAATTAAAATTTCAAATCCATGTAAATACTGTGTTTTAACTTGAACCAGTGACAGCGTTTTATCATCGATCGCGGTGAGTTTTGCCAATTGACCTGATAAAAACCCCCCGATGCCTAATGACACAAAAAACACACCCATCAAGGTACTCACTACATGTTCGCTTGACAATTGCGTCACGGCAGAAAGGCCGATGGGTGATAACATTAATTCTGCCAAGGAAATCATTAAGTATGCACCAAGTATTGGTACCGCAGAAATCAAGGCTAACGACGTTACATTCGACGTTGAAAAAAGAATAATGGTATAAGCCGCTAGCATACACAGCATCGAAATCATAAATTTGATGCTGATGGCATGCGCAATGTTTTTATAACGGATGGTCGACCAAAATCTAGCGAGCACAATCCCAAAGATAATCATCCCAAAACTTTGTACCGAGACATAATAAGGCGCTGGGAAATGGATCCCAAACACGATGGGTTGAACCGCTCGAGTGATAAAAAGGGTCAAGGCCATGAACATTTCAAAATAAAACGACCAAAAGAAAACAGAGATCACAAACAATAAGAGTAAAGATAATGTTTTATACCGTTGTTCGGATTGCTCTTGATAGGCAATGCGCAACACAATCCCCACAGAAATAAGAACCACACCACCAAAGAAAAAATTCGCCATGTCAGGATTATTTAAAACAAAGAAAAACACAATGTACGCTAAAAAAAGAACGCCGCCCGCGATACTCCAATTGGCTATCGCTCCACGTTGTGGCGTTGAGTATTCTTGAACTTTTAAAACACGCGTACCAAAATAAAAAACAAGAAAAGCTAAGATGAGCCCGATTGCAGCGCTGATAAAACACGTCGACCATCCAAATGCTTTTTGTAATTGGCTCGGTAAGGTTGTTCCTAAAATAATACCTGTTGTGATGCCAAGATAAAAAATGGTAAACCCACTGTCCCGTCTTGGGTCAGAAATTTTATATTGTTTCCCAAGAAGGGCCGACACATTGGGTTTTAATAAGCCCGTTCCTGTTGCAATCATGGCTAATGACAACAGTAAATGATGTAAATTTGTTGAAAATGCGAGAACGACATAACTACAAAATAGGAACACAGCACCCGCAAGCACACTCACACGTTGACCTAAAAAATTGTCAGCAATCCATCCGCCGATGATCGGTGAAATGTAGGTCAATGCAGTAAATGAACCCACGAGCATGTAGGTTTGTTTATCGCCAATGCCCAGATGCAGGGACAAATAAAGCGCAAGTAGCGCTTGAACGACGTAGAAACCATAACGTTCCCACATTTCTGTGGAGAAGAAAACCGTGAGAATTTTTGTGGGTCTCGAAATCGCATCAAGCATGCTGAGTCCTTTTTAATGACGATGACTAAAAGTATACACCATCACAAAAAAGAAGTGCCATGATCCAAAGGCTTACTCCCAAGATGTTTGGCTACGGTTTGTCCAATATCTGCAAACGTCGAACGTAAACCAATATCTTCTGTACGGATCGAAGGTCCAAATGCCAACACGGGAATATACTCTCGCGTATGATCAGAACCTGGCGCTGTAGGATCACACCCATGATCAGCAGTAATAATCACCAAATCACCTGGTTGCAAAACGGCGTACAATTCTGGCAAACGCGCATCAAAGGCTTCTAATGCAGCTGCATAACCGGCAACATCGCGACGATGCCCATAAAGCGTATCAAAATCAACAAAATTTGCAAAAATCAAAGCGCCGTCTGTCGCTCTGCGAATAGCTTGTAACGTTATATCAAATAATTTATCGTTATTTTCACCTTTAAGCGTTTCACTCACGCCCCGCCGCGCAAAAATATCCCCAACTTTTCCAATTGCAATAACTTCACGCCCTGATTGCAATAAATTATCTAATAACGTTAGTTCTGGTGGAGGAACAGGAATATCACGCCGATTGGCTGTTCGTTTAAAATGACCTGGCACACCTACAAAAGGCCGCGCAATCACACGCCCAATGTTGTAATCGTCTACTAATCGACGTGCAATTGCACAAATCTCATATAACCGATCTAATCCAAAATAAATTTCATGGCAAGCAATTTGAAAAACACTATCGCCCGATGTGTATACAATCGGCCGACCCGTTTTAATATGCTCTGTGCCCAATTCATCAATGATCTTGGTACCGGAAGCATGACAATTACCAAGGATCCCAGGTATTTTGGCTTCCTTGATAAAGGCAGAAACCAGAGCTTCTGGAAAACTCGGGTAATTGGGCGGAAAATAACCCCATTCAAAAAGAACGGGCACACCGGCCATTTCCCAATGTCCACTGGGAGTATCTTTTCCGCAACTTTGCTCCTGGGCATAACCATAAAGCCCATGAATAGTCTGAGTCGTCACTAACTCTGGGATAGTTTCATTGGCGCTCGCCATTGCAGCTAATCCAAGACCTTGTTGCAGAAGGTGAGGGATCTTGAGCATCCCCTGCCGAAGTCCTTCTCGATCCGCCAAACCTTTTGCACAATGTTCTGCAATGTGTCTCAATGTATTTGCGCCCACATCACCATAATGTGATGCATCTTGGCTTGCACCTATTCCAAAAGAATCTAGTACTAAAATAATCGCTCGAGGCATGTTTTACTCCATGGCTTGCGCCTTTGTTATATAGTTGGAGAGCCTAACATTTGCATGCCTTTAAAAAAACCTATCGAAAAAAATAGGACCTGAAAAAATTTTTCAGATTATAGCATTTCTCATATTTATCGAATACAAGGAAAGCTGCACCAATACCACAACACGTATTGGTGCAGCTTTCCTTGTATTCGATAAATATGAGAAATGCTATAATCAAAATTCAAATTGATTTATACTTCTTTTGCCTTACAAAATGTCTCTCGAATAAATATCGTACAAACCAGCGCAAACATAAAGGCAATAGGCATCATCCAGAAGGCAAGATTAAAACTACTCGCAGAAAAAACGCGCACGCCATGATCCATCGCACCGTCCCAATGCCAGTCGAGCAACCATCCAAACAGAGGTTCCGTAGTGCCACCGAGCATGATTAAGACAGATGCTACTGCTAATGATGTGGCTGTCAACGCATGTGAGGAACTTTCTGCGATCACAGGATAACCGATGACTTGAGACGAAGTGAAAAATCCAAGCAGAAAAAATAAAATGGATAAAGTACCGTAACTCGGTAAGGGCAAATACATGATTGCTAAAATTGTAGCCAGCGATAATATTCCTCCGATGATCATTGGGCGACGACGTCGCCCAATGCGATCAGACAGAAAACCAAAAATTGGTGGCCCCACAATTAAACCGAAAAAAAGAAGCGCAGATACATTGCTAGCTTGAACCTTATCGAGATGTCGAACTTGCATCAAATAAAGCACACCCCACGTTTGCCCAAGCAAGAAAACAGGCAAATTAATGAAGCTCGTGTACAATCCTGCCAACCAAACTTGGGCATTACGGAGGGCTTGGCCAATGCTGCGCCAAAATCCGATTTCTTTGAGTAATTTATTTTCAGAGTGGAATCGTTCTTCATAATTTCTTGGATAATCGTGAACAACGCAGGAAATTATAATTAAAAAGCCAACACCCAATGTTCCATTGGCCATCATTGCATGACGCCAGCTAATTTCTTTTGCCAACCATGCAAACGGTGTTTGCGCAATCATGCCACCTAGCATCGCCATGGTCACAACCAAGCCTGTAATAATGGCCATTCGTTTTGGCGGAAACCAGCGTGAAGCAAGCTTTAAACAGCTCAGTAAGTTAAAAGCGCCACCTGCGCCTGTTAAAGCGTGAGCAATCATTGCAGTGGTATATGAATGAGTCCAGGCAAAAAGGTAAGTGGATGCAACACAGAGTGTCATCGCACATAAGATGAGGCTGCGCGTGGAAACGCGATCGAGGATGACCCCCGCAGGCAGAAGAAATAAAACATACATGTAAAAATAGGTAGCAGAAAGATTACCAAATTGCGCAGCGCTGATATTAAAATCGGCCATGAGATCAGTGCTGATCGCATTGAACATGCTCATTTGCACAAATTCATAGAAAAAGAAAAGCGCAGCACTGAGGCACACTACCCAGGGAAGATAAGCAGGTCCATATTGGCGATCAATGCGGCTTTCAAAATCGTTTTTTGTTGGGATCAAATTAACTCCAAAGCCATCTGCCCTTTTTCAGATTCACGAATTTGCTGCTTATATGCCTCAATGCTTGAATCAGATAAAATCTGCAAACGACTATCTCTTACTTCACCTTGAAGCGTTTCCGCTAAGGCACGTGCCGCATTCAGCATTAAATCCAATACAGCCATACCACCACCTGTCGATGCGGGCAAATGCATAAAAAGCGTTAAACCTCGGCAAGAAAACCCATCAATTTGTTCGATATTAAACGTTCCTTCCGATGTTGCACTCGCTAAACTAAAAAGTACCGTCCCAAGCCCTTGCTGATCTTTGTGTCGATGAAACAATTGCTTACTGCCAAAACGAAATCCTTCAGCCAAAATAGCTTGTAGCATTTCATAACCTTGAAATGGCTTATCCTTAGGGGCAGTCACATTAATGACAAGAATTTGATCGGAAAATTCAGGCGCAGATTTTTTACTGGGTCCAACAACGGATGTTTGACGGCGGAAAGTTTCTTGGCGAGGAAGCCGTTCTGAACTCAGTGGCTTTGTGATCTTAATTGCACTCTTCTCAAGCACTGCTTTTTTCTCAAGAGGCTCTGTGATCACACGAACAGGACCCAAATTGGGATCTTCAATATCATTCAACTCTGAAAGCAAGGGATCCAACATCTCATTTTCCAAGGGCAAAAAGCTTTTTCGCCGACGACGCGATAAGCTGTCAACAACGAGAAATAACACAACAAGCCCTGCTATGACAAAGAGCACTAAACGTATGTATTGAGCGTCCACTCCGATCTCCTTAAGAACCTTCTCTAATCATATTTAGATATAGTACATAATTACGCCGTTGCGAGAGCAACAGCCGCTTCAACATCCACTGACACAATGCGCGATACGCCTGGTTCATGCATCGTCACACCAGAAAGATGATGAGCCATTTCCATCGTCACCTTATTATGGCTGATCACAATGAATTGCACCTTCTCTGCCATTTCTTTGACGAGATTACAGAAACGAAACACATTGGCATCATCCAGCGGCGCATCGACTTCATCCAACATACAAAACGGCGCCGGATTCAATTGAAACAAAGAAAATACCAAGGCCATTGCCGTCAACGCTTTCTCGCCACCGGAAAGAAGATGAATTGTACTATTTCGTTTCCCGGGTGGCTGTGCCATCACCGTAATCCCTGTATTTAACAGATCATCCCCTGTCATTTCAAGGTAGGCACGACCTCCACCGAAAATTTTAGGAAAAAGCTGCTGCAGTCCTAGGTTAACTTGGTTAAATGTTTCCTCAAATCGGACCTTGGTCTCTTTATCGATCTTTTCAATGGCTTGTTCCAAAGTTGCCAAAGCTTCTTCAAGATCGGCATTTTGTTGATCGAGATAAGTTTTGCGCTCTGCTTCTGTTTTTAATTCTTCAATCGCTGCCAAATTGATCGCACCGAGGCGCGCGATTTTCTCTTCAACTCGCGTTAACTCAGCTTCATGTTCTTGCAGCGTTGCGTCTTCCGGCATTTGGGCCATCAAGGCTTCGAGCACATAATTCATTTCTTGAAGCTGTTCTTCAATCGTTTGGCGGCGCACTTGAAGTTCTTGCCACTCCATACGAACCGCATCGCTTTGCTGGCGCAGTGTTTGAATTCTACTTTCTACATGTTGTCTCGTTTGTTCACACGTACGTAATTGATGCTCAACTTCTTCTAAGTGTTTGCGTGCCTGCGCTAAATCCGCTTCAACCGTTAAGTGATCCGACAACGCTAGTTCTAATTCTTCTTGCAAGCCCTCAATGGGCGCTGCATTTTCAACAATCATATTTGCAAGCACCGCCTTGCGTTGCTCTAAATGAGCTAATTGCTGCAGGGTTCGTGCATAATTTTGTTCGAGGGATTGAAGTTGTGTGCGATGCCCTTGCACCCGCAAATTAAGTTGATGCAGCGCTTCACGATTACGCTTGGATTGATCGCGCGCTTGATCAACGTCTTGGCGACATTGATCACGCTGCATTGATAATTCCTGACGCATTTCATTTTTTTCATCGAGCGATTCTAACGCTGCTTCCCAACGATGACGCGCTTTTTCTAAATCGTCCTGATACATCATGCGGCGTTCTTGTTGCTCTTCGCGTTCTTGTTGTAATTCTTCAAACCGTTTACGCTGATGTTCCAAGCGGGTTTGTTGAACACGCAATTGCGCGCGTGCATCGGAAAGTTGTGTGCCTAATTGATTCAAATTTCTTTGAAGACGTTCACGTTCTTGCTCGAATTCTTGCAAATTTAAACGCCCTTCCTCGAGCGCTTCATTTTGTTGGCGATCTTCTTCTTGCAAGGCAAGCAATATCGACGCTAAATGTTGTAATTCTTTTTCACGCGCAATCACGCCTGCTTTCGCATCACTGGTCCGATTTAATCGTGCCCAGCCATGGCCTAACCAAAGTGCATCGCTTGTAATCACGGATTCATGAGGCAATAATTGTTTTGATAAATCCAGTGCAGTGCCGAGATCATCGGCCACATACACATAAGCTAAGCTTGCCACCCATTCTTGGTTTGCGTGAACAGAGTCGAGTAAAGTTTTGCCTAATCGACCTTGCGTATTTTCCGCAGATGTTGCAGCAACTAAGCCCAATTGACCTTTTTCAAGTGCAGGTAATACGCCAGCAAATTCACTAAGATTTGCCACACAAATGGATTGAAGATGAAAACCTAAAACTGTTTCAACGGCAAATTCCCAACCTGACTCAACCTGTAATTTTTGTGCAAGCCGAGGATGATCGGCCAACTTTTGCGTTTCAAGCCATTGAACCGTACCATCTTCTTGCTGCCCAAGCGCTGCTTGTTGGAGCGCTTCCAATGAAGCATACCGCCCTTGCTGTTGTTGTAAATGCGTTCTGCGTTGCGCAATGTCATTAACGCGCTGATCATTGGCTTGGCGTAATTCAGTAATTTGTCCACGGAGGATCTCCATCCGTGAACGCTCTTCTTCTTCCTGCTCCGTGAGTACAAGAATATTTTCATTGAGTGATTCAAGTGTGTCGTCTAGGGGATTTTCTTCTAAACGCGCTAATTCTTCTTGCTTGCGTAATAAAGCGCGATCAAGACCGTCGATTTGTTCTTCTAAATGTTGGATACGCGCCTGCATGACTTGCGCTTCGCGCTGCACTTCGCTAGAACTCTGATTGAATTCATCCCAGCGCATTTGCCAATCTTGCATCGTTGATTCGACTTCAACAAGACGCGCATGTGATGTTTCACTTTGTTGTTCAGTTAATTCCAGTTCAGGAATCATGGCCTCTAATTCTTCGCTTAGACGGCTTTTTAAACCTTGATCTTGGCGTTCATGCACTTTAAGTGCTTCCAAATCACGTTCAACGTCTGCTTGATCCTGCGTCCATTGCGCACCACGCTCACGATGATGAGCCAGTGTTTGTTCCAAACGTGAAATTTGTGATCCAATTTTGTAGAACCGTTCTTGCACACGATTAAATTCATCGCCCGCATCAATTTGGGATTCCCGCAATTGTTCGCCAACAGCTGCTGCACGGCTGAGCTCGGTATTCGCCGCTTCAATTGCTAAATCTTTTTCTTGCACATCCGTTTGCAAAAATTCTAAACGCTCTGAAAACGCTTGATAACGCAGCGCGTATAATTGGCCTTTCAATAATCCTGCTTCTGCTTTAAGTTCATTAAATCGCTCAGCGGCACTGGCTTGGCGTTTTAAACGCTCAAGTTGTTTTTCAAGTTCTTGGCGTAGATCGCTGAGGCGATCGAGATTTTCACGCGTATGACGGATCCGTGTTTCCGTTTCACGCCGACGTTCTTTGTATTTAGAAATGCCCGCCACTTCTTCAAGGTATTGGCGCAACTCTTCGGGTCGTGCTTCGATCAAACGCGAAATCGTTCCTTGCTCGATGATGGCATAGCTTCGGGGCCCTAGTCCTGTGCCCAAAAAAAGATCAGTAATATCTCGCCGACGGCAACGTGTATTATTCAAAAAATAAGTGGATTGCCCATCACGAGTCAGTTGGCGGCGCACACTGATTTGGGCATAAGCGGCGTATTCGCCCCCGAGGCTACCATCAGAATTATCAAAAATAAGCTCAATGCTGGCTTGGCCGACGGGTTTTCGGCCTGTTGATCCATTGAAAATGACGTCGACGAGAGAATCGCCACGCAGATTTTTTGCAGAGCTTTCGCCCATGACCCAGCGCACTGCATCGATGACATTGGATTTGCCACAGCCATTTGGCCCTACAATCACAGTGATTTTGCTTGGAAGAAGGACCTTCGTGGGATCAACAAAGGATTTAAAGCCAGATAGATTGATTTGTATCAGTCGCACGAACTACATCTCGGTAAATTACCAACCGCTATTCTAGCGTGAATGGGCTTGGGTTTCTACTGCGCCTTATGAATGTGCCCGAAAAATCAAACTGGCCATCCGGCCAGTTTTTCCCTCTCGTCGATAAGAAAAAAAACGTTCTTGATCACTGAATGTGCAGTAATTTTCTGTGTAAATTGCATTTAATCCCAAAGCTTGTAACCGTTGTTTCGCTAATTCATACAAATTTGCGTAATAACGATCTTCACGTCCTTTTGAAAAAGCTTGCGCCGCTTTTGGATCATCCTTGACAAAAGCTTGATAAACCTCAGGCCCCACTTCATAAGCCGAAGGCCCAATAGCAGGTCCCAACCAAGCCATTAATTTTTGCAGCGGACAATTCATGGCTTTAACAACGGCCTCAAGCACACCTGCCTGCAAACCCTTCCAACCCGCGTGGGCAGCTCCAATGACATCACCTTGTTTGGAACAAAATAAAACAGGTAGACAATCGGCTGTTAAAATTGCACAGATCGTATTGGGCTCCGTGGTGTAACTTGCATCGGCTTGTGGGGCTTGTTCTGCGATATTCTTTGCCAAAACCACATTTGTACCATGAACTTGATCCAGCCAATAAGGTGGATTTGGAAGACAAAGACGATTCTCGAGCTCTGCTCGATTCTGCAATACAACAGAAGGATCATCACCCACATGCAAACCCAAATTCAATGAATCATAAGGCGCTTGACTGTAACCACCACGCCGCGTTGTCGTACCGGCAATAATCCCCTTGGGCGCAGGCCAATTTGCTCGAATAAAGAAATCGGGTTGTGTTTTTTGCATGTTATGTCCTGAAAATGCGTACCATAACCCATTTTTTGAATGAACAATACCTTTACTCACCTAAGACAACAGGACTTCTCTTTCTAAAATAAAAGCGTTAACATTCTCCTAAATTTAATCTAGGAAATATCATGACCGTTCACTATGCCGTAATGGGTAACCCCATCGCACACAGCAAATCACCCCTCATTCACCGTCTTTTTGCCAGCCAGTTGGGAGAACCCATTATTTATGAAAAAATTCTCGTCCCGATCGGCGGATTAAAACAAGCGATTGCTGAATTTCAAGCGCAAGGTGGTAAGGGTTTAAATATTACACTCCCCTTTAAAGAAGAAGCGTTTGAATTGGCTGAGGAACTAGGTGCTGTTGCTCGACTTGCAGGTGCCGTAAATACACTAACGTTTGGCAAAAAATTACAAGGTGATAATACCGATGGCATCGGTTTATTGCGCGATCTCGAACAAAATAAAAAAGTCGTTGTCGACAATAAAAAGATTTTAGTTCTCGGTGCTGGTGGTGCAGTTCGCGGTATTTTACCCGTTTTATTAAGCTGCAAACCGGCGAACATTGTGGTTGCAAACCGTACTTTAGAAAAAGCCCGTATCCTTGTGGAGCGCTTTAAACATTTAGAATCCCCTATCACGGCTGTCGATTTCAATCATATTCCTCACGAAAAATATGATCTGATTTTTAATGGGATCTCAAGTCATTTATTAAAAGAAGCAGGGCCTGAACTTCCCTCAACATTAATTCATGACCAAGTCGTCGCTTATGATCTTGTATATGCCGATGAACGAACACCTTTTGAAAATTGGGCACTAGACAATGGTGCAACTCGGGTCTTTAATGGACTGGGTATGTTAGTTGAACAGGCTGCGGAATCTTATTTTATATGGCGAGGACAACGGCCTAATACAGAACCGGTTATTCGTGCGTTGTCCTCACCACCCTGTCATCCCGGGATTTAGTGGTTCTTAGCGAGTACTCTCGCTTTAGAACCACTTACATACCCGGGATCCAGAAAATAAAAAAAGATTTTTTCATTAAAAAGAAAAAATCCTTTTTTATAAGACTGGATTCCCGCCTCCGCGGGAATGACGGGGAAAAAATAATTCATTGCGTGAATTTTAAAACCCTGAACTCCTTCTGATTTGATCCACAGAAATACGAATATTCCCTTCTGAATCAGTCGACGACAACACAGGCTCGCTACCCCAGGCATGGCCATAAATAATTTCATACGTTGCAGGAATTTTATCGTCAATACGATATTGTTCATAGTGATCTAAACACGCTTTGAGTTTTTCGGGCGAAATTAAACCTTTTTTACGATCAATCTGCGTCACATGCGAACCCAATGTTTTTAATTCACGCATCAGTTCAAGCGCTTCTGAATAATGCAATGAAAAATAATCCACATCTAAAATAGGCTCCGCAAATCGACAACGCACCAGTAAATCCCCCAGATCATGCATATCGATAAAAGTATTCACGTGCGGATGCGAATCCACTGCACGCCATGATTCACGAAGTTCACACAATGTATCGGGACCAGGCACCGTAAAGACTAAAAGACCTCCAGGCGCAAGAACACGATGCAATTCGGCAAACAGTACGGCTTGATCTGTTTCCCAATGCAGCGCCAAATTTGAAAAAATTAACTGAACGGATTGATCCGCAAACGGCAATTGCTTCATATCGGCCTGAACCAGATCGCAATCATGCCGTAGCAAGGCCAAGCGCGTCATGCCTTCTGCTAAATCTAAACCAATCACTTGTGCTTTTGGATAACGTTGCTGCAAAGGTTCGAGTGCTGATCCTGTTCCACACCCGACATCAAGGATGACTTTAGGATCAATCTGCACAAAATCAAGGCGCTCTATCAAACGTCGGCTCACTTCATGCTGCAGATGCGCGACTTGATCATAATGCTGGGCTGACTTGCTAAAACGCTTGGCCGTTTGTTGTCTTTTTGTTTTATTATTCAAGTCCTCTCACCTATGTATAAAATAATAACAGTTTGTTGATTCATAAAGCTTTTTTTGTTGAAAATCATCCACGCGGTGGTTGATTTTCACATCAATTTAACAAGAAA
>JAKBBU010000041.1 GCA_021808365.1 Pseudomonadota bacterium
ACACACGCACAGAACACGCTTCCCAGCCCCAGCCCGAATAGCCTGCCACCGAAATACCTACACCTGCTCGCATCGCCTCACCCAGCCATGGGTTATATTGAGCACCCCACTGATAGGCCGCTTCTAGGCGTTCTACGTAAATCCCCCATAAATGTTACCATCAGCGAAATGCCTTGTTTTATCGCCGAAAAACTAGCTTTCGGGTAATCAGTGCGTGTGGCATTTCAAGGGTGGGTTGTTGGAAAATTCTTTCCATAGAGATGTAATTGTGCAGAACAGAGACAGCCGAATTAAATCCAGGTTCAGAGCAGTCACGTCATTGCGCATGATCGCCAGTAAGTAGAATGGGTGAGTAAAAATAGTTACGTCTTCAAGCCATCTCGGTTTTTTCAGAATATTCTTTTTTTCTCGAAACTTTCTTATTATCGACCTGCTTGCTGCGCAAGCATGCCTGAATAACTTCAACTTCGCAAGAAATTTTTTCTGATTTCAACGTCTATGTTAAGCAGATGGCACCTTAATTTTATCTTCCAGAATTTTGTTTAACATTTTAATGATGCCATCGACATTAATGGTGGTGAGTGTTTCACTAAACTCATACAGTCCGCTGATATTAATATGCTGGGACGCTACAGGAGAAAGATGCCGCAGGAACTCGATTGCAGCCGTATCATGTCGCGATACAGCCTGTTCATACAACTTTGAGAGTAAGTGCGTGTTGTAATAGATAATGATCAGAGCAATCAATCGAGCACATTCATTCCATATTTCCACTTCAAGTTCTGACATCCCTCGAAAACTACTGCCACCTACCGCCATGATTTTTTCAAGCAATTGATGATAGGCTTCGCCACGGTTAAGCGCCGTCCGTATAAAGCGGCGATACTCTGGATCATCCACATAGTTCAACAGATGAATACTTTTCAAGATATGATTGAGTTCCCACATCGCGTCCTTCACGTCACTCTTGAACTCGTGAGAACTCAGGGTTTTGATGATGTTTTCCTGCGTGGTGTCATGGGACAGCAAGGACACTAGTATCGGTAAAAGCTCAGGCCATTTATCCTTGATCAGTTTGGTGTTTGCTTGGTGTGACGGGCGGATCAAACAATCTTTATACTGCGAGAGGGATTTAAAACCGCAGATCGTTTTCGTTTTTTTTGGGGTGGATCGATAGCACGGTGCGTATAATTTACCGATTAAATAATACATGAGGTCATTGACATTGTTTGTGCCCGCCGTGTCACTTGAAATAATATCGGGATCAATGTCCGATGTATTGCGATGAAGCATGGCGTAGAGAAAATGACTCTCATGTTCATTGGCACCAATGATTTGTGTGACAAAGGGCACATGTCCAACGATCATGCTCATGATGACCAAACCAATATCGGTGCCAAAATATTTTTTGGAGTGACGAGCTTTTAGAATACGACGTCGTGTTTTCTTTTTGGTGCCATCCACGCTACCATGCTTTTTTCCACCCAAATCATAAAGTTCAAATATTGAAAGGTTTACAAGATGATTGATAATTCTATCGGCAGCATCACGCAAGGTGGCAAGCCGTATATGGTTCTGTTCTGCCGTCTGGAGTCGTTGATAGTTCAAATTCGATCGCTTTGAAAATAAATGGGTGCCCTGCATGGTGCCGTTAGCTAGTATGGTCGCCTTGATGCCGAGATGATCTTTTTTAATTTTGCTTGAGCCACGTTGGGTGAGGGGTGTAAAGACGTTTATAAAACGACATTCCTGCGCAACAAAATCAAACACTTCTGAAATGGTTTTGATGTCAAGCTGATCGTAGAAGGGGTTGTCAATTTCAATATTTCGTTTGGGATAAGGCAGCGTCCATTCCCTGCGCCCATCACGGTGATGCGTGATCTTGATATACTTATTTTCGCCGTTGATTGCGCGCCGGTTAGTGCGCTCAATTAGAGGTTCAAGTAAACTTTCCAATTCAGCCAGTGTGTCGTCAATGGGGCGCAACAAAATGGGGTTGTTGAGGTCTTTTAAAATTTTCTTTTCTTCCTTCTTCCAGTTGGGATGGATGTTCACTTGTGCCTCAAAGCTTTTATAACCCACCGAACTATTCACGTAGATCTGATTTGATCGGATGTTTTCTCTGATCGCACGATAGATGTAAAATTCATACTGCCACGCGTTGAGGTTCTTTTTTGATCGTGATGTTTTTGTTTTTGCATCAGTAAATACACTCAGCAACGAGGAAGGTTTGATATGCGATGTGGGGATGAGGTGCTTCTGCATTGATTTGAGTGATAAACCTTGATGAAAGGTCGATTTTAGGAATTGGATGGCGTTGAAAAGAGGTTTGAGCTCATCCTTACCCTCAAAATCAATCGCCATGAATAAGGGGCGCAGGTTGATCAAAATAGCCTGGTGATTGTTGCGATGATAATCCCATGTGAGTGTCTGCTCTTGGTGTTTTTTGTCCTCTTCGCCATGCAACAGTTTGCTGCTGATGGTCACGATGTTTTTTTCAGGCATCACTTTAAAGGCCCGTTTTCTGATTAATTCGCCAGATTGTTTTTTAATTTTTTTATCGGTAAATATTTCCATGAGCTTTCCAATGGATTTGTGATGTTGTTCTAAAGGACTCGTCATCGTCGCTAATTCATTTTTCGCATAATTTTTAGCATCACTGTGATATTTATCCACGTAATAAATGAATCCCTGTATGAGATTACTGCTCAATCGCTCGTATCGGCCATGCACATAGCAAACCAGGTAAAGAAAGGACAGTTCCTGTGGAATGCTTTTCAGCCGAGCCACGCGATACAGTTTTGCGAGATCCGAATAATGTTCAATCATACGACGTGACAAGCCAAGTTTGGGTAATATTTTTTTTGAAAACGTATAGATGGTTTTGCACAGGACGAGCTTGGTTATTTCGCTCGTCATTTCTTTAGTCTGAAAACTTTTGGCATCCAGTTTAAGTTCAGTGATCCGATAAAACCCCTCGTCTTGCGAAAATAGATGCTTGAGTGATTGGCGAACACGTTGAGTAAGATGCTGTTTCATCCCTTGGATCAGGCGACGCTCTTCTGCTTTCAAGGCGGCACCCATTCTATCCTGTAGCTTAGAATATCCAGGCAATACTATTTTTTGACGTTCTAATTCATGAATGACTTCACGAAAAATGTCTGTCACGTTAGGAGTCATCTTTGCAACATGCCCTGCTTTTTCTGCAACAATCTTCTCGGCGCACCTCACGTTATCCTGATAGCCCATCCACTGCAGGATTTGACGTTTCAGGCAACCTTGTACTCTGCGCGACGGCAGCAGGTGTGGTCTCTGATCATAAGGCAGGTAATGCTTCATAATAAATTTCACATCATCGTTGACCTGACCATAGTTGAGATTAAAAAATTGATGCCTTGCTTTAAAATAACCGTATTGCAAAATAAACCAGAGCTTGGCCGAAGTATTTTTGCCATTGGTCTTCAGGATGTTGAGTGAGCACAATACGTCATCGGGTAATAAAAAATAGTGACTGCGCTCAGTGACATTAAATTGAGGTGCGGCATAAAGCTCATCGATTTCATCCTGGCTTAGGATCTGCAACCGCTGGTTTATTTTCGGAGTGTTCTCGTTCATTTTTTTCTTCATTCTTTTTTTCTGTGTGATGGTGATGAAGCATGATGCTGGCGGCATTCTGATCGAAGCGTTTGCCCTCATCGATGTAGCCCAGTACCGTCCCTTCATGTCGCCAACGGCCATGACGCATGATGGAACCCAAGGGCGCACCTTTTTTGCTGGCCTCTGTGGCAAATCCACGCCTCAAACTGTGACTGCTGTAGGTTTCAGGATCAGGCAACCCACAGGCCATGGCCGTTGATTTCAAGATCACATTCACCTGATGCGGCTTGATCGCGGCCTTTAAAATTCGTCCACCGGAGGTGATCTGCCGGAAAACAAAAGCCACTTCCTGACCAGAGCGTTCACGCCACTGCGTAAGCGCTAAAATCGGGCAAAGCAACAGATCAGGGCTGCTTGGGATCGCACAGACTTGGCCTTCACCACCCTGATCGGTCTTTGATCGCGGGATCAGGATCTCCATCCCTTCAGGCACCTCGGTGATATCACGCCATCGGATGGAGGTGAGTTCACTGCGTCTAAAGGCACCAAAAAACCCGACCAACAACAGTGCCCGATTGCGACAATCGATCATCCGAGTGGACTGCCTTAAGAAGACTGACATCTTGGCGATGATGTCGAGTGTCAGCGGTGTGGCCTTGTTTTTGGGTTTACCATGCACATTTCGCATACCGGTTAACGTTTTATGGATCACTGGATGTGACGTTGGATCGGAAAAACCTTGGTAAAGGTGCCAGTTTTTCAGGGCGGTGAGTCGCCTTGACAGTGTTCGTGGGTTCAACACGTCCGCATACTCATGAAGGTATCGCACGATCACATCACCCGAGGTGGGTAAGCGACCACCCCACTGAATAAAATGGCGGATATCAGCTTGGTATGCTTTGCGCGTATTGCTGCTGGTTGCCGCATGAATGTAGTTGATCCTCGTGAGCTCGCCGTGGTCGTGAGGTAATGGGAAAAAATCGCCTGCGGGTAACGCTGTTCCATCCATTATTTCGGTTAGGTTTGTGATGTCTTTGTGTGCCATAAAACATGCTGTCCTTTTGGTTTTTGTACTGATGTTACAGACGAGGGGTAGACTCTTTCGTGCATTATCGACGATAAGTTCGCTTCCTGTCGATGATTAATTTATCATTCTTCATCCTTTAAAAGGTTCATAGAATGTTATATTATGAGCTACGTTCTACAGTGTGAAAAAATTGGAGAGGCCATGAGCAGGATTGGGATCACATTTGACATGGTTAAAAAAGCCATTGCTCAATTGCAAGGAAAACAGAGAAACCCAACCGTTGATAACATCAGGGAAATTCTAGGGACGGGTAGCAAAAGCACCATTGCTCGTTTCTTGCGTGAATGGAAGGCACAGTATGGCTTGAGCAGTGATGACACCAGCCGGTTACCCTCTGATTTGCTGAGGATCGTCAATGGTCTATGGGACGGGCTTCAACATAAAGCCGATGCGCAGATAGAGCAATACCAGCTGGAATTTGAGGCTAAAACGGTCCAACTCCAACAGCAGCTTGTAAAAGCTGCCCAACTTGAAGCCAGCCTGCGACAAAACATCCATACCCTCGAAGAGCAACTCCATCAGCAAAAAGAAGAAGCGCAACAATTGAATGCGACGCTGACGATAGAGGGTCAAGAAAAAATAAGGCTCGCAGAGCGTACAGCGGCTCTTGAAGCACGTTGTCATGAACATCACGCCGAAAACCAGCGATTACATCAGCTGCTCAACCATGTACAGGAAAACCTGGAGCATTACCAAGCGGTTATGGCGCAGTTGCGCCAAGAGCAATCGCTGCTGATGGAAAAACAGCAGAATGAGTATGAACAGCGATTGTCGCTGTTATTAGCTCAAGTTCAAACGGCCACTCGGGAACAAACGGCTTACCAAGCCCAGTATGAACAACTCACAAAAGCACATGAGTCCCTGATCACTGAACATCAAACACTGAAGCAACAACAGATAGAAAGTCAGAAACGGCATGAGTTTTTGAACATCATGCTGGATAAAACGCGGCAGGAATGTGATGCACTAAAAGCGCAACACCAAATGCAGTTCACTGAACTGACCACCCAACAACATCGTGTGATAGAACTGGAATCGGCCATCCTATCAAGGAATGAAAAAATTACTTCACTGGAAGAAGCTCTGGTGAGTGCAAATGACAAGATAGACATGTTACGGCACGAGAGCCAGTTTATACAACAAGAAAAGTCTGAACTTACGGGGCAACTTAAACAAATGCAGATCTTACTGAAATCGAGCAGGATGGAAGCCGTGAGATGTTGACCTGAGCGAAGTATAGCATGGAGAGTATGTGCGTGTAACTAGCCATGGGTTTAAAAAATGACCCATTTAAAAAGTTGATTCTAAAAAATAACATCGAGGTAAATAACATGAAAAGAGAAGACATACTAGAAGATGACGATTTCCTTCATTCTGAGGAATGGAATATTTTTAATCAAGTTATGCAAGCTTCTTCTGCAGAAGAAGAATTTAACCTCACTGAAACATTTTCAGACTACGCAGAGGGATTAAATGAGTCAAAAGAAACATTATCCACTTTTTTGCTGTGTTCACTCCAATACGTTGTTAACACTCAACATCGAGAACTAGGAAAAATAACATTACAGTATATAAGAAATTTAAGAAAGGAATTTAAAGTAAGCGCTTCCTATGAAAAATGCTTTGAAATTTTAAAAAATTATAAAAATTGGTTATTAACTCTAACTTCAGAGGCCATTGAGCGTGAAAATCATGATGAGGTTGTTACTCAACTTCTACTCACTGATTTTGATGAAGTGCGCAATATACCTCACGAAATAACTTCTTCTGAAAAGTCCATCAATAGATTATATGAGCTGTTTAGACGTTTTATTGCATTACCAAGAGATCATCTTTTTTCGCTGACGGCCTATCTAAATTATGCAGTTCAACTCATTACGCTTCTATACCAAGAAAATAGAAAAGAATCTGTAGAAATATCGTGGATAACGTTCATGGTTAGAGGACTCTTTTCTTCTTTAATCGAACAACAAATAGAAAAGCCACCTCTTTTGAACGTCACACTTTTTTTCTTTTTTAAAATATGGATAACCTTATATCATGTGCTGGTGAATCAAGAGCCTTTTCAAATTTTGGAAGAAGATTTTAATGGTTTAAATAAAAATTACTTGTACAATTTTATGGAAGCTTTATGGAGGAAGGCGAATGGACAGAGCGTTAACATTGCTTTAGAAGTTTCAAATTTATGTACAAATATACAGACTTTTCAATTGATGTTTTTTCCCTTGGCAAACGAGATTCAGCTGATTTCAAGTCGCTCTAAAGCTGAATTTATCATGATGGTTCTTCGTCGACTTCCCTTTTACGCCTATCAGAAGTTTGAACGCTTTCCGCAAGCGCTTCAAATGATTGAACCTGGCGCACAATTTAAAATACAAGATAATTCTTTTGTATTCCCAATGGCTTCTTACATTACAGATGAAGAAGCAAAGCTTTTTTGTTTGACGAATCAATTAAGCGGATTTGAAGCCATCGCTAAAGATGGAAATTGTTTTTTTAGGGCGGTATTAGTCGCTCTAAGTGAAAATCAAGAAGACCATCTTGACCTGCGGGCTGCTGCAATTGAGCATATCACGTTAAACTCAGAAAAATTCTTAGAGTTTTTTGCTAATATTGATGCGCTAACCGATTATATTGAAAAAATGGCGTCACCTGATGCATGGGCAGAAGACATTATT
The DNA here is from genome assembly GCA_021808365.1 of Pseudomonadota bacterium. Taxonomy (GTDB): domain Bacteria; phylum Pseudomonadota; class Gammaproteobacteria; order JAKBBU01; family JAKBBU01; genus JAKBBU01. Next base: position 7,363 of record JAKBBU010000041.1, read on the forward strand.
TTAAATGTGGTTGCTAAACTGAAAAAATGTAAGATTAATATTCAAGATTTGACCAAAGAAAACGGTGAAATTTTGCTTAATTCTTTTGTGATTACTTCACCAGATGAGGAGCACTTTGAAAAGGAAATTACGTTAATTCGGGTAAACAACAATCATTATCATGTGATTAATACCTATCAATTAGGAAATCAGATAGGTCAAAATCCTGCAGGAGTACCCAGCACCTTGTTTAGAGGTGAGCGCCGTTTTTCAAATTTATCATCAACTAATACAGAACAACCTTGTCTTATCTGTTAGGAGTAGTCATGAAAAGCTTGCTGGGTTAATACTGGAAATAAGAACAAGTCTCTTAAGTCGATTAAACGGTCGTCAGTCCTCTGATGATAACATTTATGGGGGATGTACGCGCAACCCCCTATACGTTCGAGTCCACATAAGTCCACCTCTTTTTAGTAAAAAAAGATAATATAAAACTATATACAAAAAAGCAAGTAATTTCTTGAGCTCTAAAAGTTCGCCTTCCGCCTAATAAGGCGAACTCTTTGCGCAAACCGAGCGAGTCTTCTCCAAACAAGCAATAGTGCACACCTCAATCAGAGCTTGCCTTTTCAGCAATTAACCGATTAAATGATGTTTTCACGAAAAGCGAATTAAATTCGCTTTTTATGCTTAACTGCGAATACTAAACCAAAGAGATAATCATGGCTTACCAATTTGTACGTGAACCACTCAGAGCCGAAGAAGCTGATAAGCTTTGTCAGGTATGTGAAACTCTTTTAGAAAAGTTGATTATTTGGACATTGCTCGATACAGGACTGCGAGTCTCTGAGTTGTGCAGTTTAACGCCACAACATATTCTTTGGCAGCAAAAATCATTACGCATTACAGGAAAAGGAGGACCTCACGGCAAAAAATCCAAAAAACGAGTGGTTCCCATGTCCAAACGTGTTCAAACTCTTTTCGAGCATTATTTTGCCATTCATAATGAATTTCCTGTAGGAACGAGGCAAGCACAAAAAATTGTTAAGCAAATTGCCAATCGTGCTCAAATAGTCCAAGAGGTAACGCCTCATATTCTACGGCACACCTTTGCGACACTTGCTTTACAAAAAGGCATTTCATTGGCAGCGGTGCAAAAAATATTAGGGCACGATCGACTGGCAACAACCAGCATTTATTTAAATTTTACCGATATTCATGTCATCGAAGAGTTCGCCGCAAAATGGTGAGATACGCTAAACTCAATTGAAAAAATCAATGCCTGAATTTCGGCGGCAATTTATCTGAAATAGCATTATGTTATCTCCACACACGATATTTATTCTTTTTTAGCGGGAAAAACAAAGATGACAACAGAGGAAAAACAACAATACTATCAGGCACTGCTTGATAAAAAATCAGAGTATGAAGGCGTTTTTTATGTTGGTGTCAAAACAACGGGCGTCTTTTGTCGCCCAACCTGTCCAGCGAGAAAACCTAAATTTGAGAACTGTGAGTTTTATGAAACCGCTGAGCAGGCTTTACTGGCCTCTTTTAGGCCATGCCAACGATGCCGCCCCCTTTCTCATCCTAACAAGGTATCAAGCCTTGTCACCCAATTGGTTGATGCTGTTGAGGCTCATCCTGAAAAGCGCTGGAAAGATCAGGATTTTAAGGCGTTGGGAGTTGATGTATCGACTGCACGCCGACAGTTCAAAAAACGATTTGGCATGACATTTGTTCAATATGCCCGTGCACGACGGATGGGTTTGGCAATGAAGCAAATTCGAGGAGGTCGAACCGTTATCGAAACCCAGCTATCCAGTGGCTATGAGTCCGATAGTGGATTTCGGGATGCCTTTTCCCGCATTATGGGCGCAGCACCGAGCAAAACAGAGGGAAAAACCCTGTTAAAAGCCACATGGTTAGATACTCGCCTTGGCTCTATGATTGCCATTGCAGATGATAATGAGCTTTATCTCTTGGAGTTTGTTGACAGGCGAGGCTTGGAACGTGAAATTGAACGGTTACGCCGAAAAACCCAATCAGCCATTTTTCCTGCCCGCTGCGCGCCAATCGATTTGATTGAGTCTGAGTTGGATGATTATTTTCAAGGCAAATTGCAGCAATTTAAGACGCCCTTGCATCTGATTGGCTCGCCATTTCAGCAGCAAGTCTGGCGAGCATTACAAAAAATTCCATCGGGTGAAACTTACTCTTATTCGGATATTGCTCATGCAATAGGCAGACCCTCAGCGGTGCGTGCAGTGGCTCAGGCAAATGGAGCAAATCAATTGGCACTGATTATCCCCTGTCATCGCGTCATTAATAATAACGGTGAATTAGGTGGTTATGGCGGCGGAATTAATCGAAAACAGTGGTTAATTCAACATGAAAAACAGATGGGAAATAAAGGAGAAAAATAAAATGAAAAAGGATTATATTGACAATGCCAAACGGTTTTATGCTCTCCATGTTAAGGGCGAGCCTTTGATTCTGTATAATGTATGGGATGCAGGTACCGCTAAAACAATACAAGCGGCAGGCGCAAAAGCCATTGCAACCAGCAGCTTCGCTGTAGCTGCGGCGAACGGGTATGAGGATGGTGAAAAAATACCTTTCGCACGAGTGTTGGAAAATATCGCCAATATTGTCGATAATATCATCTTACCTGTTACGTTGGATTTTGAAGGAGGTTATGCTCGATCTCCTCATGATCTGCATGAAAATATCCTTCGGGTTATCAAGAGTGGAGTTGCGGGTATTAATTTTGAAGATCAAATCATCAATGGGAACGGGCTGTATTCTATTCCTGAACAATGTACTCGCATTCATGCCGTTTGTCAAAGTGCTTTAAGCCAGTCGTTTCCTCTGTTTATTAATGCGAGAACCGATATTTTTCTGAAATTAGATCAAAAAGATCACCAGGCTAAACACGTTGATGAAGCTTTGGAGCGTGCATTTGCCTACGCGGATGCAGGTGCAAGTGGATTTTTTGTGCCGGGACTGAGAGATGACAAACTGATTGAGTTACTGTGTAAGCATTCACCGCTCCCTGTTAACATTATGATACAGACACAAATGCCAACACATGAACAACTTGCTGATTTGGGTGTGGCACGTATTAGTTATGGCATTTCTCCCTATTGCCAAATGATGTCACGCATGCAAGAGGCGAGTACGGCTGTCTTCCTTCACACCAACGGAGCAATGCTCTGAGGAAAAAGAGCAGGCTGAATTGAGAGCCGTCAACAATAAAGTAAAGATTTTGCAATCCGTGCTTACCGTTATTGAGGATACAAAAATTGACTGAACGCGCCACCAATAAGCGTCTTACGTTATTGAGCGAAGAAGAGCAATTCGCTTTATATGGATTGCCTGATTTTGACGTTCATCAGCGTGCAGAGTATCTGACGCTGACAGAAGCTGAATGGCAAGAGATGGAAATACAAGACACCCTGTCGGCTAAAGTTTATTTTGCATTGCAAGTAGGTTATTTTAAAGCTAAACAATGGTTCTTCAAATTCAGTTGGTCTGAGGTGCCTGAAGAAGACATTGCGTTTATATTGCATCATTATTTTCTCCATAAAAACTGGAAACCCATACCCCTCAAAAAATGGGAATACTACCATCAACGCGAACGTATACTGGTACTGTTTCGCTACCAACCTTGGTCAAAGCAACATGAAGCACGCTTAACCGAGCATTTACTTAAATTGGTCAGGCAAAATGCCAATCAATCGTTCCTTCTGACAGAAATTATTGCCTGGCTTCAGAAAGAGCGCATGTTGCGGCCTACGTATACGGGATTGCAAAATCTCATGAGTGCTGTCTTACAACTCGAGCGCGAAAGACTTCGTGAATTAATTGATAGGCAGGTCGGTGAGAATGAACATCAACAGTTGCAAAAAATTTTGGCAACGGAGACAACCTTGTCCGAGTTATCCGCGTTAAGGCAGGACATTAAAAATTTTCAGTTTCGCATGATGCAGAGTGAGCAGAGCAAACTCGCCTTATTAAAACCCCTTTATGATATTGCCGTTCCCTTATTACCCACCCTTGGAATCTCAAAGCAGAACATTTTTTATTACGCCAGTTTGGTGCATTTTCATTCTGTATCGCGCCTTCGCGAGTTGGAAGCATGGCAAACCAATCTATATTTATTATGTTATGCTTTTGTGCGCTATCAACAATTAACTGACAATGTTGCTGAGGCTTTTTTGTCAAAAACACGTGAAATGGATGGCCAGATCAAGCAGGCTGTCAAAGAATCTCGGCTCACCGGACAAAAAGACCAGGACAAGTTGAGTGAGCCAACAGCCAAACTGCTTGGGTTGTTCATCGACGACACGATTACGATGGCACTTCCTTATGAAGAGCTGCTGATCAAAGCACATGCCATTTTACCCAAAGAGGACATTATCGCACTGGTTGCCCATTTTAACCGTCAGACACATGCAGGGCTCACACTCCATTGGCGAGCGTTTGATAAAGAGGCCGGACGATTTATCAAAAATTTGCGGCCTTTATTTTTACAAATGAATTTAGGTAGCACTGAGCCAGATAAACCCTGGTTTACAGCATTGACGTTTTTAAAAACACGCTTTGAGAAAAAAACCGCTTTTCCCACTCAAGAGCCAACACTGATTGCGCTTGTCCCTAAAAAACTTCGTACCTACCTATTGGAAAAAAATGCTGACGGCCAAGATGTAATTATTTCATCACGATATGAATATTGGTTATATCGGCAATTACGCAAACGGCTGCAAAGTGGTGAGTTTTATCTTCATGATAGTACACGCCACCAAAGCCTTGAACAAATCCTTATTCCCAAGGAAAAACTGGCAAGCATCATGTCAACCCTTGATTTGGCTCGCCTGCATGCCCCGATTGATGAAACATTGGAGCAACTGTGTACCGAATTGAATCGTTTATGGCGAACCTTTAATCGCAAATTGAAAAAAGGAAAATTGCCTCACTTGCAATATGACAAAAAAAGTGGCGAAATGATTGTCCGCAAAATCAAAGGTGTCATGTCTGAACGGCCTCAGCATGAACTATATGAACGCTTACCCGCCTGCGATATCACTGATTTGCTGGTTTTTGTAGAAGAACAATGCCAGTTTATGAAAGCATTCATTCCTTTGCAGACTTATCGAAGTAAAAAGAAATTACAACAAGGTGAGTTATTTGCCAGCATTTTAGCCCAGGCTTTGAATCATGGATTACATAAAATGGCACAAATCAGTGATATTAGTTACGACACGCTACGTGAAACGAGACAGCAATACCTGCGCCTCGAAACCCTCAAAATGGCCAATGACATACTTTGCCAAGCTATCGAAAAGCTGCCTATTTTCGACTATTACGACAGTGGTTTTAATGTGCGCTATGGAAGCCTTGATGGACAAAAATTTATCCAATCTCGCCTCACGGCGAAAGCTCGTCATTCAAAGAAATATTATGGTACAGGGCGCGGTGTCGTTGCCTATACGCTATTGTGTAATCATGTGCCTTTGCAAACAGAAGTGATTGGTGCGCATGAACATGAAAGCTACTATGCCCTTGATATTTTACAAAGCAACACCAGTTCGATTATGCCACGAGCGATAACAGGTGACATGCACAGTATTAACAAGGCCAATTTTGGTATTTTAGACTGGTTTAATCATCTTTTTTCTCCGCGTTTTACCGATTTGAATACGGAGCTAAAGCGTGTATTTTGTGGCGACTCAATCAATCATTACCAAAAATGCCTGATTAAGCCCGCGGGTCAAATCAATAAAGTGTTGATTAAAGAAAATTGGTCAGAGTTGCAGCGTATTATCGTGACCTTGGCACAAAAAGACATTACCCAATCTATTCTTGTGAAAAAACTCTGTACATACACGACAGCCAATCCAACCCGCAAAGCCCTGTTTGAATATGATAAACTCATACGCAGCATTTATACGCTGAAATATTTGATGGATCCCGATTTGCAACGGCAAGTTCAACGCTCACAAAACCGGATTGAGGCTTATCATCAACTGCGTGGCGCACTCGCGGAAGTCAATGGCAAGAAAGAGCTGGCTGGACGAACCGATGTAGAGGTCGAGGTAAGTAACGAGTGCGGCCGATTAGTCGCCAATACCATCATCTATTACAACTCGGCAATCTTGAGTAAACTGCTAAAACGTTATGAAGGAGAGCGTAACCCAAAAGGGCTTCACAGATTGAAGCGCGTTTCTCCCGTGGCGTGGCAACATATTCATTTGTTGGGGCATTACGTTTTTCGTCCTCAAGGGCATGGTATTAATTTGGATGAAATGGTGGCAGGACTCATGGTTTGAAATGGTAAGCTGGTTTTGACTCTGACAGTCTTAGGAGTATACCGTCTTATGAAAAGTGTCGATCCGAAATCTTTTCAAGTCTTATGTCGGCAAGGGCGACTCGCTAGAAGACTAAGATATTGGCTTAAAAACAGTATTAAATGGGGAAATCGTATGATTCATTGCTACAAAAGTATTTTAGGTGCATTTATCCTATTTTGTGCCGCTCCTGTGTTTGCAAAAGATACACCGTTACCAAGCATACAGGCACTTGCTCCTGAAATGTTTACCACACAGGGCATGCAAACAAAAACGTATCAAGAGAAATTACTTGCCAAGCATCCTGTCATTGTCGCGTTGTTTAGCCCATCTGGCGGACAGTTGATACTTTATCGCCCAAACCACAAGCCGCTGATTGCGCCAGCATTACCGCAAGCTCAAGATTATGAGTTGGCCAGTATTATTGAGCATACGGCCATGGCCACGTATGCAATGGCCATTTATGGCATGAACAATCCATCAGCCTCCCCAAGCTGGAAGAACCAAATGCAATCTTATCAAGTAAAGATCGAAGCAGCTGATAGTCATGTGGATGATTTACCTATTCCTATTGCGGAAAAAAAGCTTTTTCATGATATTTTGAGGATAACAAACCATTTTATTATAACCAATATAAAATACAATGCGCTTTCAGAACAAGAGACGGCAAGTTATGCAAAAAATTTAAAACCTTATTTTGTAGAGCTTTCCCAAATTGTCATCAGTGACGAGGTGAATCATTGGATGCAAGTTGTGGCTGACTGGAAACAACTCTTAGGTAACGAATGGAACAATACCTACGGTGTCGTCATGTATATTGATACACGTCCTCAAAATAATATTTTATTGGGAATTTTAGCTCATTATATGGATAGTAATGCCATTGGAAAGCAATTATTTTATTTTACGGCAAATACTTACTCTCCTACAGCTGCGGAGGCTATTCAATTACTGGCGAAAGCCACACCGGATAAAGTTCTTGCTGAAGAAGTGTATGGTGAATATTACCTCAGTTATTCCCAAATATTAGGACAAAGAGCCAGGGCAGCCATGAAATTTTATCAAACACCCAATGTCATTGATTGAGGAGCCATCCTAAAAAAGCATTAAAAATTATATATTAATACTAATTAAATTATTTTGGACATTCAGAGGCGTCCGCACCGGAACCCCAGCTGGATTAATTCGGTTTTTAAGGGTTCTTCCAGCCAAGGTATTTTTTTCAGTGACTCTAATAACGGTGGGGTGATATGGTCTTTCAATCTCACTGCTTTATCCCGGTTGTCCTGTAACTGAATGATAATATCAACGGGGTCAACGTGATTCAAAATAGGATCGGTGCTGAAGGCTTTTTTAAATCGAGCTTCCAGCTGATCGATATCGGTTGTATGCTCGTTGAGCCTGTTTAATAGTTCAGATGAACATAGATCAGGATAATTTTTAACAAGAAATCCCATATCATATAAATCACGTGCTCGGGTTCGATTTTCAAAAGCGGCAAATTTTTGCTGGATAATGACGGGCAGATTATACACTCTGATCCCATTAATCATTTTCCATTCACTCGTAAAGGCATTTGCCCGAAAAGACAAGTCAATTTTCAATAGTTTGCCTTTAGCAATTGGACTGTCATAGGTTATTTTATAACGACTGCCTGTTTGCGTGTCTTTTGGGAGATGAATATTTTTGAGGATAATCGGGTATTTAATGGCCTTTTCCAATCGACCACTGAGATTCAAATGCTTGTTGCAATCGAAATCCAAATCTTCGGAGTACCTATCCAGCCCATAGTTTAGCAACAGTGCTGTTCCGCCTTTTAAAATGAGGGGTAAATCAGCCAAATCGCAGGCAATAGATTTCATTAAATCAACGTGTATTTTTTGCTCTGGTGTGAGGTTTAATCGTTGGAAATTTGTTTGCTCATCCATTCTTTTAAAATTTCCTGTTGCTCCGTATTTAAAACAGGGATAAGCTCAGCTTCCGCTTTTTCAAGAACACGGTTAATTTGGGTTTGATTATCAAACCAATCAGCGAGATCGATGTGATAAGGGTATTGATTATCAAGCAGGCAATCGTAGAGCATGTCTAATGCTGCGCGATAGTGGCCAGCAGCATACACTTTTTCATTTTTTTCCAAGGGAACACCGTGCTCCCTTAAAATATGGGAGCATTCATAAATCCCAAAATCGCCAAATAAGGGGAGGGTATTCCATTTTTCGCCTTTGCCAGCGACAAAAATCTTAGGCTGAATGTCGCCTCGCCCAAAAAAAGCTTCATAAAAATGCCAGTCACCGTACCCCTCATCAGGGCACGGGATATTGAGTGCGGTCATTCCCGTTAAATAGTGCTGGGGAGAGGTTTTCGGTAACATGTGAATTATCCTCTTTCATGATGCCTTTATTGAGCATAGATTGTTTTTTTATTTTATCGCGAATCGGGCATTTTGTCATGTTTTTTCAATTTAAAAACTTGACCTTAACCCAGACGCTTCTGCACGAAAAATTGACTTGTCTTCTATTTTTTCAATCGTGTTAGCTACCTGTCCGCCTTTGGTAG
>JAKBBU010000042.1 GCA_021808365.1 Pseudomonadota bacterium
GAGTGATCTTTTCAAGATGGTTTCCTGGATTGCCGCGCGATTTCGCTGAAATTTCTGATGCTTCTTTCACGATTGTTCAGCGAAATCGCTCGCAATGACGACCCTTTCTTATCCATAACTCAGGTTATATTATATATTATAGCCTATAGAAAGTAAAGAAAAAGACGATAAAAACAATCAGAAATGTTGATTTACGCGATGCATTTGAGCTTACGCTCTAACCCAACCCATTTTGGTTAATGTGAACTTGCGCCTCCTCAGCGCCAGCTATCTGGCGAGAACCAAATATAAAGTTTCTCATAGTATTCAAAAGTGGCACAGAATTTGGATCGGCCAAATAAATAACACCTGCAATCAACACCCCTGCTACAGTAAGAGCAGCCATAGCACCTATTCCAGCGGCCATCGTTGAAACCTCAAAAGCAGCAGGAGATACAGAAGCTCCTATCGAACCTAAGTTCTCTGCACTACCATCAGAAATAGCAGGGATTGATCCAGCAGGCCCAGCAGACAATAAGCCCAAAGGTGCTGCCAGTATTGTCGCAGCTCCCAATAAGCTTTGTTGTACGTAATCTATGATGAAACGTTGTGGAGGCACATTTTTATTGTTGCGCTCAGCAAAGAAATGATCGCCTTCATCAACGTCAAAAAATTCAATTTCTTCGTTTTCTAAATCATCAACTTCATCGCCTTCAAAACCAACCATACTACTGTTGACATCATAAAATGTATATGCAGAATTATTTTCCGGACTGATTAAGGTTGAATTTACAATTAAATTAGAATCGATAGGTGAATTAGGGGAAGAGGGGGGCAAGGGGACATCAGAGGGGGAGAAACTCTCTGCAAGCATCTCTGCAAGCAGATACACAATCGCCAGGACAATACCCATTAGAAAAAAAGTTATAACACCCAAAAAAATCATACACCCTAAAACCGCTAATATTGCGACCCAAAGAGGATAGTTCCTTACCTCTTCTACTAACTCTACCTCTGGAACTTCTTGCTCTTCTTTTTGTGTATCATATACTTTCTCTATTTGTGCTGTCACGATATCAATAATGTCAAAAAGCTCTTCCGGTTTTTCTAACTTCTCTTCATTCTCTTCGATGATAATGGACCTACTTGCATTTTTATAAGATGCATTTCCCAACAAATTTTCACACTCATCATCTTCATGCAATATTAAATGATTATCATGAAAATATTTTGAATCAACAACCTGTGATGATTCTAAAAGATCACTACCTTCTCTATTTTGGGAATCATTTTCATTTTCCATCGAATCTTGCGATATAAAACCCTGATCTTCTTCTGCCTCAGAATCTCGAGCTTTAATATATTCACGCAAATCAGCTGCCGTTTTTCCATAGGAATCCTTATAATTTTCAAAACCCTCGAATTTATCTAAAATAATTCTCTCAAGAACATCGTTACCATTTAGAATGGCCAGATGTAACACAAGACCACTAAACGACAATGTAATATTATTTTTTAAACTAAAATACAAGCAAATTAATTTTTTAGCTAAAATCTCATCTGAGTATTTTATTAAAACAGGCATCACCTCAATAGAAATATTTTCAAAAATCTTATCACTCAACATTTCTTGATTAATTTTAACAAAATTCATTAAGTTAAAAAATAACTCAACAAACTGTTTATTCGTTCCTAATACACATTCGAAAGCTGTATAAACTTCATTATTTTTCAAATAAAAGATAGCATTCTTGAGAAGCTCCTTCCTTTTACTTATGTTTTTCGCGGCCTCAAATAAAATATTTTTTTGACCAATAGCTGCATTATGAAATGCTGTATTCCCATGTTTATCAACTGCCGATATCGAATCCGGCACATATGAAATAATGAATTCTAAAATATCCTGGTTTATTTCTTTTGTTCCTCCTGAAATACTGAGCCATTTAACGATACGATTTAATATCCCATCATCGCCCGCACCTTGAAGAAAAAGATTTATTGTAGGATCAACAATATCTTTACACTGATATTTAGAATTAAAAATAAGGTCAGTCAGCTTTTTATTTAATTTTATCTTCTCATCTTCCCGCATATTTTTTCGTACAACAGACAAATAATCAGCCAAAAAATCATTAGAAACATGTCGTATTAAAATATTGTTGTATAGTAAAGAAGCTGGTGTTTCTCCTTTATGATTAGCCACGTTGTGAATAAAGAATTTTTTTATAAAAAAATTAACAAGTCTCAGCTTTCCGTAGCTAATTGCAAGATGAAGTAGCGTATTACCATCCTCATCAATTGAGTTTAAAATAGTAGGATTAGAAATTTTTAAAAGTTGATCAATGACAGTTTTTGATTGAGTACTCTTATACTCTTTTTTAATCCCATCTATAATGTAATTAATGTAAATTCCATAAGAATAAGTGAGCTCAATACTTTCTTGATGAATCTCAAAAATTAATGCGCATACTTCAAGGTCTCTTTTATTGAACATAAATTTAAATAAAGATTCAGCTTCTTCCCCGCTAAGGTCTTCTACATCTTCAAGCGTTTTTAAATTCTCTGGAAGTATATCTAAAATGTTTTTCTTAAATTCGTGTTTATTTTCAGGCAAAATTTCTACCATCTCAATTTCAATTAAGCCTTTCATTTTTATACCTTTTTATTATTTTTCTCAGAAAATCTGAGGTAAATAAGTTGAGTGAGGTATTTTTTATACAAATACAATACTTTTAATATTATATTTGTTGGGTTATGAATCGCACTTCCTGCTTACGCTAACCCACCCCTTCACTTTTTAATATGGTCTAATTTTAATCACTCTAATCTGGTCTGTCAATGAAAACAAGGGAAAATTTTATAATTGTTTAATTCTGTAAAGTTGGAGGGAACCTCAATTTGCTTAATAATTATTTCTCAACACAGTTGCTACATTTTTTACACATGAGATAACAAAAAAATATAGGCGGGCACAGGGCAGGGCTATCGGGTTAAAAGTTAATCATTTTTGGTCTCGTCATCCCGGAATTTAGCGATTCTTCGTGCGTACTCGCACGTTAGAATCGCTTAATATCCGGGATGACGAAGCCCAAAAATGTCATCTTTTCGAAAAATGATTAACTTTTAACCCAATAGCCCTGGGGCACAGGGGGACCCGCCTACTCGCAACTATTCCTCATCCGCCCCTGCAGCAGGAGGTACATCACTTGAACTCAACGCAGCAGTGAATGCTTCCTCGATATCGCGCGCTGTGATTGCCGGTGTTTCTTCAGCAACAACTTCTTTATTAAGCTCTGCTAAACGGCGACGGCGACGTTCCGTGTGGTACGTAAAGCCAGTACCTGCAGGAATCAAACGACCCACGATCACATTTTCTTTCAAGCCTCGTAGATCATCGGTCTTGCCGCTCACGGCTGCTTCCGTCAACACGCGTGTGGTTTCTTGGAACGATGCAGCAGAAATAAAGGATTCTGTCGCCAACGATGCCTTGGTCAAGCCCAATAAGACTGGATCAAACAAGGCAGGCTGCTTATTCTCAGCACTTACACGCTCGTTTTCTTCCAAGACTCTTGTCTTTTCAAGCTGCTCACCCGCAAGGAAACGTGTGTCACCTGGATCACTAACCACCACTTTACGCAACATCTGACGAACAATGACTTCAATATGCTTATCGTTAATCTTCACGCCCTGTAAACGATAGACTTCTTGCACTTCGTTCACAATGTAATTGGACAATGAATTCACACCCAGCAAACGCAAAATATCATGAGGGCTTGGTGCACCATCGGCAATCACATCACCCTTCTCAACATGCTCACCTTCAAACACCGCCACGTGACGCCATTTTGGAATTAATTCTTCAAAGGTATCACCTGCCGTGTTGGCGATGATCAAACGACGTTTGCCCTTGGTTTCCTTACCAAAGCTCACAATCCCTGAAATTTCAGCCAAAATAGCGGGTTCTTTAGGTTTACGTGCTTCAAACAGATCCGCCACACGAGGTAGACCACCGGTGATATCCCTTGTCTTCGACGTTTCTTGTGGAATACGTGCGATAACGTCACCAATACCCGCGGCAGCATTATCTTCTGTCGTCACAATTGAATTCGGCGGAAGAAAATAATGCGCAGGCGTATTCGTACCCGCTAAATTCAAATCATCCCCAACTTCATCGACTAATTTCACCAAGGGACGCAAATCACGACCACTTTGACTACGTTGTTTCGAATCGAGAATGACAATACTGCTCAATCCCGTCACATCATCGACTTGACGATTGACGGTCACACCCTCGATGAGATCCACGAATTTCGCACGCCCAGCCACTTCAGTCACGATGGGGTGAGTATGCGGATCCCAATTTGCAATCACTTTACCAGGTTCAACTTCGGCACCATCTGCAATACTTAATACCGCACCATAGGGCACTTTATAACGTTCACGTTCACGGCCACTGCTATCGATGACAGTTATTTCACCGGAGCGTGATACAGCAACCAAATTTCCACTCGCATGCTCAACTGTTTTCAAATTATGCAATTTAACACGACCACGCGTCTTCACTTGAACATTATTTTCAGCGGTCGCTCTTGATGCCGCACCACCGATATGGAAGGTCCGCATGGTCAGCTGCGTTCCAGGTTCACCGATGGATTGCGCCGCGATGACGCCTACCGCTTCACCGATATTCACTAAATGTCCACGCGCTAAATCACGACCATAACAAGCTGCACAAATACCATGACGCGAATCACAAGTGATCGGAGAACGTACTTTAACTTGATCGATACTAAGCTCTTCAAGTTTGTCGACCCAAGCTTCATTGAGCAATTCACCACTTTCGATCTCAACCTGATGTGTCACTGCATTAATCACGTCTTCCGCTAAAACACGGCCTAATACACGTTCACGCAAGGGTTCAACTACGTCACCGCCTTCGATCAACGGTGTCATGAAAATACCTTCTTCCGTACCACAATCAAGATCCGTAACCACAAGATCTTGGGCTACATCGACCAAACGACGTGTCAAATAACCTGAGTTTGCTGTTTTCAATGCAGTATCGGCCAAACCTTTACGCGCACCATGGGTCGAAATAAAGTATTGCAATACGGTCAAACCTTCACGGAAGTTTGCGGTGATCGCCGTTTCCATGATGCTACCGTCTGGCTTCGCCATCAAACCCCGCATACCTGCTAACTGACGGATCTGCGCCGCGGAGCCTCTCGCACCTGAATCAGCCATCATGTAGATCGAATTAAATGATTCTTGTTGAACCATCTTGCCTTCGGCATTTTCGACATTATCCGTTGCCAATTTAGTCATCATCGCCTTGGCAACTTGATCATTGGTATGTGACCAAATATCGATGACTTTATTGTAACGCTCACCCTGAGTCACGAGACCTGAAGAGTATTGCGCTTCGATTTCTTTAATTTCTTCTTCAGCTTTTGCAATGATTGCGGGTTTGCTTTCCGGAATCACTAAATCATCAATACCGATTGAAATCCCAGCGACCGTTGCATACCGAAAACCGGTATACATGAGTTGATCCGCAAAAATAACCGCATCTTTCAAGCCTAGCTTTCTATAGCAAACATTGAGTAATTTAGAAATGGCTTTCTTAGTCATTGACTTGTTGATCACATCAAACGATAAACCCTTGGGCAAAATTTCAAACAAGAGAACACGGCCGACGGTCGTTTCAACACGACGTTCGTTGAGCGTAGGTTCATCTGCTTCATTCCGCAGCCATTCATCAATACGAACCGTAATTTTAGCGTGCAGATCCACAAATCCACCGGCATAAGCACGATGAACCTCATCCGCATCTGAAAATACTTTACCTTCGCCACGTGCGTTAATGCGTTCACGAGTCATGTAGTACAAACCCAAAACCACGTCCTGTGTTGGAACAATGATCGGTTCACCATTTGCTGGTGAGAGAATATTATTCGTCGACATCATCAGAGAACGCGCTTCTAATTGTGCCTCGATCGTTAACGGTACGTGGACAGCCATTTGATCCCCGTCAAAGTCAGCGTTATAGGCTGTACAAACTAAGGGGTGCAATTGAATGGCCTTGCCCTCAATAAGGATCGGTTCAAACGCTTGGATCCCAAGACGATGGAGGGTCGGCGCACGATTGAGAAGAATAGGATGTTCACGGATCACTTCTTCCAAGATATCCCATACTTCTGGACCTTCTTTTTCGACCATACGCTTTGCTGCTTTGATCGTCGTCGCCAATCCGCGTAATTCTAATTTGCTAAAAATAAAGGGTTTGAATAATTCCAAAGCCATTTTTTTCGGAATACCACATTGATGCAAACGCAGTGTCGGACCCACAACGATTACTGAACGACCTGAATAATCAACACGCTTACCCAAAAGATTTTGACGGAAACGACCTTGCTTACCCTTAATCATATCAGCCAATGATTTTAAGGGGCGTTTATTGGCGCCGGTGATCACGCGACCACGACGGCCATTATCGAAGAGCGCATCCACCGCTTCTTGAAGCATCCGCTTTTCATTACGCACAATGATGTCAGGCGCATTGAGTTCTAAAAGACGCTTGAGACGATTATTCCGATTGATCACACGGCGATATAAATCGTTCAGATCTGAGGTTGCAAAACGACCACCATCCAGAGGCACCAAGGGGCGTAGATCCGGTGGAAGAACCGGCAGAACACTGAGGATCATGCAAGAAGGATCATTACCTGATTCCAAAAAAGCTTCCATGAGCTTTAATCGTTTTGCGAGCTTTTTAATACGCGCTTCTGATCCTGTTCTTGGAATTTCTTCTCGAATTGTCGTGATTTCAAGCTGCAAATCAAGATTCTTCAATAATTCTTGAATCGCTTCTGCACCCATGCGTGCATCGAATTCATCGGCATATTTTTCACGCGCATTGTAGTACGCTTCTTCATTCATGAGCTGACCCGTTTCAAGTTCAGTCATGCCAGAATCGATGACCACATAGGATTCAAAATATAAAATCCGTTCAATATCACGCAATGTCATATCGAGGATTAAACCAATCCGTGAAGGCAGCGACTTTAAAAACCAGATGTGTGCAACAGGGCTGGCTAATTCGATGTGACCCATACGTTCACGACGTACTTTAGCCGCTGCGACTTCAACACCGCATTTTTCACAAATAACGCCTTTGTGCTTTTGACGTTTATATTTACCGCAGAGACATTCGTAATCTTTAATAGGACCAAATGTCTTCGCACAAAATAAACCATCGCGTTCGGGCTTGAGTGTACGATAGTTGACAGTTTCTGGCTTTTTCACTTCTCCATGTGACCATGAGCGAATTTGGTTAGGCGAAGCGAGCGCAATTCGAATGAGATCAAATTCTCCAGAACTGGTGTCTCTGACAACGCGCGATAAAAAGTCTTTCAAAATCATGCTCCTCTTTTCAAGTTCTATTCATGATCCAATTCAATATCAATGGCAAGGGATCGAATTTCTTTCACAAGAACATTAAACGATTCCGGCATACCGGGTTCCATACGGTGATCACCATCGACGATGTTTTTGTACATCTTCGTACGGCCACTGACGTCATCGGATTTAACCGTCAGCATTTCCTGCAAGGTGTAAGCTGCGCCGTATGCTTCCAACGCCCAGACTTCCATTTCCCCGAAACGTTGTCCACCAAATTGCGCCTTACCACCCAGGGGTTGTTGGGTCACAAGGCTGTAAGATCCTGTCGAACGCGCATGCATCTTATCATCCACCAAGTGATTTAATTTGAGCATGTACATATAACCCACAGTGACGGGACGTTCAAACGGCAACCCTGTTCTTCCATCGTATAAGGTGGTTTGGCCACTTTCTGGAAGATCTGCCAATTTCAACATCGCCTTGATTTCAGACTCACTGGCACCATCAAACACTGGTGTTGCCATCGGTACGCCTGCACGCAAATTGTTGGCCAGTTCTAAAACTTCGGCGTCACTTAATGAAGCAAGATCCACAGGCGAACGACCTGAGACATTGTAGATTTGATCTAAGAATTGGCGAACCTCAATCAATTTACGCTGCTCATTTAACATCTTGTCGATCTTCGCACCCAGTCCCTTGGCTGCCCAACCCAAGTGGGTTTCAAGAACCTGCCCCACATTCATCCGTGAAGGTACGCCCAAGGGATTTAAAACGATGTCAACAGGTGTGCCATCCGCTAAATAAGGCATGTCTTCGATAGGAATGATTGTTGAAACCACACCCTTGTTACCATGACGACCGGCCATTTTATCACCAGGCTGGATGCGTCGTTTTACCGCGACATACACTTTAACGACTTTCAAAACACCCGGCGCTAAATCATCGCCCTGAGTCAACTTGCTGCGTTGAGCTTGGAAACGCTCATCAATTTCATCACGCAATACTTTAAGTTGTACCGCCGCAGCTTCTAATTGTTGATTGCTCTTATCATCGTCCAAACTGATCTCAAACCACTGATCTTTTGTCAGCGTCTTGAGATAATCTGCGGTGATCTTCGTGCCTGATTTTAATTTACCAGGTCCACGGCTTGCCGCACGATTCAGTAAGAGTTTTTCAATCCGCTCGTAAATATCTTGCTCACGAATACGGTGTTCGTCGTTTAAATCCTTTTTAACACGATCCAAGGCTGCATTTTCAATATCCAAGGCACGTTGATCTTTATTAATGCCTTCGCGTGTGAATACACGAACATCAATAACTGTACCTGAAATGCCTGTGGGCACACGTAGTGAACTATCCTTCACATCGGAGGCTTTTTCACCGAAAATAGCGCGAAGCAATTTTTCTTCCGGCGTTAATTGTGTTTCACCTTTCGGCGTCACTTTGCCGACTAAGATATCGCCAGCATTGACTTCAGCCCCGACATACACAATGCCGGACTCATCTAATTTATTCAGCGCACCTTCGCCCACATTGGGAATATCCGCACTGATTTCTTCTGCGCCTAATTTAGTATCGCGTGCAATACACGATAATTCTTCAATGTGAATAGACGTAAACCGATCTTCAGCCACAACACGCTCGGAGAGTAAAATCGAATCCTCGAAGTTGTAACCATTCCACGGCATGAACGCGACCAATAAATTTTGTCCCAGCGCTAATTCACCCAGATCTGTTGAAGGACCATCGGCCAATACATCTCCTTTTTCAACCACATCCCCATATTTCACAATGGCACATTGATTAATACAGGTATTTTGATTGGAACGTGAATATTTCGTCAGGTTGTAGAGATCTACACCCGTTTCACCGGCTTCCGTTTCATCATCGTTTGCGCGGATCACGATACGGCTGGCATCCACACCCACAACAACACCGCCACGTTTGGCCACGGCCGTTACACCGGAATCGATCGCAACGCGACGTTCCATCCCCGTTCCAACAAGAGGTTTTTCAGCGCGCAATGTGGGTACTGCTTGGCGTTGCATGTTTGATCCCATCAAGGCACGGTTCGCATCATCATGTTCCAAGAACGGAATTAATGAAGCAGCCACTGAAACAATTTGCTTGGGCGAAACGTCGATGTAATCAATTTTATCAGGCGTAGTGAGGGTAAACTCACCGCGATAACGACAAGGTACAAGTGCGTCGATCAAATTATGTTTTGCGTCAACACCTGCATTCGCCTGCGCGATCATGTATTCGCCTTCTTCGATCGCCGATAAATACTCTACGATTTCGGTAATTTTTCCATTGACGACTTTACGACATGGCGTTTCCAGAAAACCGTAAGCATTCGTACGTGCGTAAACAGCCAGCGAGTTAATCAAACCGATATTTGGACCTTCTGGTGTTTCAATCGGGCAAACACGGCCATAATGTGTAGGATGAACGTCACGCACTTCAAAACCTGCACGATCACGCGTCAAGCCACCCGGCCCAAGCGCTGAAACACGGCGTTTATGTGTGATTTCTGACAGTGGATTGTTTTGATCCATGAATTGTGACAATTGGCTTGAACCAAAAAACTCTTTAATCGCAGCAGAAACAGGT
This sequence comes from Pseudomonadota bacterium, assembly GCA_021808365.1. Classification (GTDB taxonomy): domain Bacteria; phylum Pseudomonadota; class Gammaproteobacteria; order JAKBBU01; family JAKBBU01; genus JAKBBU01. Next base: position 9,994 of record JAKBBU010000042.1, read on the forward strand.
TTTGCATTGATTAAATCTTGTGGCATTAAACTTTCAACATCCACCAAACTGAGGCGATCTTTCACGGCACGCTCAACACGAACCAAGCCGACGCGGAATTGATTTTCCGTCATTTCACCTACGCTACGAACACGACGATTACCCAAGTGATCGATATCATCAACCGTACCCTTACCATCACGAATGTTGATTAAGACGCGAAGAACATCGATGATGTCTTCTTTTTCTAAAATACGTGGCCCCTCAATTTCTTTACGGCCAACACGACGATTAAATTTCATCCGTCCAACAGCGGATAAATCGTAGCGTTCCAAGCTGAAAAACAAATTGTGAAATAAGGCTTCTGCTGATTCCTTCGTTGGCGGTTCCCCAGGACGCATCATGCGGTAGATCTCAACTAAGGCTTCCAGTTGCGTGGTAGCTGGATCGATACGCAGGGTGTCAGAAACATAGGGCCCACGATCAAGTTCATTGGTGTAGATCGTTTCAACCGTTTTTACACCGGCTGATTGAATTTTAGCAATCAATTCGGAAGTGATTTCGCTGTTTGCTTCAGCAAGCAATTCACCGGTATCGGTATCAACCAATGATTTTGCAAGCGCTTTCCCATAAAGATAATCAAGTGGCACAGCAAGTTGGTTAAGTTTCGCTTTTTCGAGTAATTTAACATGCCTTGCGGTGATCCGTCGGCCTTCTTCAACGATGACCTTACCCTTGGTATCTTTAATATCAAAGGCAGCGATGTCTCCACGTAGACGCTCAGGAATGAGATCAAGTTGCACGCCTTCTTCTGTGAAATGGAACACATTATTTTCAAAAAATAATCCAAGAATTTCCTCTGTGGTATAACCCAAGCTACGTAAGAGTACGCTGACGGGTAATTTGCGACGTCGATCAATCCGTGCAAAAAGACAGTCTTTGGGATCAAATTCAAAATCCAACCATGATCCGCGATAGGGAATGATGCGCGCGGAAAACAATAATTTTCCAGATGAGTGTGTTTTTCCTTTATCGTGATCGAAAAAAGCACCCGGTGAACGTTGTAATTGAGAAACAACAACACGTTCCGTGCCATTGATCACGAATGTCCCAACCTCTGTCATCAGAGGAATTTCACCCATGTAAACTTCTTGTTCTTTAATGTCTTTGACAGGACGATTCTCTGCTGGCGCTTCTTTATCGTAAATCACAAGACGTAATTTAACGCGTAGTGGTGCCGCATAGGTCACACCACGAATTTTACATTCGCGTACATCGAAAGCAGCCTCACCGAGGCGATAGCTAACATATTCTAAACGAGCATTACCAGAATTGCTCACAATTGGAAATACAGAACGAAAGGCCGCTTCTAAGCCTTGTTCAAGACGTGCTTCGCCGTGCAGTTCTTTTTGTAAAAATGAAGCATAGGAATCGATCTGTGTTTCGAGCAAAGGTGGAATATCAATAGGCGGTAATGTGCTTTGTATTGCTTTGTGAAAATGTTTCCGGAACCGTTTTTTTTCAGTATAGGAGTATACAGATGCCATATGTTGACCTCTTTCTAGTGACTAGTTTCTAGTGGCTAGATACTAGTATTGTGTTAAGCGCTTGAGCTTTACAATCACAATAAAAAAACAACGGAGAGCTCTTTAAGAGCCCCCGTTATCTTTTTTTTCGAACTTCGATCGAAATTATTTAATCTCGACGCTCGCGCCTGCTTCTTCAAGCTCTTTCTTAAGCTTGGCCGCTTCGTCTTTAGAAATACCTTCTTTAACGAGTGCGGGCACAGCTTCAACGAGATCTTTGGCTTCTTTCAGGCCCAATCCCGTAATACCACGGATTGCTTTAATGACGTTGACTTTGTTAGCGCCAAAGCTGGTCATTGTCACGGTGAATTCCGTTTGCTCTTCCGCTGCTGCTGCAGGGGCTGCCGCTGCTGCTACAGCCACAGGTGCTGCTGCAGAAACACCAAATTTATCTTCCATCGCTTTAACGAGATCAACGATCTCCATCACGCTCATGTTTGAAATCACATTTAAGATTTCTTCTTTAGATACAGCCATTTTTTACTCCTAAGATCTTATTCTGCTGCTTGCTTTTGATCGCGCACAGCGGCCACAGTCCGTACAAATTGAGTATAAATCTCGGTCGATGTACGAACAAATTTACTAATAGGCGCTTTCATCACTGACATCAGCAATGCCAACGCTTCTTCACGGTTAGGTAAGTTGGCCAAGGCTTCTAAGTCCTTTGGCGCAAGTAATTTCCCACCCAGTGCAATGACTTTAACAGAGAACTTTTCGTGCAACTTCGCATAATCGCGCATGAAGCGTGCTGCAGCACCTGGCATTTCAAATGAAAATGCAAGAATAAGCGGCCCAACTAAAAGTTCACTGATGCAAGCAAAATCTGTTCCTTGAACAGATCGTGCTGCTAACGTATTTCGCACAACTTTGAGGTAAACCCCAGCTTCGCGCGCTTTACTACGCATTTCAGTCATTTCTGACACGGTCAGCCCACGGTAGCCGGCTGCTATGACAGAAGAAGCTCGTGCGGCAACAGCAGACATTTCAGTAACAATACGTTGCTTGTCTTTCAGTTTCAGTACCACGATAAGCTCTCCTTTTTTATGATGCGGCGCAAAAGCAAAGCTTTTGCTTGCACTTAAGGGGGAGAAACCGCGGTTCTCCCCCTTAAGAATCCCCCATCGCGTAAAGTCCAGCAAATTGCTGAACTTTATTTTTAAGATGCGGTGCAAAAAAGCTTCTACCCCACACCACTTAAAGCCCTCTGAATGCAGTGATGCATTTCATTCAATTTTGGCTGTTTACACCGTTTGCGTAGGACATTAAGTTTAAAAAAATTAAACACCTACGGTCTTGAACGATCAGAAGACGCCTTAGAAAAGTAACTCAGTCACTTTTTCTATTCGTTAAACCTCTAAACTCGAAATATCAATCAGCAACCCCGGACCCATCGTTGTGGAAACCGTGATGCGCTTAAGGTAAATCCCTTTTGATGAGCTTGGCTTAGCACGTTTTAAATCGCGCAGTAAAGCTTCAAGATTTTCCTTAATTTTGTTCACTTCAAAATTGATCTTGCCCAGTGTGCAATGAATAATCCCATTTTTGTCGGTACGATAACGGACTTGGCCACCTTTCGCATTTTTGACTGCGCCGGCCACATCGGTTGTCACTGTTCCCACTTTCGGGTTTGGCATCAAACCACGTGGACCAAGAATTTGACCCAGTTGTCCAACAAGACGCATCGCATCTGGCGTTGCAATTAAGATATCAAATTCGATCGTACCTGCCTTGATGGTCTCAGCGAGATCTTCAAAGCCAATGATATCTGCACCGGCTGCTTTTGCTGCTTCTGCATTAGCCGCTTGTGCAAACACAGCGACACGTACAGTACGGCCTGTTCCATGGGGCAGAACCGTTGCGCCACGAACAGCTTGTTCCGATTTCCGCGCATCCACACCGAGGTTAACAGCAACGTCAACTGCTTCAATAAATTTCGTAGCAGGCATCGCTTTAAGCAGTTCTAAACCTTCATTAATGGGATAAACCTTGCCAAGCACTAATTTATCTTGAATCGCTTTTTGTCGTTTTGTAATTTTTGACATGATTATTCCTCCACCTCGAGACCCATACTTCGAGCACTACCGGCGATCGTGCGGATCGCTGCATCAAGGTTTGCGGCGGTTAAATCAGGTTCTTTCATTTTGGCAATTTCAGCCAATTGCGCCCGCGTCACCTTCCCTACTTTGTTCGTGTGAGGCGTGCTGCTGCCTTTTGCAATCTTGGTGATTTTCTTCAACAACACCGAAGCTGGTGGTGTCTTTGTTTCAAAGGTAAAACTACGATCGGTATAGACGGTAATGACGACAGGAATCGGCATCCCAGCTTCCATTTTCTCCGTTCGTGCATTGAAGCTTTTACAAAACTCCATAATGTTCACGCCTTGCTGCCCGAGGGCTGGGCCCACAGGTGGACTTGGATTAGCCTGTCCTGCCTTGACCTGCAGTTTCACATAGGCTTGTATTTTTTTAGCCATTTCTCTTTACTCCAGTGGGTAATAACGCTGTTTAAGCTCCCCGTTTTTTAAACGCATCGCCCGTCATCCCGGAATGACAAACGATTACTAACTTTTCTCAACTTGAGAAAATTCCAGTTCCACAGGTGTGGAACGACCGAAAATAAGTACGGAAACACGTAGCCGACTTTTTTCGTAATTCACTTCTTCAACAACACCATTGAAATCCGCAAATGGCCCAGAAATCACACGAACAACTTCGCCATGTTCGAAAAGAACCTTGGGGCGTGCTTGTTCAACACCGGCTTGAGCTTGTTGAACAATGGCCATCGCTTCTTTTTCTGTGATAGGCGAAGGTTTATCGCCCCCGAGAAAACCAATAACTTTAGGGATCCCTCGAACCATTTGATATGTCTGATCATCAAGCTCCATTTCAATCAGCACATAACCTGGGAAAAATTTACGCTCGCTTTTACGTTTTTGGCCTGCACGCATCTGAAAAACTTTTTCAGTGGGTACAAGAACATCACCAAATTTTTCACGCAGCCCAGGATCAGCTGCCGCTGCTTCTTCAATAAGCTTTTGGAGAGACAGCATCACTTGGCGTTCAAGTCCCGAATAAGCGTGCACAACGTACCATCGCCTTGCCATTTTTTACCTTTTCAATTGGTGACCAGTCCAATAGCCCACAACAATAATGAGTCGAGGCCCCATAAAATAAGCCCAACGAAAACAACGAGCACAATTACAATCATCGTTGTTTGCATGGTTTCTTGGCGCGTTGGCCAAACGACTTTACGAAGCTCAATCCGAGCTTCTTTTGCAAAAGCAATTGCTTGCTGACCTTTGGTGGTAAACGCAGCAATTCCCAACACAATACACAAAAGCACAATCCAGCCTGCAGCAAGAATTGCAGCCGGTACGTGATTAAAAAAATAATTAGCTCCAACACCTGTGGCAAGAAGAGCAAATACGACAACCCATTTCAAGCCATCAAACTGGGCTTGCCCAATTTCATTCTTTTTTAACACACTTACTTTTATCATCAACTTTTCCTAGCCATTTTCTTAAATCCCAATCGCTCCACCATTTTCAAAAATCTTTTGAAAATGGCAGGCCAGGAGGGTCTCGAACCCCCAACCTGCGGTTTTGGAGACCGCCGCTCTGCCAATTGAGCTACTGGCCTTTTATGCTCTTAATCGTATATCAATCAATACTGCCAACAGTTGGAGCCCACAACCGGAATCGAACCGGTCACCTCTTCCTTACCAAGGAAGTGCTCTACCGACTGAGCTATGTGGGCCAAAGCTAATTCATCCTCACAAAAACGGTGTAGGTTGGTTCTTAACCAGGCTGGAGCGGGTGATGGGAATCGAACCCACGCTATCAGCTTGGAAGGCTGAAGTTCTACCATTGAACTACACCCGCATAAAACTTTTCCTATTTTGGTGGAGGGGGAAGGATTCGAACCTTCGAAGGCAGAGCCGGCAGATTTACAGTCTGCTCCCTTTGGCCGCTCGGGAACCCCTCCTGAAAAGTGAGCAAGGCATTTTGATGGAGTTGAAAGTAAATGTCAACTACTACTGAAGAAGTTGGCTAGGGTAAAAATTAAAGAAAGGATTATTTTAGGGTCTGCCAGAAACTCCCATAAAAATCTTACGGGAATTTCTGGAAACATTCTCGATCAACTTAACGGCGTTTTATATTAGCCTGACACTTGAGCCACAATCGTCAACGGTGGTGAAGTCAAGTTAAGGCCATTTTGGGTGTAATGGCCTGTCACGATATAACTGGTACCATAACCTGGTACATTCGCTGAATAACAAGCAACCTGAGAAGATCCATCCGATGTACACGGCTCTGGGTACACCTTACCGTTGAAATTTCCACCTACGACCTCAATCGAATAACTGGTTGCATAAACCTTATTTCCTGTAGTCGAATCAATAAAGTAAGATCCACCCCATGTCATGATTTCACTACCCAGAGTAGGATCAAGCTTAGCCGTTCCTCCTGTAGGCGTACTTAAAGTTCCAGTATCTGAAGCAACAGGGGTCGTATAGTCATAACTATAACTTGCCTGCGCTTGTAGCGAGAAACTATCTTGCTCAGTCACCGTTACTTGG
>JAKBBU010000043.1 GCA_021808365.1 Pseudomonadota bacterium
AAATCGGTTGAACTCAGATGTCAATACATTTATTTACTAGTCACTACACTCCGACTTTTTCTGCAAATCCAGGCCCCATCAGCCTTCAGCGCTCGTTAGTCGGGGAAAAGTGCGGAAGTCAGGAAGAGCCACTAAATTCCGGGATGACGAGACTGTGGAAAATCGAGAACGTAAAACGGGCCACAGGCCCGCCTAGAATATTGAATCAGGTCACGCATTGCACGCGACCCAATTAAACTTAAGCCTCTGCTTGCTTCGCTACTTTTGCACGCGGAGTTAATTTTTCTTTGATACGTGCTGCTTTTCCGCTTAGTTTACGTAGGTAGTAAAGTTTCGCGCGGCGAACCTTGCCTCGACGCAACACTTGAATGCTTTCGACTAAGGGACTATAGGTTTGAAACACACGTTCCACACCTTCACCGTGAGAAAATTTGCGCACAGTAAACGCTGAATTCAAACCACGATTACGCATGGCAATCACAACGCCTTCAAAGGCTTGAAGCCGTGTGCGTTCACCTTCAACGATACGAACTTGAACACAAACCGTGTCGCCCGCAGAAAATGAGGGGATTGTTTTTGTCATTTGTTCGCGTTCGATTTGGTCTATGATATTACTCATCATCATTCCTCTTATGTTACTCAGTCTTTTTTTAGGAACGTCCACTTTTGGCTCATCTTGAACGAAAAATTCTCTCAAAGTGCTCATGTATTTCCATATACACTGCGCCCTTTTTCGAGTATTTTTCGTCCAACCTGAGCTCAAAATTGAACGTTCTCTTAACTTAACCTTTTATCTGCTACCCGCCATTCTCTTCAATAAATTCCGCTAACAATTGCTGCTCTTCTGGCGCAAGTTCACGGCCTTCCAACAAATCCGGGCGATACAACCAAGTATGCCCTAAACCCTGCTTCAAACGCCAGCGCTTAATTTGCGCATGGTTGCCGCCCAGCAACACATCTGGCACTCGAAACCCTTGATAATCTTCAGGGCGCGTATAATGCGGACAATCCAGCAAGCCTTCAACAAATGAATCGCTTACTGCGGATTCCTCATGCCCCAAAGCACCAGGCAACAAACGCGTGATCCCATCGATCATCACCATGGCAGCTAATTCGCCACCACTTAATACATAATCGCCAATGGACCACGTTTCATCAACCGCAAGATCGATCACACGCTGATCAATTCCCTCATAACGCCCACAAATAAAAATCAACGCCTCCTGCTGAACAAACTGCGACAAATCCGCTTGTTTGAGCGGGCGTCCCTGGGGCGATAAATAAATCACTTTTGCTTTCGGCGATTTTTCTTTCGCCGCAGCAATAGCGCTCATCAGCGGTTCAACCTGCATCACCATGCCAGGGCCGCCGCCATAAGGACGCTCATCCACATAACCATGCTTATTCTTCGCAAAATCACGTGGATTAAAATAATCCAGCTTAATCAAGCCCGTTTTCTGAGCTCGACTTACAATGCCATAATCCAAAGCCACAAAGGCTTCTTTAAAGAGGCTAATCAGCCCGAACCACATCAAAATTCAGCATCCCAATCAACAGTAATCTGACGCTGCGCAAGGTCGACGCTCATCACAAATTGGCCATAAACAAAAGGAATCAAACGCTCCCGTTCACCCTTAACCACTAACAGCGGGTGATTACCTGACTCAATTAAACGCTCAACTTGCCCTAAAATAATACCCTGTTGATTCACAACAGATAAGCCTTCTAAATCGGCCCAATAATATTCATCTTCTTCGAGTTCCCCCAATTGGGAACGCAGGATAGCAATTCGCCGATTTGTATAAAGCCTTGCATCTTCTGGGGTATCACAACCCTCAATGTGCAAAATAATTCCCTCGCCCTTGAGCGCCATGCGAATTTTCTTGCCACTTTCAAAACCATTGCCTTTTTCAAGCAACCATGGACCGTAATCCATAATATTCGTGATGGGATCCGTGAACGAATTCACTCGCATCCAACCTCGAATACCATGAGGCCGTCCAATGCGGCCAACAATAAATGGTTGGGACTGCTCTGACATCAAACTTCTCTACGCAGCAGCGCTGGCATCAGCTTCAACCACTTCAACTTTTTTACGGCGAGGTGGTTTTGCAGGCAAATCTTTCGCAGCAATCGCTTGAGGCGCTTTCAACCATTGTTTCCACAGCAGCCCTACGCGATCAGAGGTCTGTGCACCTTGTGACAACCAGTATTGAACGCGCTCTGTTTCAAGATTCAAACGAACCTCGCCACCAATTGCTATTGGGTTAAAATACCCAACACGCTCAACAACGCGGCCATCACGAGCCGTCCGGCTATCTTTGACCACAACATGATAGAAGGGACGCTTTTTAGCTCCCGTTCTGCTCAAACGAATAATGACCATTGTCTTACCTCTTCAACTGGGGATAAGTTCCCCGACTTCGAAAAACAGGGAATTGTACTCTCTTTATGGGCACATGAAAAGAGGCACTGTGTCAGTCGGGTTAAAATATGGCAATCGATTGATTTTATAGCATTTCTCACATTTATCGCGTACAGAGAAGGCGGCACCAATGCGTGTTGTGGCATTGGTGCCGCCTTCTCTGTACGCGATAAATGTGAGAAATGCTATAAAAGAAACATCAAACCAATCCCAACCCCGTCGCCCGCTTAACTAATTCTGACAACTTATGATCCAAATCCATACGGTATTCAACTTTTTCGGCCGAGGGCGTGGCTGAGAAAAATATAGTACTCTTTTCAATCAACCCCTCAACCTGACAGAGCACCGTGAAAAAAGGTTCGGTATTCTCGAGTTTCAAGAGATTTAAAAACCACTCAAACAAAATACGACATTCTGTGGCAACTGTCCGCTGATCGGCAATGTCCGATAATGGGCAAGTACTTATTTTCTGTTTTAATCGGCACAATGGAATCAACTTCTTTTTTAATTCGGTTTGTACAAATTCAAGAAGCGGTTCGCTTAATGTTTTTTCTGCTTCCTTATCTAATGTTTCTCGCCACAGTTTAGCATATAAAAACACACCGCATTCTAAGCAAAATTGCGCATATTCAGATGATTGTAAAACTGCTAAATAATTTCGAACATCGGGCTCTTTTTTTTGTTCAAGACGTAATGCTTCACGCACATGATCAAGTGTCGCACGCATGAGTTTGGTGGTTTTTCTGGAAAAAACCGTTGGAATTAAATTCAAGAGCAATTTAAACCGCTGCATAAAACTGAGCAAAGGTTCAATGGCTGCACCCGTTGTATACGTGCTTAATGCGTTAATTTGTATGGCTTGAAATAATTCGCTAAAAAGATAGAAAAACCCATCTTCTACAGTCTTATATTCCGTTTCCCATACGATTTGCTTTGACTTTAAGGGTGGATATTTTTCTCGTTTTAGCAGACGATAACCGCGTTGTGCCTTGCTAAATGGATTGATTTGAAAAGGGATCGTTTTCGATAATTCATGAGCAATTTCAAATAACACGCCGATTTCACCATGCATTAATTCTAATTCAAGTTCACACAAAGATTCTGCATTTTCGCTCGCCGTAATCTCCCCCTTATCCAGGGCCATCTCCACCGCTGTATCGCCTTTATTTAATATCAGTGCAGTACGTTCAAATTCTGTTTTAAACACAGGTTTAAGCATTTTTTCTAGAATGGGTTGAAGATCAACCACATTTGCATGATGTTCAATTTTGGAAGGGTCAATCTCACACGTTTCAACAATCGCGTCCCATTCAAGGCGTTGTTGTAATCCGGCTTTTTCGGGTGCCTTCGTTTTAATGGTTTGAATAAACTTTCCGTCTTTTTTACGTATTCTCAACACGGCATCGGCTTTTGCTAATTCGAATTCATCAGTATCAAAATAAATCGTTTTGAGTGCCGTACAAGTTGATGAACCTTCTTGATATTGTTTGACGAGGGGATGTGTTAATAGGGCCTCGGTGAATTCCGGGGTGAATTGTAATTTTAATTCTATTTCTAACATGATGGACCTTTTAAAAATGAAAAAATCTTTTTTAATAAGACTGGATTCCCGCCTCTGCGGGAATGACGTAGTCGTTTGAACACCTTTAAATCAATTTGCTAAATTCAACTGCTTTGCTTATAATAAATCTACTTTATTCAGGTTTTTTTATGAACACCCTTCACAGCATGACCGCTTTCTCACGCACATCGCAGCTTGGCGAATGGGGTCAACTCAGCTGGGAAATTCGCTCGGTCAACCATCGATATCTAGAACTCAACCTCTTCCTACCTGAAGGGCTCAAATCATTTGAAGCTGATTTACGTGAACTCGCACGCAGCATGCTTCAACGCGGAAAGGTCGACTGCACCTTGCGCTACATTCCACAGTCTGATGAACTCGCTCACTTTGAACTGAACCGGCCCCTACTTAAGGCACTACTGTGTACCGTTGAGCAGGTTAATGAGATGCACCCCAAAATACAAGGGCCGATTGATCCCCTCAGATTGCTCCAATGGCCTGGCGTTTTATCGCCCCCTACCACAGAAAGTGCGGCACTCAAGAAACCCATACTCTCTTGCGCCACGCTTGCGTTTGAAGAATTACTCAAGGCCCGCCAACGTGAAGGTGCTGCCATTGCCCAAGCGCTCGAACAACGCCTCGGCGCGATCGATGTCCAATTAGCCCTTCTCGAAGCTCAATTACCTGTCATCCTACAAACACAACGCCTACGCTTGCAACAACGTTTCCACGAAATGGATCTTGAACCTGACCCTATCCGCTTTGAACAAGAAATTGGTCTGTTGGTTCAAAAAGCGGATGTCAGTGAAGAATTTGATCGGCTTAAAGCTCATGTGGCTGAAATGCGGCGGCTCATCAATGAAGGTGGCCCCATTGGTCGTCGACTGGATTTTTTACTCCAAGAACTCCAACGTGAAGCCAATACCTTGTCATCCAAATCCATTCACCTCGACTCTACTCAAATTGCTGTCGAACTTAAAGTATTAATTGAACAAATGAGAGAACAAGCTCAAAATGTCGAGTAGGAAGGAAGAAATCCCTTCTAAAAGACTGGATTCCCGTCTCCGCGGGAATGACGGTCCTGTGGTAAGACGATGAGCATTAAATAACTATGATCGGAACACTCTATACGATTGCCGCCCCCTCCGGCGCTGGAAAAACAAGTCTCGTCAATGCGCTTGTCGACAGTTTGCCCAACTTGGCTGTTTCAATTTCGCATACCACCCGCCCCAGACGCCCCAATGAAACGAACGGTGTTGATTATTTTTTTATCAATGAAACCCAATTTACTGATCTCATTGAGGAACGTCGTTTTCTTGAACATGCAATTGTTTTCGGAAACCGTTATGGCACCACAAAAGCCTGGGTTGAATCGCAACTACACAAAGGGATCGATGTCATTCTAGAAATCGACTGGCAAGGTTCACGCCAAGTCCGTATGGCGATTCCCCATCACCACAGAGGCATTTTCATTCTGCCCCCCTCAATTGAAGCCCTTCAACACCGCCTCGACGGTCGAGGACAAGACAAGCCTGACGTTATTGCTGACCGCATGGCCAAGGCCCGCAGCGAAATGTCCCACTATCACGAGTATGACTATGTCATCATCAACGACAATTTCAGCGAAGCCCTGCTGGACCTTCAAGCTGTGATCCGTAGCCGTCGCCTCAAACAAGAATACCAACAGAGCCATCACAAAGATTTATTGAATGAGTTAGTGGGTTAGAACTTCGCGATCAGCCACTAACCATGTATAATGATTTTCTTGAATTATAAAAGATGAGAGGACTTATGGCACGCGTTACTGTTGAAGACTGTCTAGATAATGTAGATAACCGTTTCGAATTGGTCATTGTTGCATCAAAACGAGCTAGAGATTTGTCACATGGTCGCTGTGATGCACTCGTTCCCTGGGGAGATGATAAATCAACTGTTGTGGCACTTAGAGAAATCGCAGCGGGTTATATTACTCGTGCCTACTTGGATGAAAATTCAGGCGAGCGATGTCAACGTGCTGAAGAGACCGGTGACGATGAACTTGCTCAAGTCTTCCGAGCACCTCCTGAACCTGTTCAGGAAGCTCGCGAAGAAGAGGACGATTTTTAGGGATTTGAGTGATTCAAAGTGTCCGACGAAGCTTTTACCCAACTTGAAAAAGAACTTCTCCTCTACCTACCGCCCGAAGAAACAGCAAAGGTTCGCGCGGCCTATCTCTTTGCACTTAAAGCCCATGAAGGACAAAAGCGTTCTTCTGGCGAAGACTATATCAGCCATCCGATTGAAGTTGCCCGCGTCCTTGCAAACATTCACTTAGATCCACCCACCCTCATGGCGGCCCTGCTCCATGATGTACTCGAAGATACACCCATTCAAAAACAAGATTTAGAAGAACGCTTTGGATCGGAAATTGCTGATTTAGTCGATGGCGTGAGTAAACTCACTCAAATTAAATTTGGAAGCCGGGCCGAAGCACAGGCCGAGAATTTTCGAAAAATGCTGCTGGCCATGGTCAAAGATCTCCGCGTGATCTTGATCAAATTGGCTGATCGCCTCCATAACATGCGCACTGTTCATCATCTACCCCTAGAGCGACGGCAACGCATTGCACGCGAAACCCTTGAGATTCATGCCCCGATTGCTAACCGCCTCGGCATGCACAGTTTCTTCGTCGAATTTGAAGAATTAGGTTTCGCCGCGCTTTATCCCATGCGCTACCGAATTTTAAAAAAAGCCGTCAAAAAAGCACGTGGCAATCGCAAAGAAATCATCAATGATATTCAAAACTCTTTAAAAAATGCTCTGGCTCCACTGGATTTTTCAGTCGTTAATATTTTGGGCCGTGAAAAACACCTTTATAGCATTTACAAAAAAATGCGTCATAAGCACATGTCCCTGAATGAAATCATGGATATTTATGCGTTCCGAATTATTGTTGATTCAGTCGACAACTGTTACCGCACGCTTGGTGCAGTTCATAATCTCTACAAACCCATTTCTGAGCGATTTAAAGATTATATTGCAATTCCGAAATCAAATGGCTATCAAGCACTCCATACTTCCTTATTTGGTCCCTATGGTGTTCCCATTGAAATTCAAATTCGCACCGTTCAAATGGATCACATTGCCGAAACAGGATTTGCCTCACATTGGCTGTATAAAACAAAACATGAAAGTCGCGAAGCTTCTCAACGTTATGCGAGAGAATGGCTCAAAGGTCTCATCGAAATGCAACAAAGCACGGGAAATTCCCTTGAATTTATCGAAAATGTGAAAATTGATCTTTTTCCTGATGAAGTCTATATTTTTACACCCAAGGGCGAAATCATTAAATTACCGCGCCAGGCCACAGTAGTTGATTTTGCTTATTATGTACATTCAGATATCGGCGATAGTTGTATTGCCGCAAAAATTAATCGCCGTTTAGCTCCGCTGAGTACCGTACTTTCAAGCGGCCAAACCGTCGAAATCATCACAGCACCCGGCACAGGCCCAAATCCTAACTGGCTTAGTTTTGTAGTTACTGCCAAAGCACGCAGCCGAATTCGCCATTACCTTAAAACAAGAAAACGTTCTGAATCTATTGTTTTGGGCCAACGTTTATTGGAAAAAGCGTTAAATAGCATTTCAAAATCGTTAGATGATATTGATCGCACACAATTACAAAAAGTACTGAAAGAATCAAAACTCAAAAAGTTAGATGACCTGTTTGAATCAACAGGAATCGGAAATCAACTCCCCTTGCTCTTGGCAAAACGTCTGACAGGTACGAGCATCAATGATGAAAAATCTCAAGAAGAATCAACGCAAAAAAGTTCTCAAAAACCACTATTAATTAAAGGAAGTGAAGGTGTAGTTGTTCATTTTGCAGAATGTTGTCGGCCGATTCCAGGCGATCCAATCATCGCTGTGTTTGCCGAAGGCCGCGGCATTTCAGTACACATTGATCAATGCCAAAAACTTGAGCGATACGCAAATGAACAAGATCGCCTCATCCATGTCTCTTGGGAAGAAAATGTCTCGGGTGAATTTTTAGTCGATATTCTTGTTGAAGTTGAGAATCAACGCGGAAATCTTGCCAATTTAACCGCTATCATTGCACGACTTGAATCTAATATTGCTGACATTCATGTCAGAGAAAAAGTTGGTAATTATTGCCAAATTGAATTTACCATTTCAGTTCAAAATCGAATTCACTTAGCAAGAATTTTGAAAAAATTACGTGCTACAAAAACTGTGAGCCGCATTTATCGCAATCGCGCCGATCGGCTTACGAAGCTCAAAAGGAGCCCTTATGATTCTTAATTTTACAAAAATGCACGGCCTCGGCAATGACTTCATGGTGGTTGATCTCATTAACCAAACTATGAATTTAACCCCCAAACATATTAAAGAATTGGCGGATCGACATCGTGGTGTTGGCTTTGATCAATTACTTTGTCTCATCCCTGCGCGCGATCCTAAAAATGATTTCGGCTATCGCATTTTTAATGCCGATGGCAGCGAAGCTGAACACTGCGGCAATGGCGCACGTTGCGTGGCTCGTTTTGCACACGATCGTGGTATAACCCGTAAATCAGCCATGCAGGTTGAAACGCTCGCAGGTGTTCTCGAATTGATCTTACAAGAACATCGTCAGGTCCGCGTAAACATGGGGCGTCCTATCTTTGAACCTGAAGCCATCCCCTTTCAGGCACATCAGGTTGCGCTGGATTACAAATTACCCATCTTCGATGCAACAATCACCTTGAGCGTGGTCTCCATGGGTAACCCTCATGCGGTTCTCTTGGTTGATGATATTCAAGAAGCTCCTGTTGAACGCCTCGGGCCCATCATAGAAAAACACCCTTCTTTTCCTCATGGTACCAATGTGGGCTTCATGCAAATCCTTTCTCCAAACCGCATTGCTCTACGTGTTTTTGAACGCGGTGCAGGAGAAACCCTGGCTTGTGGAACTGGGGCATGTGCGGCTGTTGTTGTTGCGAGAAACCTTGATCTTGTTAAAGAAAGAGTCACTGTTTGCTTGCCTGGCGGCGAATTAACCGTGCAGTGGGAAGGTGAACAAAATCCTGTTTGGGTGACGGGCCCGGCGATGAATGTTTTTCGAGGCGAGCTTTTGCTGGATTAGTACTTTTGTTGGGTTACGCCCAGCCTTGCGGCTGTTCTAACCCAACCTACATGTTTTGAGACAATCGTGGTACAATGACTTTTTTTTGAACAGCGGAACTTCTTGCATGAGACTCACATTGCCCGACTTTAAAAAAGCAAACGTCCTCATCATTGGCGATATTTTATTGGATCGCTACTGGGATGGGGATACCTCACGCATTTCACCTGAAGCGCCCGTTCCTGTCGTACGCATCAATCGCGTTGAAGAACGCCTAGGCGGTGCAAGCAATGTGGCCTTGAATATCAGGGCATTGGGCGGAAATGTGTCGTTGATCGCCATTGTTGGTGCCGATCGTGAGGCTGATGTCTTAGAACATTTACTCATTCAGGCACAGGTTCAAACCCACCTTATTCGTTGCCCAAAGATGCCAACCATGACCAAGCTGCGGGTCTTGAGTCGACATCAACAGTTAATCCGACTGGATTTTGAGGATTACTTCCACGGTGAATTTCAAGATGAATTATTGACCGTCTTGGAAAGTAAGCTCGACCAAGCCGATCTCGTCATTCTATCCGATTATGGTAAGGGAACTTTGTACAATCCAAAGCCCTTTATTGAATTATGTCGCCAACATAAAAAAACGGTCTTTGTCGATCCCAAGGCCACGTTTGAACACTACCAACATGCGACGCTCCTCACCCCGAACTTAAAAGAATTTGAAGCCTCTGTCGGACCTTGTAAGAATGAAGACGAATTAGTCCTCAAGGCTCAAGCCGCGATCATCGAACATCATCTAGAAGGTTTATTGATCACCCGCGGCGCAGAAGGCATGACCCTCGTTTGTCGCGATCAAGCCCCTGTACATTTACGTGCGAAAGCGGTGGATGTCTTTGATGTGACTGGTGCGGGCGATACTGTCATTGGGGCATTTGCAGCTTCTGTGGCTGCAGGCCACCCTTGGGTCGAGTCGATGGGACTAGCAAATCTTGCTGCAGGCATCGTTGTCAGAAAACTAGGAACGGCGACGGCCAGCGAGCTTGAACTTCGACAAGCACTCCCGCAAGATCGACCTCATTTAAATGGCGTGCTCAATGAAGATGAATTACTTGAACTCGTTAAGATGGCACGGCATCGCGGTGAGCGAATTGTGATGACCAATGGCTGTTTTGATATCCTTCATCCAGGCCATGTGTCTTATTTGGAAAAAGCTAAATCCTTAGGTGATCGCTTAATCGTTGCCGTCAACGATGATGCCTCTGTGCGCCGATTAAAAGGCGAAACGCGTCCGATCAATTCCACGCAAAGTCGTCTGCATGTTTTATCGGCCCTCGGCGCCGTCGATTGGGTAGTCCCTTTTTCCGAAGACACCCCTGAGCGTTTAATCCAAAAAATCTCTCCTGATGTTTTAGTCAAAGGTGGTGATTGGGCTGTCGATCAAATTGTGGGTTCTGATCATGTCCTTCGTCATGGTGGCGAAGTACGTTCTTTGCCCTTTGTGGATGGACATTCGACGACAAAAATTATTGAAAAGACGTTGAGTGGGGCTTAGGTTGGATTACCACAGGACGGTCATTCCCGCGGAGGCGGGAATCCAGTCTTAATTAAAAGGGATTTTTTCCTTTTATGGATCCAAAACCAAATTCCCTTTATGATACCTTGTTGAGAAAACTCTCAACCTCTTTAAAGGTATCGACATGCAAATGAAACGCTCCATCGGTTCGATGGGTCTTCTTTTAGCCGGGATCGGCAGTATCATTGGCTCGGGTTGGTTATTCGGTCCTTTATACGCTTCACAAATTGCAGGGCCTGCCGCGATTATATCGTGGGTACTCGGCGGACTACTCATGATCCTCATCGCGCTGACCTTTGCTGAACTTGGCAGTGCTTTTCCCGTTGCTGGTGGCATGGTCCAATATGCACAATTCAGTCATGGTCCCTTGGTCAGCTTCATCATGGGCTGGATGGTTTGGATTTCGAGCGTGGCTGTTGCGCCCGTTGAAACCTTAGGCCTCCTTCAATACGCAGGAAATTATATCCCAAACCTCGTCACCAAAACTCAAAATGTCACCGTTTTAACAAATAAGGGTATTTTTTTTGGAGCCCTTGTGATGATGTTAATGTGTATTCTCAACTACAAGGGCGCTAAGTTTTTTAGTAAATCAAATAATTTTATTACCACTTTGAAACTTATCGTTCCAACACTAACATTTATCTTATTAGTGACCTTGAGTTTCCACCCTCATAATTTTGTAGCCTCTCAAAGCGGTGGTTTCATGCCCACAGGCTGGCAGGGCATTTTGACAGCATTACCGCTGGGTGGTGTGATCTATTCCTTCATCGGATCAAACACGATTTTACAATTAGCCGGCGAAGTGAAAAATCCCCAACGTGCGATTCCATTTGCACTCATTGGTTCAATCGTTTTTTGTATTCTTTTTTACGGTTTATTACAATTTGCCTTCATTGGCGCATTGTCCCCAAGCACGCTTGCACATGGTTGGCAACAATTACATTACAGCGGTGATAGTGGGCCTTTTGCAGGTCTTTTAATTGCCTTGGGCTTTACAGGGTTTATCGTTGTGGTTTATTGCGATGCCTTTATTTCGCCCTTTGGCACCGCCTTTGTTTACACCACCTCCACCGCTCGCGTGAATTATGGGTTGAGTAAAATTGGCTTCTTCCCAAAAGCGTTTCAAAAACTCTCGAAAAGCGGTGTGCCTATTCGAGCCTTGGCGCTTAATTACGTCGTTGGTTTATTTTTATTTTTGCCCTTTCCAGGCTGGCAGAGCATGGTCAGTTTTATCATTTCATGCTTTATCATTTCCTACATCATCGGACCGATTGCCTTAGTAGGCCTACGTCGCCAACAACCCGATCAACATCGTCCTTTTCGAGTTCCCTATGCAAACCTCATGGCATTTTCAGCCTTCTATGTCTGTAATTTACTGATTTATTGGACGGGCTGGCAGACAGTTTATCGCATGATGATTGCTTTATCGATTGGCCTCGTCTTTTTTGTTGTTCATTGTTATCAACAAAAAGATAATTTGTGGATCAAGCAATGGAAAACATCATGGTGGATTATTCCTTACTTTGGTAGTATATGTCTTGCCTCTTATTTAGGGACATTTGGTCACGGTACTGGGGTCCTTCCTTTTGGCTGGGATTTCTTGGTGATTGCAGCGATCAGTGTGGCGGCTTTTTTCCTTGCAACACGCCAAAGCGCCGTGACTCGTCTTGTTGAACGACCTGCAGTTTAAAAGGATTATCATGGAAAAAATATTGAATATCCCTTCTGACTCCATCGCCAAACTCGCCTCTAATGCAAACGACATAACGAATGCACTCGAGCAAGGACAAGTTATATTTTTTCCTCATATTCCCTTTACGTTTTTACCAGAAGAAGAACGCTTGTTGGATCAAGCACATCTCGATTTGCGACGTAAGAATGTGAGCTACGATCCCAACTGTAAAATACTCAAAGGTTGCGCCAAAGAAAATCCTGCTTTACCTCAATTTGAGGTATTGATGCAACGTTATACTGATTTTGCAATGCAATTGGTTGCACATTGTGCCCCCACTTATCAAAAATTGGTCAACGTTGGGCGCACCAGTTTTCGTCCCGTTGAAATAAAAGGACGTTCTACCTCTAAACTTAAAGACGATACGAAATTACATGTGGATGCCTTTTCATCCACACCCGTACAAGGAAAACGGTTATTACGCGTATTTGCGAATGTTAACCCCAATGGTCAAGCACGGCGTTGGCTCATCGGTGAACCTTTTACACAGGTGGCTGAACGTTTTATGCCCCAAGCACCAAAATATAGTGCATTTAAAGCCAAAACATTACGAGCTTTAAAATTAACAAAATCATTGCGAACCCCCTATGATCACTACATGTTACATTTGCACAACAACATGAAATTGGATCCTCATTACCAACAAAATGTAGATAAAGATATGATGGATTTCCCCCCAGGCTCTTGTTGGATGGTCTATACCGATCAAGTTTCACATGCTGCTCTTTCAGGCCAATTTTTGTTGGAACAAACCTTTTATTTATCCCCGGAACACATGCTAAATCCTAACCATTCACCGCTTAGAATGTTAGAAAAAATAACAAAAAAGCAGTTGATTTGATTTATGAAAGTCTAGAGGCTGATTGTAACCGTTCACGGTATGCTGATATTCTGTAAAAAGTCATTTTTACTTCAGTGTCATCCCGGGATTTAGTCGTTCTTAGCGCGTACTCGCGCTTAGAACGACTTAATACCCGGGATCCAGTCTTAAAAGGGATTTATTTCTAGATAAAGAATAAATCTTTAAAGAAAAAATCTTATTTATAACTGGATCCCGGATATTAAGCGATTCTAACGTGCGAGTACGCACGAAGAATCGCTAAATTCCGGGATGACGAGGCCAAAAATGGTTAACATTTAACCCGATAGCCCTGGCCATGCCTCAAATTCAGCTTGCAAAACACCGCCAGTCCTGGTATAAAGTTCGGTTTGTAGCTCCAAAAGGGTTGAAAGGTTATGTCACAAGTCTGTCCAATTACGGGTAAACGCCCAATGGTGGGTAACAATGTTTCCCACGCCAACAATAAAACCAAACGCCGGTTTCATCCCAATCTTCACGTCCATCGTCTTTGGGTTGAAAGTGAACAACGTTTTGTAAAATTACGTATCAGTTCCAGTGGCTTACGTACATTGATGAAAAAAGGTATTGATGTCATCTTGGCTGAGCTTCGCGCGAACGGCGAGAAAATTTAATCGTTAAAAAAATTATAGGGGATGCGTCATGGCAGCCAATGCAACAAAAATCCGTCTTGTTTCCTCATCGGGTAGCGGTCATATCTATACGACGTCTGTAAATAAGAAGACGCGGAAGGAAAAACTTGAAAAGAAGAAATACGATCCAAAGGTTCGTAAGCATGTTCTTTATAAAGAAGAGAAGATGAAATAGTTGTGTGTTGGGTTACGCGACGCCCTTCGGGCTATGCGCTAACCCAACCTACATTTTCAACAACCTCTCCACAATCCTCGTATTTCCACTTGGAAATTCATAGCATTTAAGCTCTTCTCGAGCGATCCACTTTAATACCTGACCTTCACGAGGTTCTGGATTACCTTCAAAAGCATGAATATGAAATACATCTAAGAAAATATGACGATCCTCATAATGATGTTCGATTTGAATAAAGGGTTCGCTTTTTAAAACTACAATCCCAATTTCTTCTTCTAACTCACGATGAAGTGCATTCAATGGCGCTTCATCACGCTCAACCTTCCCACCTGGAAATTCCCAATACCCTGGAAACGGTTTTCCTGGAGGACGAAGTGCAATTAAAATTTGATCATGTGTATTATAAATCACGCCGACAACAACATGGATCATTATAGCGCCACCCACATAGACTTATACTGTGTTAAAATTTTACTCTCAATCCTCATGTATGTCTAATACACTCCGGTTGCTCGTAAAATTTTGCCTTGTCTAAGTCTATGTGGATGACGCTATGAGTTAGCAAGCGCGGGCGTACGCAGCATAACGCGCTTGATCATCACTGAACAACGGCAAGCCAATAAAAATGCCCCTACCGCTACCGAAAAGCCCAGACAAATCCAAAAATCAAGCGCCGGTCGATGAAGTATAAACACAGCAATATAGCCACTCGGAACAGCAAGCCCAAAAAATACCAACACTGAAACTAAAAATGAAAACGTTGTATCTTTCATCCCACGCAACGCGCCAAATAATGTAAATCTCATCCCATCAAACAATTGAACAAACGCTAATGCTGCAAGAAACTTCACGGCCAATCCAATAATTTCCTGGTTTTTAGGATCGGCTAAATTAAAATCTAACCCAATAATAAAATGGGGGAAGAATAAATAAATAATATCCGTACACAAGGTGTAAAATGTGATAACCAATACACCACTCACACAAATTGACGATAATCCTGCTGTTTGACGTGAACCAATGCAATGTCCCATACGAACCGTCACAGCTTGAGCCGTGCATGAAATAACCACAAAGGCAAAAATCAGTGTTTGCATCGCAATTTGGTGCGCGGCCAATGTTGCCAAGCTCACCTTACCCATAAAAATCGCCAAAACGCAACCAAATAACAACTCAATCAACCACATAAACCCTGTCGGCAATCCAAGATGAAATAATTCTTTAAAATATTGTTGCTTCTCTTTTAAATAATCCAATTTAAAATAAGCCCGATATTGATTGGAATACACCATATACAATAAGAGCCCAATGAGAACTACGGTAAATCCAATGGTATTACCCAAGCCCACACCCATCATTTCCAATCGAGGCAGCCCAAATTTACCAAAAATCAAAGAATAATTTGCAAGAATATTAATAGGCACATAGAGTAGTGAACCCACTAAGGTCACACGAGGGCGGCCAATTCCGAGAAAAAATTGCCAAAGAATAATTGTCGTAAAATCAGGGATCACTGAAAACGTCAAGCCGTGTAAATAACTGCGGGCTAGTGGAATCGTATCGGCTTTTTGCCCAAGATAGGGTAAAACATCAGCGGCATTCCAAACAAACCACATGACGGGCAAGCTAATGATCAGAGCAATGATCATCGCATCACGCACAATCGCAGCAATCTGGGAACGATTGCTTGCACCATAGTGATGCGCAACCAATGTGCTGACGGTTGCAAATACGCCATAAAATAACATCACTAAAGTAGAAAATAACATACTAACCAGCGCACCCGCTGCCAATTTGGAGGCACCTAAATGAGCAAGCATGATGTTATTAATAAACCCTGGCGATGCATCCACAAAGCCTGCAATCGTCATCGGTGCAAGAAGATATAATATTTTTTTTGTTTCTTGCTTAAGTTGTATGGGTTTCATAGTAAAAAATCATTGTTTAAAGTGAAAAAATCCTTTTTTATTTTCTGGATCCCGCCATGTATTAATAAGCCTTAGTGGTTCTAACGCGCGAGTACGCGCGAAGCACCA
>JAKBBU010000044.1 GCA_021808365.1 Pseudomonadota bacterium
GCTAAGCGAAAAGCACGAGGATATAAATTTAAACACTTCAGAACCATTGTATATTTGATCACGGGTGGGCTCGATTTTAGCAAGCTTAATCCAGCCTGTTTACCCACTTGAAATTTACAAGAACCTTGCAAGTATTATCCCTCATTCGCCAATATTTTAAAGGCACCATAATTGGTAATGGCGGGTTTGATTTTCATTCAGGCCAGGAAGCTATTAATAATGGAAGTTGCGATCTGATTTCTTACGGGAGGTACTTTCTGGCTAACCCTGATTTAGTAAGGCGCTTTCAAAGAGGTTCAACCTTAAATGTCGCTGATCCAAACACGTTTTATACACCTGGCCCAGAGGGGTATATTGATTATCCTTTTGATATAACCAGATGAAAATAGCAAACTGAAAGCTTTACTGCCGCTCAACAATAAATTTTTTCATTAAGGGATCTACTAAAGTATGACCTGTTTTCGCTTTATAGAGATAGTCATAATCCATTAAATAATCGATTGCTTTTTGGATGCTGCCTAATGCTAAGCCCGTATGATCTAAGAAAAATTTGCCATTAGGTTCTGCAATAGGTCCCAATAAAGCAATTTGTGTTAATACTTTAAGTCTATTCGTATTAAGGGGGAATAGATCAGCAATAATTTTGTCAGACTGTTCCAATAAACACTCATCCCAACACTGATTAATATCTGATATTTTCGGTAATTTTTTATGATCAAACACTTTATCACATAACATATTGGTGTAATAGGGATGCGTTTCTGTCAAATTCAGGATTTGTGTAATGTGTTCTATGCTTATAGGCTTACTCCAACGTGTCTTGGCGGCTATTTGGATATGTTGGCTAAGTGCTTGAACCGAGATTCTTTCTAAGATAATTTTATTACATAGCATATATAAGGGCTGATTTCTATTTTCAAAGATTTTCTTTAACATAACGCGCGAACTGCCTGAAAAAATATACACTACATGATGGGAAGTTTGTGCTGCAGATCGAATGGCGGCTTGCAATTTAAGAGAATCGTCTGCCTTTAGCAAATCTTGAAATTCATCGAAAAATAAGACTACTTTTTTATTATGTTTTTTTGCTAACGCTTCTAGCCCTTCCAATAAATCTTGGATCTGTTGGCTTGGATCAAAAGCTGCTCTTGTTGTTTCTATTTTCAATTCAAATTTTCCTGCCTTGATCTCAATAGCGGCGCCTTTAAAATAGTGTTCAATAAGTTTTATTGCTTTTTCTGAAAAGGGTAAAATACGATTAATAACTTTAGATACTGCCCGGGTAATTTTGTCACAAATATCTTTTTCATAAACTACACAAAAAAGATCAATCTTACCATGCAACACGCCTAATTTTTCGAGAACATAGCAGACCAGGCTGGTTTTACCATAGCGTCGTGGCGCCACTACGACCGTGTGCTGGCCTTTGTTGATGTTATTCAGTAATCGCTCGCGTTCTTGCTCACGATTGCAAAAGGTCTTACCGCTAGCTACCTTGGTGGTAAAAAAAATATCTTGTTTCATCTGAATGACTCAGGGTTACACCCTACTTTAGGTTATCTATAGTATACACCCTACTTTAGGGTATGAAAAGTGGATAACCTAAAATAGGGTGTGAAGGAGAGTAGGAGGTTTCTAAGTGGTAAGACCTGCCTACATTTTACCCCGTACTTGCCACTGGTACGTAAAGCACTGACCCACCTGCTCAAGAATCTCTCAGTTTACAGATCCCATTAATTAGGCTAAATTTCAAGAGCATAATTATATCTTAAGGGATAGAGACGCGCATGATGGAAGAACCATCGCTATTTAGAATCGCTAAGACACGGATCGTAGCGGCTGTTCAGCAGCAATGGGCACGTCTGTGCCAACACCCACGTCTGCGTTTTACCATCTTTGCATTTCTCATTGCACTATTAATGTTCATCGGGCATGGTATTTTTACGCATGCTAAAAAAATAATCACACCTCCAATTCCCGTTGCCGTTGCTAAAGTGACCACTAAAAATGTTCCTGTCTTGCTTCCTGGTCTTGGCGTGGTGACACCGATGGCCACCGTGACGGTGCGCACACAACTCAATGGGGAATTAATGCAGGTGTATTATAAAGAAGGGCAGATGGTCAAAAATGGTGAATTATTAGCCTTGATTGATCCACGGCCTTATGAAGCAACCCTGATACAAGATGAAGGCCAGCTCAAACGCGATGAAGCCTTATTAGCCAATGCTCGAATCGATTTAAAACGTTATCAAGTCTTGTGGAAGCAAAATTCAGTGTCGGAACAAACACTGGCGACCCAAGAAGCCTTGGTTAAACAATATGAAGGTGCAGTGGAACTTGATCAAGGTTTAATCGATGCGGTGCGCGTGAATTTAATCTATACCCGAATCACCTCGCCCGTTGATGGGCGTATCGGCCTACGTCTCGTTGATCCGGGTAATTATGTGCAAACAACGGATACTAATGGTATTGCTGTGGTAACAACCTTATCACCCATAACCGTTATTTTTCCAATTCCTGAAGACAATGTGCCGCAAGTCCTGGAGCAAATCAATGCGGGCAAAACATTAGTCGTTTCTGCCTATGACAGAACACAAAACCAATTATTGGCAGTTGGCAAATTATTAACCATGGATAATGAAATTAATACAAGCACAGGCACCGTTAACTTACGCGCACAATTTGATAATCGGGACAATCACTTATTCCCTAATCAATTTGTAAATGTGACACTATTGGTGACCACCCTACCTCAGGCTACTGTCGTGCCAACCGCGGCGGTGCAACGTAGGACGGAAGGAGCCTTTGTTTATTTACTCGAGGGAAATAAAGTGATTACACAGCCGATTACGACAGGCATAGTCAGCGGTGATGATACGGTGATCACACAAGGGTTACAGGCTGGACAAGCGGTTGTCATCGAAGGTGTCGATAAATTGTTAGATGGCTCGCTAGTTTCGGTGATCACAAAACAGTAACATCTTATAGCATTGATCATATTTATCGAGTACAGAGAAGGTTGCACCAATACCACAACACGTATTGGTGCAACCTTCTCTGTACTCGATAAATATGATCAATGCTAAGACGCCACCACGAATATAAAGTAGTATGAGATGAGCTTATCAAGCCCATTTATTGAACGACCTATTGCCACCATTTTATTGATGGTGGCGCTCTTACTTTCAGGTTTTTTAGGTTACCGTTTATTGCCCGTTTCATCATTGCCGGAAGTGGATTATCCCACAATTCAAGTCGCCACGTTTTATCCGGGTGCAAGTCCCGATGTGATGGCTTCAAGCGTGACCGCACCGCTTGAGCGACAATTGGGGCAGATGGCAGGTTTAAATGAAATGCTATCGACCAGCTCAGAGGGGGTGTCAATTATTACCCTCCAATTTAGTCTTGATTTAAGCTTAGATGTCGGTGAACAAGAAGTACAAGAAGCGATCAATACGGCGGCAACTTACTTACCCACGGATTTACCTAATCCACCCATTTATAATAAAGTTAATCCAGCGGATACGCCGATTTTAACCTTAGCCTTATCCTCCAGTACTATGCCCTTACCGCAAGTTGAAGATTTTGCAGATACGCGTTTAGCACAACGTATTTCACAATTACCGGGTGTGGGATTGGTCAGTGTTAGTGGAGGAGAACGCCCCGCAATTCGCGTGAAGACCAATCAAGAAGCCTTGGCCAGCTATGGTTTAACGCAAGAAGATGTTCGTGCGGCGATCACAGCGCAAAACGTCAATGCGGCGAAGGGTAGTTTTGATGGGCCGCGTTTATCCTATACCATTAATTCAAATGATCAATTATTGACCGCAGAAGGTTATCGGCAAATGATCGTCACGTATCGCAATAATGCGCCAGTTCGTTTGGGCGATGTTGCGCAAGTGGAAGATGGTGCTGAAAATGCGAAATTAGCAGCGTGGAAAGACTTAGAACCCGCTGTGATTTTAAACATTCAACGCCAGCCCGGTGCCAATGTGATCGCCGTGGTTGATCGCATTAAAAGTTTATTGCCTGTGATTTCGGCGAATATTCCAAAAGCAATTCATCTTTCGATTTTAACGGATCGTACGGATATTATTCGTGCTTCAATCAAAAGCGTCGAATTTGACTTGCTTTTTGCAATGCTCTTGGTTGTGTTCGTGATTTTTTTATTTTTACGTAATGCGCGTGCCACCTTAATCCCAAGTATTGTTGTACCGCTATCGCTCATTGGTACCTTTGGGATAATGTATTTACTTGGGTTCAGTCTCAATAATTTAACTTTGATGGCTCTGACCATTGCTTCGGGTTTTGTTGCGGATGATGCCATCGTCATGATTGAAAATATCACACGCTATGTGGAGCAGGGCATAGCACCTAAACAAGCAGCTTTACAAGGTGCAAAGCAAATTGGATTTACAATCGTATCATTGACAGTGTCACTGATTGCTGTCTTGATTCCACTTTTATTTATGACGGATGTGATTGGGCGTTTATTTCGTGAATTTGCGATGACCTTAGGAATAGCTATTGTTATTTCAGCATTAATTGCTCTGACCTTGACACCGATGTTGTGTGCTCGATTATTACAACCTCAAGAAGGAAAAAAGAACCGTTTTGAACAGCGAGCAAAGGCTTTTTTTGATGCTCTTTTAAGATATTACAAAAATTCTTTGCAATGGGTACTTGATCATCAGCGGTTCACATTAATGATTGCAGTGGTTACTTTAGTTTGTACAAGTTTATTATTTTATTTAATTCCAAAAGGCTTTTTTCCGGTTGAAGATACAGGCCTAATTCAAGGTGTCTCTGTGGCAGCTCCGAATATTTCATTTGAGGCAATGGCAGAAAAACAAAAAGCCTTGACAGAAGTGATTTTGACGGATCCTGATGTAGAAAATTTATCATCCATCATTGGTATTGATGGCATAAATCCTACAATGAACACAGGGCGAATTTTAATTGCACTTAAACCTCGTTCGGAACGCCAGGCGAGTGCCAGTGAGGTTGCTGCACGCTTGCAATCTAAATTAGCGGCTATTCCTGGGATCTCATTGTATTTGCAGTTAGCTCAGGATTTAACGTTGGATACCCGTGTCAGTCCTACGCAAT
Organism: Pseudomonadota bacterium; assembly: GCA_021808365.1. GTDB lineage: Bacteria > Pseudomonadota > Gammaproteobacteria > JAKBBU01 > JAKBBU01 > JAKBBU01. Next base: position 5,110 of record JAKBBU010000044.1, read on the forward strand.
ATCAATACAGCATCAGCTCACCCAATGCAGCTGATGTGGTGAGATGGTCAAATTTATTTTTTAAAAAGTTACAAAAATTACCACAACTCAGTGATGTAGCTACGGATCAGCAAAATTTAGGTCTCCAAACCTTTATTAATATTGATCGCGATACGGCATCGCGTTTAGGGATCACGGCAAGTATGATCGATGATACCTTGTACGATGCTTTTGGACAGCGCCAAGTCTCAATCATGTTTACGCAACGCAATCAATACCGTGTGGTACAAGAAATATTGCCGGGTTTACACATTGCTGATGTGCTCTATGATATTTACATCAATGTTGCGGGTGGAAATCCTATTCCACTGCGCGCCTTTACAACAATTTCACAGCAATTAGGCCCATTAGTGATTAATCGTGAAGGGCAATTTCCTGTGACAACCATGTCCTTTAATTTAGCGCCCGGTGTGGCTTTAGGTGATGCTGTCAATGCCGTGAATGCGATTGAAGCGCAATTACAGATGCCGATCAGCATGGAGCATGGTTTTGAAGGTTCGGCACGAATATTCGAAAGTGCCTTGCAAAATGAAGGTTGGTTATTATTAGCCGCGATTGTTGTGGTTTATATTATATTGGGCGTACTTTATGAAAGTTATATTCATCCACTGACCATTTTATCAACCTTGCCTTCAGCAGGTCTTGGTGCTTTATTAGCCTTATTTGCCACGCGCAATGATTTAGGGATTATTGCGATGATTGGGATCATCTTATTAATTGGTATTGTCATGAAAAATGCCATTATGATGATCGACTTTGCACTCGAACAAGAGCGCATGTATAAAAAACAACCGCGTGAAGCAATCTATGAGGCCTGTTTATTGCGTTTTCGCCCGATTTTGATGACAACTTTTGCGGCTTTATTTGGTGCAGTACCTTTAGCACTGGGTTCAGGTATGGGTCAAGAATTACGTCAGCCTCTTGGCATCACCATCATTGGTGGTTTAATTGTAAGCCAATTATTAACCCTATATACCACACCAATTATTTATTTAGCCTTTGATGCGCTGGCTCGTAAAGTGAGGCCGCGCCCTGTGCTTGAGGGTAGTGTATGAATATATCGGCCGTATTTATTCAAAGGCCGATTGCGATGACCTTGCTGGCCATCGGGCTTGCGATTGCGGGATTCGTTGCCTTTAATTTATTGCCTATTTCATCCCTGCCTCAAGTAGATTTTCCTACGATCAGTGTGCAAGCGGGGTTACCTGGTGCAAGTCCAGAGACGATGGCAACCTCGGTTGCCGCGCCATTAGAGCGGCAATTAAGTCGTATGGCGGGGATCACTGAAATGACATCGTCAAGTACATTGGGCGCTACGCGGATTACTGTCCAATTTGATTTATCACGGGATATTGATGGGGCTGCACGTGATGTACAAGCTGCAATCAATGCAGCCAGCAGTCAATTACCACCTAATTTACCGACCAATCCAACCTATCGAAAAATTAATCCTGCCGAAGCACCGATCATGATTTTAACATTGACCTCGCCGGTCTATACTGCTGGACAAATGTATGATATTGGGTCGACAATCTTGCAGCAAAAATTATCGCAAATCCAAGGTATTGGGCAAGTCAATGTGGTTGGAGGATCTTTACCGGCAGTGCGCATTGAATTAAATCCTATGGCATTAAATAGTTATGGTATTGGTTTAAATGATGTGAGTTCAGCCATTGCAGCGGAGAATGTCAATCGTCCCAAGGGTGAATTAAGCCAGGATGGGATAAGTTCAGCGATTATGACTAATGATCAATTACTCAAGGCAAAAGAATATCGGCCCATTATTATTAGATACATGAATAATAATCCTGTGCGTGTGTCAGATATTGCTGTGGTCAATGATAGCGTTGAAGATGTACGTAATGTAGGAACGACGAATGGCCAACCCTCAATCATTCTTGTCTTGTTTAAACAGCCCGGATCCAATGTGATTGAAACAGTTGACCGTGTAAAACGCGCGATGCCCTTGCTGCAAGCAGCTATTCCCTCACAAGTCAGTATGCGCGTGGTGATGGATCGTTCTATAACCATTCGTTCATCCTTGCATGATGTGGAATTGACATTAATTATTGCGATGCTATTGGTCATTTTAGTGACTTATGCTTTTTTATCGAATAATCGTGCCATGTTGATTCCGGGTGTAGCTGTTCCTTTGTCCTTACTGGGTACCTTTGGGGTGATGGAATTACTAGGTTATAGTCTTGATAATTTATCATTAATGGCACTGACTATTGCCACAGGTTTTGTGATCGATGATGCCGTTGTTGTATTAGAAAATATTATGCGGCATATTGAGGCCGGTATTCAACCCTTTCAAGCGGCTTTACAGGGTGCACAGGAAGTTGGATTTACGGTCATTTCAATGAGTGTTTCATTGATCGCCGTGTTTATTCCGATTTTATTCATGCAAGGATTAGTTGGGCGACTATTTCGAGAATTTGCAGTGACCTTGTCGATTGCAATTTTAATGTCATTGTTGATTTCACTAACAGTTACGCCGATGTTAAGTGCAAAGTATTTAAAGATGGTGCCTCAAAAAAAACACCAGAATGCCATGATGCATGCCCTGCAACAATTTTATAAAAAGAGTTTAGCATGGTCTTTACGCCGACAACGACTCATGTTGTTTTTAACAGGTTCAGCATTGGTATTAACTATCATTTTATTTATTATTGTACCGAAAGGATTTACGCCGCAGCAAGATACAGGGCGGATTATCGCAAGTATGCAAGGTGATCAAGATATTTCATTTCAGCTGATTCAGAAAAAAATGGCTGAAATTACGGCTCGTGTTCAACAAGATCCAGCTGTTAAATATGTGGTTGGGTTTGCGGGCAGTGGTGGTAATGCCAGCAATGCTTCAAATGCTGCCACGGTTTATATTGTTTTGAAATCTTTGTCTGAGCGTGGCGTGTCAGCAGATGCTGTGCTTAATCGGTTACGCGGTAAATTAACGGACATCACAGGCGTTTCATTATATATGCAAGCTGTACAAGATTTAGTGATTACAGGTCGGCAAACAGGCGCACAATATCAATATACTTTATATGGAGATGATTTAAAAGCGTTAAACCATTGGGGGTCCTTGGTTTTAGTCGAGATGCGCAAATTACCAGGTATTGCCGATGTCAATAGTGATTTATTAAATCGTGGGTTACAAGAGTGGGTAGAGTATGATCGTGATACCGCTTCGCGTTTAGGAGTTACGGTGCAACAATTAGATAGCACACTTTATGCAGCGTTTGGCCAAAGTCAAATTTCGGATATGTATACCTTGATGAATCAATATCATGTGGTCATGGAAGTTGCGCCACGTTATTGGCAACGTCCAGAGACATTGAATAAAATTTATGTTAAATCGACGGCGGGTAATGAGGTACCTTTATCGGCAATCACAGAATATGGACCTTCGGAGACTTTGTTGTCGGTGAACCATCAAGGATTAGCACCGTCAGTGACACTGTCATTTAATCTTTTGCAAGGTTATTCCTTGAGTGATGCTGTCAGAGAAATTAATGCCACAGTCAATCGCTTAAAGATGCCAACAACCATTCACGGTTCATTTCGTGGAACAGCGCAAGCTTTTCAAGAATCATTATCAAATGAACCCTATTTAATTTTGGCCGCTTTATTGGTTGTTTATATCGTGCTTGGTATGTTATATGAAAGCTTGTTGCATCCAATCACGATCTTATCAACATTACCTTCAGCAGGCATGGGTGCTTTATTGGCCTTGTTGATGACGCGTACGGATTTGAGCATTATTTCTTTTATTGGTATTATTCTTTTGATTGGGATTGTGAAAAAAAATGCAATCATGATGATCGATGTGGCCTTGCAATTGCAACGCGAGGGACGAAAATCAATTGAGCGTGCAATTTATCAAGCAGCATTACGCCGTTTTCGCCCCATTATGATGACAACCATGGCCGCTTTATTTGGGGCGTTGCCAATTGTGTTTGGCTATGGTTTGGGGTCTGAAATGCGTCGGCCCATGGGTATTGCGATTGTCGGCGGTTTGATTGTCAGCCAAATGTTAACCTTGTACACCACACCGGTGATTTATATTCAATTGGAGCGTTTACGTCAGCGGATGCATGGACAGCGCGGGCAGGCGAAACTGCGGTTGGTAGAGGGGCAAGCATAATGCGGTTGATCAGTTTAATTTTCATTATTTTTGTCTTATCAGCATGTACGGTTGGGCCTGATTATAAACGCCCCTCGGTGGATGTCCCCATGCAATTTAAGGAAGCACCTCCAGGATGGAAAATCGCTCAGCCTAAAGATGATGTGAATCGTGGAAATTGGTGGGAAGTATTTAATGATCCTAAACTCAATCAGCTTGAAACGACGCTGAATAAATCCAACCAAAATATTGCCACTGCCGCTGCAAATTATAGTCAGGCATTGGATTTGGTGGATGAGGCACGTGCTGGATATTTTCCGACTGTCGATGGTGTAGGTTCCGTTTTTCGCCAACGTCAGGGTTCTTTTGGATCCACGGGGTTTGTGACGAGTACATCGGGCAGTACCAGTCCGGGTATAGGTACGGGTGGCTCTCATACAGCGGCGGAATTTACGAGTTATTCTTTATTATTAAGTGCAACCTGGCAGCCGGATATTTGGGGGCAGGTGCGGCGTGAGGTAGAGGCAAGTGCCTCAGGTGCGCAAGCGAGTCATGCCTTATTAGCGTCGACACGTTTGTCACAACAAGCTTTATTAGCGCAATCTTATTTTGAATTGCGTGCCTTGGATACGGATCAAAAATTATTAAATGTGACGGTAGCCGATTATAAAGAGTCATTAAAATTAACGCAATTTCAGTATAAATCAGGTGTTGCATCAGAAGCGGATATTGTACAGGCGCAGTCTCAATTGCAAAGTGCACAAGCGCAAGCGATTAATAATGGGATTGCACGAGCGCAATATGAACATGCGATTGCGGTTCTCATCGGTAAATTACCGGAGCAAGTCTCGTTTGCGTCGATGCCATTGAAAGCAAAGCCTCCGCAAATTCCATTGATTGTGCCTTCCACCTTATTGGAGCGTCGTCCTGATGTTGCACAGGCTGAGCGTTTAATGGCACAAGCAAATGCGCAGGTCGGTGTTGCAATTTCAGCTTTTTATCCCACGTTTCCTCTAACAGGAACATCAAGTGTGAGTAATACAGCGCTTAATCAATTATTTAAATTACCTTCACTTTCGTGGGCTGTTGGGCAGCAAGTGTCTGAAACGATTTTTAATGGGGGTTTGCGTATCGCCACCGTCAAAGCAGCACGTGCAGGTTATGATTCAACAGTTGCATCTTATCGGGAAACGGTGTTGGCTGCTTTTCAAAGTGTTGAAGATAATTTGTCGTCATTGCGAATTTTAGAGCAAGAAGGCGTCGTATTAAATCAAGCCGCAGATAGCGCGCGTGAGGCATTAAAGCTCACAATTAATCAATATCGCGCCGGTACTGTGCCCTATAGCAGTGTGATTGTTTCGCAAACAGCGGCTTATTTAGCCGAAAAGAATGCAGCAGATAATGTGGGCCTGCAAATGACCTCAGCGGTGGGATTAATTACTGCCTTGGGTGGCGGTTGGGATGTCTGTGAGGTTTGTAAGTCGCCGCCTTCGCAGGTTTGGTCGTTCTAGGGGGCGTATATACTTGGGGGATAGATGACGAAACAGAACCCCCTCCACGCCACGAGTAATTATCACTAAAAGTGCCACTTATGAAGAGTATCCAAATGAATATTTCTGAACACATTCTTCCTCAGCATTATTATACTGTACTTCTTGAATAGTTTGAGTAGCCTTAATCGCTTCTTCTGCAGCAGTTTTTAATTCACCTTGAAATTTAGGAAAGGGTTTCAGTTTTTCTTCTTCCCAGTTATTCCACTGAGCCATAGAAAATTCAGCTTTTTCTAATTGCGAAACAGTGAGGTAAGCTTTAATTAATAAATAATGAATGAAAGGCACTATATAGAGTTGAATTATTGAAATTTTTCCTGAAGGGAAATCTTCTTTCTTTTTTGATAACAGTGGATCCCACTGCCAGGTATTTGTCTCATTTGAAGAAAATGAGAATAAATCATTAATTTTGCTAGTGGCAAGGGTTTCTTCGAGTATGTGAATAGACTGGTTAATGTCTGATTCTTTGGGGTTGAGGTTAATAGTCTTAATTTTATTCATTCGTTCTATAGCTAGAAAGGTTTTTATATTCTTATTTAATGATACTGAATGAGGTGAGTTTTTATTAACAGGCTGTTTGTCTGCTTTATTTTTTTGCATGTTATTAACAAGAGAAACAGAGTTACCTGCTAGTAAAAAATTGGGAAATGTATCTTTAAATTGGAAGTGAGAAGTTTCTTTTTCGTTTAAAAAATTCGGTACTGTATAGGAAGGTTGAAGATGGTGATTATCTTTTGCTGGGTTATTAGTTATAGTTGGCTTGTTAACATTTTTTAACCAATCAAAATTTAAAGTTGTTTTCTTCTTTCCTGCCGAAGAGTCTTTTCTTTCTTTTTTTCTTTTTTCACCGACAGTGGGTTCTTGAGTTTTATTTGTTAATTCTTCTAATGTTTTGATTTCTGAAATATTTAATAGTTTATTGTTATTTTCAATGATGATGCGTTTAACATCGTTCTTATATCCTTCTGGAACAAAAATCCGAGCTTCGGTTAAGCTGTTCGAAGAATAAAAAGGAATTGATGTGGTTAATCCTGATTTTTTAAAGAAAGAGGCTTGTTTTATTACGTATTGAATTTCTTCAAGATGAGCTTGAGGGTCATAATTGACGCTTAAAGAGTATCGTTCAAACACCTCATCAGGTTCATCATCTTCATGGGCATTTAAATTGGTTTCTAGCAACACTAAGTCTAATTGATACATAACAGCAACCTCTTACATTATTATTGTGTGCTGTCATTGTAAGCGGATGCTAAAAAAAATCAAGAAATTCCCTTCAAAAAAGAATTTGAGCTATAAAAAGTCACGACGCCTCAACCTCCAATAGATGCCGATTCACCACAAACCACGCTCCCAGAAATCCCAGTGCAGCGCTCAAGGCGAGCAAAGTCAGGCCATCTGAAAAACCAAGACTATGGAGCCTAAAGTGGCTATTATAGAGGTTAGCAAGATGGTAGGTCGAAATTTGCAGGGGAAGCAGGACAAGGACGGTTAAGATCCAGGCCATTACACCACCTAGAAATCCATAAAAAATACCCGTATAAAGAAAGGGGCGGCGAATAAAACTATCGGTACCGCCGACCAATTTAATTGTCTCGATTTCTTCATGATAACTTTCAATCGCCAAACGAATTGTATTACCGATCACCAATAAAACACCAAGACCTAATAAAAACGCTAAGCCCAAAACGCCTGTTTTGATCAAATTGATGATCGCTGAAAATCGTTGTACCCAGGCGACATCAAGCTCAATATGTTTAACACCCGACAGTGCTTTAAGTTTTTCGGATAATTCTTTGATTTGTGCTTCGCTGAGTTTTTCTTTCGGTTCGACTTCGATCACGCCGGGTAGTGGATTCTTGGGCAATTGTGCAATGACATCCGACAAGCCTGATTGTTGAATAAATTCGGCCAGACCTTGTTGGGGTGAAATATAGGTAGTTTTTGCAATGAGTGGCCAGGTTTTAAGTTGTGCGGTCCATTGGAGCGCTTGATCGTTAGAAATTGATTGATCAAGATACACAGAAATCGTGGCTTGTTTTTCCCAGTGTTGGCTTAAGCTCGTTGTATTGTTGAGTAAGACATAGAGAAACACAGGCAGGGCTGCGGCGATGCCGAGAACTAAGAGCGTCATGAGGGTTGAAAAAGGAGCTTGGTAGAAGCGCTCTAAACTTTTTAAACACGCTTGTTGGTGTTGATGGATGAAAATTTTTAAATGTGGTTTTTTCACGCGAATTCGAGGTTGTTTTGGCGTGTGTTGTTCCCGTTCTGGACGGGTCGATTGTTTTTGGCGAGAGGCGAGGCGTTTTTTAAACATAAGTTATAGCGTTTAACACATAGGTTTAGACAAGCAAAAATCGAGCGAGCAACCGCAGTGTAACGGCCTAGGGCCTAGATATACAAGGGTTGCCAGAGAGATTTTAACACAATATAAACCTAGGTGTTAAATGCTATTATGTGAAGTTAAATGATGCCCCACGATCAAAGTATGCACGTTATCTGTCCCTTCATACGTGAATACCGATTCTAAGTTCATCATGTGTCGAATGACAGGGTATTCCAAACTGATCCCATTGGCACCCAATAAGTTACGCGCCATTCTAGCGATATGCAAGGCTTCTCGGCAATGATTCATTTTAGCCAGGGAAATCATCACATGGGTGAGTTTACCCTGATCTTTCAAGCGCGCCAGCCGAATATTCACTAATTGGGCTTTATTAATCTCATTGAACATCTCAACGAGATCTTTTTGAACCAATTGAAAGGCAGCCAGGGGTTGATTAAATTGTTTGCGTTCTTTGGTGTAATCCAAGGCTGTATCAAAACAGGCTATGGCGGCACCGATCACGCCCCATGCGATGCCGTAGCGGGCTTGTGTTAAACAACTCAAGGCAGCAGGAAGGCCGCGTTCAGTGCCAGGAAGGTAACACTCATCAGGAATAAAACATTTCTCAAAAATCAGCTCACCCGTTTCAGAAGCACGTAGAGACATTTTGTGCTTGATCACGCGGCGTGTAAATCCAGGCGTTTCTTTTTCGACGATGAACCCGCGGACGCCATCCTTTGTTTTTGCCCACACAATGGCCAGATCAGCAATCGGCGCATTGGTGATCCACATCTTGGATCCTTCAAGCAGCCAGCCGCCTTTTACTCTTGTGGCGTGCGTGGTCATGCTGGCGGGATCCGATCCCGCATTGGCTTCTGTGAGCCCAAAACAGCCGATGGCTTCGCCAGCCATTAATTTCGGTAGAAATGTTTTTTTCTGTTCCTCGCTGCCGTAAGTGAGAATAGGGTAGATCACGAGGGACGATTGTACAGAGAGAAAGCTGCGAAGCGCGCTGTCAGCTCGTTCTAATTCTTGGCAAACGAGCCCATAGGCCATGGCATTGGCCCCTAGACCGCCGTCATGTTCAGGAAGTGTCATCCCAAGCAGACCCAGATCAGCCATGCCCTTAATCAATTGCCGAGGGAAAAAGCCTTCTTCATAGGCATTTTGAATGATCGGAGCCACATCATTTTCTGCAAAATGACGGACAGTCTCTCGAATCAAGCGTTCTTCGTCGCTTAAGAGTTCGTCGAGGAGTAAAAAGTCTTCCATTTAGAGTCTCCAGATGGGTTCGGGTTTAGTATAGAACATTGAATCTAAAGAATCACGTTTTTATGCGTTTTTTAATTTTTAATGTTGCCTTAATAAAACCTTAAGCTTAATAAGATAATATTTCACTTTCTAAAAAATGAACTTTACCTACATTTCTTTGCAGATAGAACGTGATCAATTGTATTACTTAACCAGCCATGAGGTCAAAAATGCCGCTACTTGAAAATGAGTCCATTGACCATTATAAAAAAAATATTGCACATGTGAAACTATTACAATCCTATTTTCGAGCTCGTTATAGTTATAAGCTGTTAGCAAAAAAACAAGGACAAGGATATAAAAGATCATTGTTTACTCACGAACAGTTTGAAAAGCAATCAGAAGAAAACATAAAATTATTAATAAAAGATTTAAAAGTATTAACTCCAGAAGAATTAAATTTTTTTTATTTTTTCATTGACCAAGATTTTGAGCTTTCCCATTATACAGGCGATTACGCTAAACATAAAATTCTTGAGAGTGGTCAATTTTTATCTAATAAGATATTAGATAAAAGACATGGAAAAAGAGGGTATGTTAATAACTCAGACTTCGATGCCACTAGGCTTGGAAACGGTGGTTTCGTTTTCTTTCGTTTTGAACTAGAACACCAACAAATAAAAAACTCAAGATTTGGAGATAATTGTTTCGTTGTAAAAGGGAGAACTTCAGGTCTTTTAGAAAATGGATGGGTGTCACTTTATGAAACTATCCGATGCACACATTTATTTGAATAAAATTTGTTTAAAATCAAATAACTATCGATTATAATCTATTATCTTAAAAATTAATTTGTGTTATAAGGAGATTGTAAAGA
>JAKBBU010000005.1 GCA_021808365.1 Pseudomonadota bacterium
CTATAGGAAATTTTTCTAAGAGGGTGTTATGATTGAAAAATACGTAAATTTTTATTTTTATAGCATTTGTCATATTTATTAAATACAGAGAAAGCTGCGCCAATACGTGTTGTGGTATTGGCGCAGCTTTCTCTGTATTTAATAAATATGACAAATGCTATAAACTGTTTAAAAAGTTTAGCCCTTACAGCAATGACGATGCTATCCCAACTCCTCACACAAACGTAACCATTGTGCCTCAATGGTTTCTTGTTTTATACGGCTTTCTTTTTGGTCAGCTAAGATCATTTCCACCTGTTTAGGATCAGCGCCATTCTGGTATAACAGCGGATCAGCCAATTGATGTTCCAATTGTTTCAAGTGTTCATTGATTTGTGCTAATTGTATCTCGAGTTTTTTTAATTGGTCCAGAGACGATTTTTTAATTGATGCAGGAGTATCGGAGGATTTCGTAAGTTCTTTTGGTAAATCTCTGCGAAATTCTTGAACCCAACGCTCATAATCGGCCAAGTCGCCATCAAAGGGTGTTACTTTTCCATGTGCAACCAATAAAAATTCATCTGCAGTTGTTCGCAATAAATGACGATCATGCGATACTAAGACAACTGCCCCTTCATATTCTTGTAAGGCCAAGCTTAAGGCTGCCCGGATGTCGATATCGAGATGATTCGTGGGTTCATCGAGCAAGAGAAGATTGGGCCGTTGGTAAATGATCATGGACAGGGCCAAGCGTGCTTTTTCACCGCCCGATAACGATCCGACGAGCTGAAACGCTTTATTATGATCAAAGGCAAACCGGCCCAAATAGGTTCGAATTTGTTGTTCAGACAATTTAGGATCTAATCGATGTAAATGTAAAAAAGGTGTTGCAGCTAAATCAAGGTATTCAAGTTGATGCTGCGCAAAATAACCAATTTCCAATTTTGGATGGGCCACAGATGATCCGCCGAGTGCAGGTAATTGGCCTGCAAGAAAAGTCATCAAGGTTGACTTTCCTGCGCCATTGACGCCGAGCAGGCCCAGTCGTGTGCCGGGGTTTAAACTAAAACTCACTTTATTTAAAATGATATTGCCATCGTAGCCCAGATCAATACGATCCAAAGCTAACAAGGGATTGCCACTTGCTTTGGGCGGATAAAATTCAATATGAAATTCTGATCGTGATTGAATCGCACTCAATTGAGGTAATTTTTCAAGGGCTTTCATGCGGCTTTGTGCTTGTTTTGCTTTTGAGGCTTTTGCTTTAAAGCGATCAATGAATGATTGCATATGTGCACGCGCACGTTCTTGTTTTTCATAAGCACTTTGTTGCAGTGCTAATTTTGAATCACGTTGTTCTTCAAAGCGGTCATAATTGCCTTTGTAAAAATTGAGCTGCTGATTTTCAACATGAATGATGTGATCAATCGTTTGATTTAAAAAATCACGATCATGCGAAATCAATAATAAAGTACCGGTATACGCATTCAACCATTTTTCAAGCCAAATGACGGCATCCAGATCCAGGTGATTTGTGGGTTCATCCAGCAGTAATAATTGAGAACGGCACATGAGGGCGCGGGCGATGTTTAATCGAACACACCATCCGCCTGAAAAAGCGGAGACAGGTTTATTCATATCAACGACATGAAACCCAAGTCCATGCAACATGCCGGCTGCGCGTGAATGAGCGGTGTAACCGTCAATGGTCGCGATTTTTTCATGGATGTTTGCGATTTTCATGCCGTCATTATCTTCGAGGGCTTGTTCAAGGGCCTTTTCGAGTTCGGCGAGTTCGCGATCGCCCTGGATCACATAATCAACGGCAGACGTTGAAACGCGAGGTGTTTCTTGTTCCACATGCGCAATTGTCCAATGGTTGGGGATCTCAAGTTCACCCGCATCCACAGGGCCTCGATCGCAGAGCAAGCGAAAAAAGCTGGTTTTTCCACAGCCATTGGGGCCAATGATCCCAATTTTGTGGCGATCGTGAATATCGAGGCTGACGTCTTTGAGCAAGAGTTGCGTACTGCGACGTAGGGAAAGGTTTTTTAATCTAATCATTCGTGCATTATCCCAGATTGGGTTTATTATTGCCATTTATTCTGCATGATTAAATCTCCCCCGACAAAATACCCGGTAAATCCCAGAGTGCATCTCGCAGAGGAATGACTTGAACCGTATCAAAATAATATCGGCGATCACCACCATAAATCAAAAAGAGTTTGGCTTCAGGATAATCTTTTTGAAATGAAAGTAACCCTTTTATATCGTACGAAGAAATATTTTTAGAACGCTTGATTTCAAAGGCAAGTAATCCTTGAGGGCCATGAATGACAAAATCAACTTCAATTCCTGTTGTGGTTCGCCAATAATAAAGTTGGTACTCAAGATCATAATAATCATTGATAGCTCGTAATGATTGGAAAAAGAGTGTTTCTAGTGCAGCGCCCTCAATTTCAGCCTGCGTATCTGAAAAACCTTTCGGGCGTAAGGTTTGATAAACGCCGACATCAAAGTAATAAAATTTAGGATGTTGCACAACTTGCCGTTTAGCTCTTTTGCTAAAAATAGGTAATCGAAAACCGAGAAGTAAATCATCCAAAATATCAAAATAATTACTGACATTTTTTTGACTGGTATTGGTTTCTCTTGCAATAGCAGACATGTTGAGGATCTGCCCTTGTGAAAAGCTAGCCACTTCCAAAAATCGAGTAAATGTTGCTAAATTCCGCGTCAATCCTTCCTGCATAACTTCTTCACGCAAATAAGTGATCACATAAGCTTTTAGATAGGCTTTTGGATCGGGTTCTGAAAGCAAGGCAGGGAGCAAACCATGATTGAGGATGCGTGTCAGATCAAAACTTTTTCCTATTTCTTGTACGACCAGGGGATACATGTGGTACATGAGCGCTCTGCCGGCCAGCAAGTTAACACCTTGTTTGCGTAAGCTTCTTGCGCTTGAGCCTGTGAGAACAAAGGCATGGTGCTCTTTTTCAATGAGTCGATGAACTTCATTGAGCAGTTCAGGGATCCGTTGTACTTCGTCAAGTACAATCCAGTTTTTGTAGTTTTTAGGGATGAGATTTTCTAAGCCGCGCGGATGAGCCAGAAGTTGGGTATAAACATCTGAGTCCAGTAGATCAAGGTAGAGCGCATCGCTTAAGTTTTCCTTGATCCAATAAGTTTTGCCTGTGCCTCTAGGTCCTAGGAGAAAAAAGCTTTTTTTATAGCTCAGTGGTTTTTTAAGGATTCTCGAAACCATTTTTCTATTTTCCATGGTTTTTTAGAAAAAGCGATTCTAAAAAAGAGTCTAGGGTGTTTTTTGGGAGATGTCAAATTAACTGAATGGACATAATCTGGATTCGCCCCACATCTAGCGTTCTCCATCAAATTTTGTTAGCCTAATCCTCCTGCAAAGGAGGAAACATGGAAAAAACGCTAGAGCGGACATCGACCAGCCGACCGCTGATTTTGAAACTTAAGGAACATTTACAGCAACGGATCCTCGGCCAAGAGCGGCTTGTTGATCGACTTCTTATTACTCTCCTATCGGATGGCCATCTTCTGGTCGAGGGTGCGCCAGGACTGGCAAAAACGAAAGCAATCAAAGAGTTAAGTGCTGGGATCGAAGCAGATTTTCATCGGATTCAATTCACGCCCGATCTCTTGCCTGCTGATCTGACGGGCACTGAAATTTATCGTCCGCAAGATGGATCCTTTCGTTTTGAACAAGGGCCTATTTTTCACCACTTTATTCTAGCTGACGAAATCAACCGTGCACCCGCCAAGGTTCAATCGGCATTGCTCGAAGCCATGGCTGAACGGCAAGTGACGATTGGTCATACAACCTATGGCTTACCAGATCTTTTTCTTGTGATGGCCACACAAAATCCTATTGAACAAGAAGGGACTTACCCACTGCCTGAAGCACAATTGGATCGTTTTCTTATGTATGTGCGTGTGGATTATCCCAATGTCGCAACAGAACGCGCGATCCTGCATTTAGCTCGAGAAGAAGCTTTACGTGGACATGCTCAAATGCCGTCAATGCCCTTTGTTGATGAATTAGCGATTCACCAAGCGCGGCGGGAAATTTTAAATTTACACATGGTGCAATCTCTCGAAGAATACATCGTGCAACTCGTGATGGCGACGCGTGATTTGAGTGTATATGGCAGCGATTTAGCATCCCATTTGCGTTACGGTGCAAGCCCACGTGCAACACTCGCGCTTGATCGTTGTTCGCGAGCCCATGCTTGGCTGCGTGGTCGCGATTATGTTTCACCCGATGATATTCTTGCGATTGTGCATGATGTGTTACGCCATCGTCTCGTACTCAGTTATGAAGCGCGAGCAGAAGGTATCGATACGGATCGCGTGATCACCGAAATTTTAAATCGCGTCGCGATACCTTAAACGGACTTGTTATGCTCAAAGGAACGACAGTCGATTTACAACAATTATTGAAACTTCGCTCTTATGCACAAGGGATTGATTTATTGCGCGGCAAACAAGTTGCCAGCCAACGTCATGGGATTGACGTGTCAGGATTTCGGGGGCGCGGGATGGATTTTGACGAAGTTCGGGTCTATCAACCTGGCGACGAAATGCGCCATGTGCATTGGCGTGTCACAGCAAAAACTGGCGTGCCACATACTAAACTCTACCGAGAAGAACGCGAACGGCCCTTAATGGTCATTGTCGACTATAGTGCTACGATGCGGTTTGCAACACGAGTTGCTTATAAATCGGTGATTGCCGCTGAAGCTGCAAGCTTGATCGCTTGGGCCGGTGTTGCACAAGGTTATCGTACAGGTGGGCTTGTGTTTAATGGCGAACAACAATGGGAATCTCCACTGTGTTCACGTGAACAAGGAGCTGTGTCTATTTTAAAATTACTTGCGCAATCGTCAGGCAAACTCCAAATAGGTGGATTATCATCCGCCTTGAAAACAGTGCAACGTTCTGTGCGTCCGGGCACAGTGATTTTTATATTAAGCGATTTTCAGCACATCGATCATGAAATAGAGCAATCTTTTTCACAATTGGCCGATCATCACGAATTAGTGGTGGGTTTTATTTACGATCCCATCGAACAAGAACTTCCACCGGCTGATCAATATGGTTTTGCAAAGAATGACATGATTCTTAGCATTGACACAGGTAACGGCCGATTACGATCAGAATATCGCGCGCAATTTGATGCACATAGAGATGCTTTAAAAAAAATGTGTGCTAAATGCGGTATTTCTTTTTTAGAATTACCCACAGACCAAGAGGTTCGAAAAAAGTTACAACAGCGAGGGCAAGGATGAATAATACTGATCCATTAAGCACACTCAAAGATCTTCACTTACCCGCCTCAATTGGCTTTTGGTACCCAGCTTGGGGATGGTGGGTTTTAGCCGCGCTCATCTTGCTGATTGCTGCCTATGTCGGTGGACGATTTTATATAAAATGGCAGCATAATTGGGAGCGCCGTGGCGCATTGCGGGAGCTTGAAGAATTACGGAAATGCTATCTGGAAAGTCGAAACCTGCATTATGTAAGCCAAGCCGCGATTCTATTAAAGCGTGTCAGTTTGCATTATTTTCCAGCTGAAGAAGTTGCAGGATTGTCGAGCGGTGAATGGCTTAAATTTCTTAATCGCACAGCGAAGACGGATATTTTTTCAGGAGAAGTGGGCGAATTATTGTTGACAGTTCCTTATCAAGCAATTTCTGAGTGGGATGCGACGGCCGTCTTTAATGCGGTGGAGGTTTGGATTCGGGAGAGCGAATGTTAAGCCTTGCATATCCTTGGGTTCTCTTATTATTACCATTGGCCTGGTTGGTACGTAGGTTTATTCCTCCAGCACCGCCTCGTTTGCAAACAGCCTTATCCGTGCCTTTTTTTAATCGAATTGCAGCTTTATCAAAAGTCGGCCTATCGTCGCCACAAGTAAAAAAATACAAGCTTATTTTGGTTTATGTGATTTGGATCTTATTGGTGTTTGCAGCCAGTGGCCCGCAATGGGTAGGTGCGCCGGTTCATTTACCAAAAAGTGGCCGTAATATCATGCTGATCGTCGATTTATCTGGTAGCATGCAGGTCCCTGATCTAACCTTGCAGGGGACACCTTCAACGCGTTTGGATGTTGTAAAATCAGTTGCAGAACAATTTATTCACGATCGCGTGGGTGATCGACTTGGCCTGGTTTTATTTGGCGCACGAGCTTACCTTCAAACACCACTGACATTTGATCGTCAAACCGTCAGTGACATGCTCAATGATGCAACATTGGGCTTGGCGGGAGATCAAACTGCCATTGGTGATGCTGTGGGATTAGCCGTAAAATCACTATTACAAGTGCCTAAAAGCAGCCGGGTGATTGTGTTATTAACCGATGGGGGCAATAATGCCGGTACCTTATTACCACTACAAGCAGCAAGGTTAGCTACACAAGCAGGCATTAAAATTTATACAATTGGTATCGGTGCCGATAGCCTCGTTGTTCAAAGTACATTGGGACCAAAAGTGATCAATCCTTCATCGGATTTAGATCAAAATACCTTAAAGCAAATGGCGGATATGACAGGCGGGCTTTTTTTTCGCGCAAAAGATACAAGTCAATTAAAGGCAGCATACGCAACATTGGATCGGGTTGAACCTGTTGCAAGCGGCGCGGGTATTTTTCGGCCGACTAAAACATTCTTCCAATGGCCATTGAGTATGGCCTTTTTGTTAGCACTGAGTTTATGGGCTTCTAAATTGTCGATTTTTGCACAATTTCTGCCTCGCATGTCATTTTCTATGGCTCGAACGATATTTACTTTGAATGTGCGCAAAATTTTTGGTTTGGAAAAAAAATTAATTGAGAAAAAAAGAGGTGCCCTATGATCAGCACCCTGCATTTTTTAAGACCTTGGTGGTTTTTGGCGCTCTTGCCATTTTTCTATCTTTTTTTCTGTCATTGTCGCGAACGTCATCGAGCAGGGGCTTGGGAAAAAGCCTGTGATCCTGAACTATTATCACATTTAGTGGTCAACCCAAAACAAGCTAAACATCAATGGTCATTGGTCTTCATTGTGTTAACTGGATTATTCACAATTCTTGCGCTCTGCGGACCGAGTGTGAAATCGATTCCTGCACCGGTGTATAGCATCAACGATGCGCGTGTGATTGCGCTTGATTTATCGCCGACACTCAATGCAACGGATCTCGTCCCTTCACGTTTAGTGCGTGCACGCTATAAGGTTTTGGATCTGTTAAAACAGGCCGAAGGTCAAACAGGATTGGTAGCGTTTACCAGTGAAGCATATACCGTTTCACCATTAACGCGTGATACGAATACGATGGCAGCGATGGTGAATGATTTAAGTCCTGAGATCATGCCCGTGACGGGCGAAAGTATTCAAGCGGCATTGGTACAAGCCAAAAGCTTATTTCAACAAAGCGGGCAGTCCCGTGGCTCAGTCATTTTAGTCACAGATGCTGATCCCACTTCGGATGATTTAGCCATGGCGAAGCAAATGAATCAGGATGGATTTAAAATTTCAGTGCTGGGTGTGGGGACGCCAAAAGGTTCTGCAATTCCAACCTCAAATGGTTATTTAAAAAATGATGATGATCAATTGGCCTGGAGTACGTTAAATGAAACGGCATTGAGTACACTTGCCGCAGCAGGTGGAGGGGTTTATAGAACGATCACTGATAATGATGCGGATGTTCGTGCTTTATTAAACACGAATCATTCTCAAACGGAGACAAAAAAAACGAATGAAAGTGCCGATATTTTTATTGATGCTGGGATTTGGTTCGTTTTTTTATTATTGCCCTTGATGTTATTAGTTTTGAGACGAGGTTGGTTAGAGGAGTTAATCAGGTGATTGCTTCTAAGTTTATTTTTTTTACAATACTTGTTTTTTTTCCTTTGCTATCACAAGCATCACCTTGGACTAATCTTTGGTTGCGGCCTGATCAACAAGCAGCCCGTTTGTTGAGTCACAACCAACCCCAGGAAGCAGCTCAAAAATTTGAGGATCCCGCGTGGCGGGCGGTGGCGGAATATCGGGCTGGTGATTATGATGCGGCATTAAAGGATTTTTCGCGATTGGATACAACGGATTCTAATTATAATCGGGGCAATACGTTGGCACAGTTGGGGCGGTATCAAGATGCCCTAGCGGCCTATGATCAAAGTTTAAAGCAAGATCCTAAGAACAAGGATGCGCAATATAATCGAGCCATCGTTGAGAAATTATTGCAACAGCCTCATCAGCAAGATCAACCTTCTCAGAATGATTCTTCGAAAAATAAAGATTCAAGTCAAAAGTCCGATAAAAATGGATCTCAAAAACCTTCATCGCCGAATCAAAAAAATCCTCCTGATCCGTCGCAACAACATTCTCCGCCCGATCAACCGCCTCAGCCATCTCAAAATAATCAGTCATCGTCTGATCAAGGCAATCAAAAGCAAGATCAAAATCAAACGAATCCTTCACAGAATAAGGCTCAGAATGAGGTGCAAAATCAGGTCCAGCAAAACGATCAACAAGAGGGGCAGTCAGAAGCGGCTAAACAAACATCAGCATCTGCGTTGCAAAATCCTCAGCAAGAGCAGGCCATGCAGCAATGGTTACAAAGTATTCCCGATGATCCAGGTGGTTTATTACGCCAGAAATTTTTGAGGGACCATCAACAAAAGATGACACAATCTGGGGTTTAATAGTGAATTACACACAAAAAATTAGATCAATTCATGAAGAACTAGGTATCCCTCAACATTATGCAAAAGAACGAGGATTAACACTTCAGGTTGAAGCAGAAACACTGGAGTTAGTTGAAACACGAGAAGGCCGAGAATTTCATTTAATTCCTGAAGCAGCACAGTCTTGGGTTAAGCTGAAAACAGCTGCAGAACGCGAACAGATTATTTTGCAAGTAGGTTCTGCATTTCGCAGTGTGGATCGTCAAGTTCAATTGGTGCGAGGAAAGTTAGAGCGCGGCCTGGCCCTCGATGAAATTCTTCGTGCCCTGGCAGCGCCCGGTTACAGTGAACATCACACAGGTCGCGCTGTGGATGTGATCACAGTTGATTCCGCACCTTTTTTAGAAGAATTTGAAAAAAGCGAGGCATTTGCTTGGTTACAAGCAAATGCACAACGCTATCATTTTTTCTTGTCGTTTCCTCGCAATAACACCCATGGGATCATGTATGAACCTTGGCATTGGTGTTACGCTTTGGAGTAATACGGTCTGCATTCTTAAATGCGGACACTATATAATTGAACCGAATGAGTATTTAGGCATAGCTGAGAAATTTTCCTTTAAAAAAATAGAATTTGAATAAGCATTGTTTAATTGCTGGAAATAAGCTGATTTTACAATTTCTTTAAATTCTGGAAATTCTTTTAGATTTTTTGATTGACGAGTGTTGTGTAAAATATTTTTAATTTTAGTAACAGGATGTTCTTCTCTGAAAAGATTGGGAGAGTACCTAACTTCGTACAGTTTAAGTTCGTCTATAAAATCATTATAAGTTAGCCTATCAAGAAGAAGTATTTTTGAAAACAAATCTAAAAGTTTAAAATCATCACCTTTTTCAGTGCTTACTAATAATTTAACAGCCTCAACTTTATTGTTTTCTATCGCAACTGCAAGAGGTGTTTTTTCTTGAAAATCTTTTTTGTGAATGTCGGCTCCTTTTGCAATCAAGTATCTGGCAAGCTCAAGATGCCCTTGTCGAACAGCAAGTAATAAGGGTGTTTCCCCATTTTTATTTTGTTTGTCAATAAGGCTAATATCTTGTTCAATGAAGTATTGAGCAATATGCAGTTGTCCACTTTGTGAGGCGACAAAAAGAGGTGTTGATTGCTCATCATTTAACGCATTGAGAGATGCACCTTGCTCAATCAAATATTTAACAACATTTAAATGACCTTTTTCTATCGCAGAATAAAGAGGTGTTTTTCCATCAACAGCAATGTTTATAAGAGCTCCTTTTTGAACAAGGTACTTTAAAAGCTCTAAGTGACCAGAGGCTGCGGCGGACCAGAGTGGTGTTACGTTACCTGCTGTAAGAGCATTAAATATCGCTCCCTTTTCAACAAGATATTTGACAATATCGAAGTGACCATTTTGTGCTGCCAAATGAAGAGCTGTCCAACCTCTATTGTCTTGTTCGTTTATTGAGGCACCTTGCCCAATCAGATGAATTACTTCATTGAAGTGGCCAAACATTGCGGCAA
Source organism: Pseudomonadota bacterium (assembly GCA_021808365.1). Classification (GTDB taxonomy): domain Bacteria; phylum Pseudomonadota; class Gammaproteobacteria; order JAKBBU01; family JAKBBU01; genus JAKBBU01. Next base: position 10,212 of record JAKBBU010000005.1, read on the forward strand.
TAAGGAGTTGTGTTGCACCAAAAGTATCTTTTTGGTTAGCATGACGATCACTATCTTTTTGAATTTCATCGATGGTTGACTTCCAATCAGTCATAAAATTATTTACAAGTTCTTTCGAATCATGAAAACATGAAATGGTTGTTGAGAACGAAATAAATCCGTTCGATCCAAAGGATTCTAAAATAGCCGCTGCAATATTGTCGATTCCTCTTGTTAACGCATGAATTTTGTGACTATTAAAAAGATACAAGTCATTTGAACACGGGTCATACCAAACTAAAACGGCATGATTGATGTTTCTTAATTTAAGGCAGATAATTTGATCTTTATTGATGGACTTATTATGGGTGTTGAGTTTATTAAGTTCATTAAGAACTTTACTAAAGTCGTTTGGGTCATTATTTGAATCATCGGAGTTATCCAATAGATCATCAGAGTCATCAAACGGATCATCAGAGTCATCAAATGGATCATCGGAATTACCAAATGGATCATCGGAATTCTCAGACAGCTCATTAGGGTTGTCAGATGGATCATTGGGATCCTCAATCACACAAAATGAATCAAGTAAATTGGGTATGGCGGACTGGGCTAGCTGTTTATTTTTTATGTTTTTTTCAATACTTTCTTGAAAAGAAGAAAGATATTTTTTTAAATTTCCCTCGGTATAAAGACCCGAAAAAGAATAGTCCAAATCAACAGGAGGATTTTCTTCTAGTTGTTTAGGCAGGGTCAATCTTGCAGCTTGGATAGGATCTTGGGGCGCAACATTTGTCTCAATAAGGAATTGAACCGCATCGGTTGATTGGTATATTTTTACAGCATTAAAAAATGCGGGAAGTTCTGAAGCAATAAAAATAAAACATTCTTCAAGATTTAAAGGTTCTTGAGATTTAAATTTTTCTAAAATCTCATCAATTCTAGTTTTTTGAGTTAAAGGGTTTTTTTTGTAAACCTTATCAAAATAGGGCAGAATGATTTCTGGTAAATTGCTGATTAAAAAATTAATTCTAAAAAGAAATAAATGCGGTTCAAAGCAAAAGATTGCTTTTTCTAAAATATTGGTGAGTGCTTCACAAATTCCAACTTTCGCTTCATTGCTGAGAATATTCAGAGCAATACCATGGTTAACAACTAGATCATGAGCTTTTACGGGATTAGTCATTTTTTTCTTCTCTAATTGAATTAATGTTTTTATTTGAAATTGTTCAAAGAACAAGGAACATCATACCATCCAAACATTAAGAAGACATTAAGAATTGATCATTTTTTGCTTCTTATTGAATTTGTAAATAATTTTTTATCGCATTTCTCACATTCATCAAACAGTAAAGGATTGCCAATGCATGTTGTGGCATTGGCAATCCTTTACTGTTTGATGAATGTGAGAAATGGAATAACATGATCCACAACACCCTTTTCAGGGTGTTGTGGGTTGGATGAATTGTTTCTTTTGAAAGGCAAGAATTTTACCCGCCTGCCTGTGAGAAACCTCTAAGTTTGTCAGCAGAGATTTCAGCGCGAGTGTTATCAACTTGGGTGGCCTGATTAAATAAACTTATGCCTTTTTGCATCAATGCGGTACTGGCAATACTCAAAGGTGTAGATACAACTGTCCCTATAATCGTGCCAACTCCTCCGGTGGGTATCGTTGATACAAGGCCAGCTAGCCCAATGATCCCACTCAGAACAACACCTGCAAGGCCAACTAATGCTATTGTTCCACCAAGTAATTTTTCAAAAGATGGACCGTGTAGCGCATTAACGGATGCTATGTAAGCTGTTTTTGCCTCTTCGCTTTTTTCACGAACCAAGGTTTCAGTGACATTTAAATGTGCGACAACGTCATTTTTTTTATTTGGCGAATCTTTCACTAATTTTTGTGCTGTGTCTATGACTTTAACAGACTGTTCGATCATGGTTAAGCCGCTTGCACCGTTGCCTGCTTCTTGGAAAGATGTTCTTAGCAATCTATATTGTGCCTCGATTAGAGGGTCTATTTTTTGCTTTTTAATTTCAGCAATAGCACCTTGGACATAAATTTCTAATAAGGGTTGAGTATCCATATGGCCCGCAACCAGGGCTGTTTGAGTAAAGTACTGAGTCAATTCATTTTGGCTAAGATCGCGATTGCTCAAAAGTGCATCAAGTAAAAGATTAATTACCCCTTCCTGATGAGAGGCGATCTTAGAAAGATCCCGATCAATTTGTTCGCTATTCTGTTCAGCAACTGCTGATCTTAAGTTAGTGTCTGCCTCGAACCAGTGTTTCACTTTGTCGTCAGAATAACGATTTTTTTTAAGTTCTTTCTCAATTTGTTTAAGTTGTTCCGGGCTGCGTGGCGTGGAAAATTTAGCTTTTAAATTTTGAATATTGTCTTGAAATGTTGGCATGATAACCTCTCTCTTTGTTAGACCGCCTTGCGGTTAGTGTTGTTCTTGGTAACTTTTGTTACTATGGGGATATCATACCTGGGCCGCCTTAAGATAATATGAAAACATAGGATCCCTCTTGACAGCCTCTCATTCTCTCGCGACAATAGCGCCTCTTCCTTGGGGTGTCGCCAAGCGGTAAGGCACGGGGTTTTGATCCCCGCATACCTAGGTTCGAATCCTAGCACCCCAGCCATACTCTTTGCGCTTGAATGCGGGGCGTTGCTGAAAGCTCGTTCGTCTTTGGTCATGTATGTTTATACGCTCCCTTGACTTACTCGCTTTCGCCTAGCCCAACATCCAATTGCTGTGAGTATAACTCACCATAAATTAAGGGTTTTTCCTGTGACCATGATGCTATTTTGCGGCAATGCCGTTCCCATTCTTGCAGAAAAAATTGCCCACTACTTAGGTCTCGAACTTGGAAAAGCCACCGTCAGTCGCTTCAGCGACGGCGAAATCATGGTTGAAATCCTTGAAAACGTTCGCGGCCGCGAAGTCTTTATCATCCAATCCACCTGTGCGCCTGCTAATGATAACCTCATGGAATTGATCATCATGGCCGATGCACTTCGCCGAGCTTCTGCTAAGCGGATCACCGCCGTCATGCCCTACTTTGGGTATGCCCGTCAAGATCGTCGCGTTCGCTCCGCACGTGTGCCTATTACGGCAAAAGTTGTGGCCGACATGATGACCAAGGTCGGTGTTTCCCGATTACTCACGGTTGACTTACACGCCGATCAAATCCAAGGCTTTTTCTATATTCCCGTGGACAATGTCTACGCCACACCGGTTATGCTCAAAGATATTCTTTCTCGTCAATATCCAAACCCGATGGTCGTTTCACCCGATGTGGGCGGGGTAGTTCGGGCTCGCGCCATGGCAAAACGATTGAACGACTCTGATCTCGCCATTATCGACAAACGTCGCTTGAAGCCTAATCAATCTGAAGTGATGCACTTGATTGGTGATGTTACCGGTCGCAATTGCCTCCTTATCGACGATATGATCGACACAGCAGGGACATTGTGCATTGCGGCCGATGTCTTAAAGAAAAATGGTGCAGCGACGGTTTCTGCTTATTGTACGCATCCCATCCTTTCTGGCCAGGCAGTTCAGCGGATCCAAGATTCAATGGTCGATGAACTGGTGGTTACCGATACGATCCCTCTTTCTGATGCTGCACAGGCTTGCCCGAAAATTCGTTTACTGAGTTTAGCGCCCATGTTGGCGGAAACCATTCAGCGGATTGATGATGAAGAATCGGTCAGTTCGATGTTCGTTGAGGATTGAAGGCTTCTTCATTTCCACGTATACTCTCGCGCTTAGCCCTGCGGGTCGCACGCAAGGGTCTGTTTACGTTTGCTTACCTGAAGCGAATTTTGCAGCCAGGAGAGCAAACGTAAACAGACCCTGGGCCATTCCTTTGGAGAAAATTATGTCAGTTGTTAGTTTCGAAATTAAAGCCGAACCTCGGCAGGTCGTAGGGAAGGGTGCGAGCCGCCGCCTTCGCCGCCTGGATAATCAAGTTCCGGCCATCCTTTATGGTGCGGGCAAGGAACCCGTCATGCTCATGCTTAATCACTTTGAGGTGAGCAAAGCCCTAAGCCATGAAGCATTTTATTCTCACATTTTGACGCTGCATATCGGTGGGGCATCAGAAAAAGTGGTGTTAAAAGCGCTGCAACGTCATCCTTTCAAACCTCGCATTATGCACATGGATTTCATGCGCGTAGATGCACAAACCAAACTTCGCCGACAAGTTCCCCTGCATTTTGTAGGCCAAGAACAAGCGCCAGGCGTGGTTGCAGACCATGGTGTGATTACGCATTATATCAGTGATATTGAAATTAGCTGCCTACCTGCGGATCTGCCTGAGTTCATCACCGTTGATCTATCAACCTTAGAACTCAATGATGTTGTTCATCTCTCGGGATTAAAATTACCTAAGGGTGTTGAGCTACCTTCGGCACCCAAGGCAGGCTCCGATCAAGATCATCCTGTGGCAAGTCTTCATTTGCCAAAGGTTGTGGTTGAGGAAGAAATTCCAACAGCTGCACCAGTTGCGGCTGAAGTTCCAACGATTTCTACAACTGAAGCAGAAGCTGAGGATAAGAAACCGTAAAAGATGGTTAAGTTAAGAGAACGTTCAAGGTTGGCAAACAGCGCGAATGCGCGTTGGACGTTCCTTTAAAAAGGCGAAATGGTGACGAGATGATCGAGTTAGTGGTTGGTCTCGCTAATCCGATACCTGAATACGAAAAAACGCGACACAATGCAGGCGCTTGGTTTGTCCAAGCGCTAGCCGAACAATGTAGAAGTACATTGACCCTGGAAAAACGATTCCATGGTCTGTGTGCACAGGCCAAGATCGGTGATCATCTGGTTCGCCTTCTTATTCCAAACACGTACATGAATTTAAGTGGACGGGCCGTCAAAGCCGTTTCCCATTTTTATCGTATTCCAACAGAATCTATTTTAATCGTCCACGATGAATTGGATCTACCCCCTGGCATTGTGCGTTTAAAACAAGGTGGTGGCACGGGTGGGCACAATGGTTTGAAAGATACGCAAGCGTGTTTGGGCACTGCTAATTTCACTCGTTTACGCATTGGGATTGGGCATCCAGGTCAGGCTTCGGATGTGGTTAATTATGTCCTTCATCCACCAAGCCGCGATGATCGCGAAAAAATTGACGCGGCGATCGCGCAAGCTATTGCTGTTTTACCAACTCTTATCCAGGGTGATATGAGTAGGGCAATGCAGGATCTACATTCATGTAGGTTGGGGTAGTTGGGTTACGCGAGTACGCTAATCCAACCTACATTAACCTACACAATTTATAAATGAAGGAAAAAACATGGGTTTTAATTGCGGCATCGTCGGGTTACCTAATGTCGGTAAATCAACACTCTTTAATGCACTTATGCGTGAACAAGCGGCAGCAGCCGCGAATTATCCTTTTTGTACCATCGACCCCAATGTCGGTATTGTGCCTATGCCTGATCCCCGCCTTGAGGCAATTGCTGCGCTCGTTCATCCTGAACGCATTCTTCCCACGACCATGGAATTTGTCGACATTGCGGGTCTTGTGGCTGGAGCCGCGAGTGGTGAAGGGCTGGGCAATAAATTTTTATCGCATATTCGTGAAACTCATGCGATTGCACAAGTGGTTCGTTGTTTTGAAAACTCAGATATTATCCATGTTGCTGGCAATGTAAATCCTCTTAGGGACATTGAAACCATTGGAACAGAATTAGCCTTGGCGGATTTGGATACACTGGAAAAAGCCTTATTACGCGCACAAAAAGCGAGTAGGGCGGGCGATAAAGCGGCAATTAAAGAAAAAGAATTATTGGAACGAGTGAAGGTGACGCTCGATGCTGCCAAGCCCATTCGCAGTATGAATTTAAGTGAAGAAGAAATTAATCTCTTAAAACCCTACTGTTTTTTAACACTCAAACCTACTTTATATATTGCCAATGTCGACGAACAGGGTTTTGAAAATAATCCTTTCTTGACGCAAGTTGAAGAAATTGCAGTCGCTGAAGGTGCCATTGTTGTCCCAGTGTGTGCGGCCATTGAATCAGAAATTGTTCAATTAGCGGAGGAGGAACGTGCTGAGTTTCTCAAAGAATTAGGGTTAACGGAATCTGGTTTGGATCGAGTGATCCATGCGGGTTATCGTCTTTTGGGATTACAGACGTATTTTACAGCTGGTGTGAAGGAAGTCAGGGCCTGGACAATTCCCATCGGTGCAAAGGCACCACAGGCTGCCGGTGTGATTCATACGGATTTTGAAAAAGGGTTTATTCGTGCTGAAGTCATTAGCTATGATGATTTTATTCAGTTTAAAGGGGAACAAGGCGCCAAGGATGCGGGAAAATGGCGCCTGGAAGGAAAAGATTATGTGATGCACGATGGGGACGTCGTGCATTTTCGGTTTAATGTGTAGTGCTTCCCTATAAAGATCGAAATTAAATACTTTGTGAAGAGATCTTACTTGGTTCTTTGATCGCATTAAGGGCTACCTGCAAATTTTTTCTAGATTCTTTATAGGTTGGATGATCTATAAATTCTTTTAGCCATCCTTGAAGGGTTGTGCTTGCAATAAGGTTTTTATTGATCCTGAACCATTTTCCAAAATCTTGGTTCTCGAGTATTTCTTCTGCTACTTCTATGAGAGAAAAAGCATCAATTTTTTCATTCAGTGAATGTAAGAGTTTTTCTTGTTCTTGGATAAAGGCGTCGAAAAATTGTAATATATTATAGCAAAGATGCATACCTGATGTTATCAACTCTTCTTTTCTTCTTGAAGCAGATTGGATGGTTGTTCTAAGAAAATGTTGGCTTGCTTCTAGAAGTGCTTCATTTTGGCGATGGTTTGAGATCTCGGAAATAGGATGATAGAAGAGAGAGGGCTGTTGGAATGGAGACGTTGCTATACTAGACTTTAATTGAATAAGTCCTTTCTTTTCCTTATCTTCTTCATCGCTACTGTAATCTGAGCTGGAACCACCTTGAGTAGTTAATGTTTCATCATCAGAGTCTGATTTTTTAGTTTCTGTTATAATAAATGGTCTAGTAAATAATGATTGTTGTTGTGATTGGATTGCTGGAACAATGGAAGGGACATATTCTGGGATAGAACCTATTTGTTTTTTAGGAAATTCATGTTCAATAGGTGTGGTTTTTTTTAATCGAAGGGTGGTTTCTTTCAACATTGTTGGTGTAACCTGAACAACAGGGGGGTGTTGTGCAATGATTATTGCTGAAATAGGTGGTTTTTTAGAAGGGAGCACATTTAAATCAGAAATATCCACACATATATTAGTATCGTGTTGAATTTCTCGATAATGTTCATCAACAGTTTTTCTTTCCCCTATTGATTCAATGACGTTACTACCAATAGGGCTCATTAATTCAAGTAATTTTTGAATGCTTTTAACAATATTAGAGGATTCTATTTTTTTATAGACAACTCTACTATGTTCAGAACAGCTCTGGAGGTGTTCTTTGACTGTGGTGTTATTCAAAAAAACTAAGGTTATAGGATTTTCAACACCGACCAACCCAATTTGGCTGAGCTGAAAACTGGCGAGAGTCTGGGCAAGGTTAGTTCCTAAGGTTTTAATGGTATTTAAAAATAAGGCAATTAATGGCACAGGGATACGTTTTGGATCCAGAGGAGTAAGTTGAAAAAAAGTTGGATGATCTAAAATGAGAGCAATTTGTTGAAGGGTGTTCTCAAGTTCATCGATATCCATCAATGGAGATGAAATTTTTATTTCTTTTCTTAAGTTTTTTAGGTCTTGAATTATATTGTTTAGAGGCTCTTTAAGTTTTAGCAACGGTTCTAATTCCAGAGCAGTTGCAAGAGTAGCCATTAAATTGGCTTCAGTGTGTTGCATTTTGTCTAGCAATTGATTAAAGAGGTTTTTAATCTGTTCATCCGACATTAAGTTTTTCAATGATTTTTTTTCGTTTTCTAAAAAATCCTGGTAATCTAATAATAATTTTTTTTGATCAGCGGTAATCTCGCATGCATTAAGAATATTACTTTTTAATTGCTCGCTAATTTGATAATCATCGAAAAAGTAAATGTTTTTTTGGTTGATGGGGGTTAATCTTTTATTTATACGTTGAAGATCGGAAGAGAAAAACTCAACAAGAGGGCGTTTGTTTTGTGATTGTTTTATAAGGTTCTTTGATAGATTATTGATGATGTTAATAAGTTTGTTTTTTTCAGTCTCGAAATCTTTCGGTGAAAAATGGATGTCTTTAAAATAGAAAATAGAAGAAATGTTTTTTATTGAAATAACATTGGTTTGCTGTTTGTTAAATTCGATAGCTCCCATGAACGTTAAGAGGAGCCCTCTTTGAAGTTGATCAGTGATTTTCTGGGTAATTTCTTGGATGTAGGGTTCAGATTCTTTTGGAAAGGGGGTATGGATATCGATATGTTTTGCTTTTAAAATTCTTTCCAGATTTTGAATTTTTTCTGAAAAAAAAGTATTGGTTGATAACCAATTGATACCTTGCCGGGCCTTATCAAAAAAATCAGGATAGTCTTTGCAAAATTTTATATATTCTTGAGTTTGTTTTTCATATCCAGAAAAAGGGACTTCAGAAAGCCAGCGTGGAAGTTGAAAGTGAATAAGTAATTGAAATTCTGTTTTTGGTTCGGAATCAAGGGAATAAACTTCTAACATAATTTTTTCTCCACTCATTATTCATTTAAGATCGCCAAGACACATAAATTCATTTATGATCGTTGGTAAATTTAAAAATTAAGATGGCATTTAAACTATGATTCTCGTTCCTCTTTGAGGAACAGTAGGGATTCTAACTCAAAACATCAGGTTTTTCAAGTAAAGTTTTTTTAAATTAATTTGAATTCAGATTGATCCAAAAAAAGAATTAATGGCGTTGATTGTATTCACAATTTGTTCACCATAAAAAATTAGAGTCAATGCTGATCGCATTTCATCTTGTTCAAGTTCAACAGAGATTTTTTTTGTTTGCTCTGAAAAATCAGAATTGATCTCCATTTTTAATTTTGTTTTCAATGTCGTTAACAAAGAGTTTGAATTATCAGGGGAAACGTCAAAATTAAGTGCCCAAATCATGGCGCCACCTAAATGATTTTCATTGATGTAATCTGCTTTTGTCGCAATGGTTTGCTGATTATCGTAGACCACCATTTGCTTGGTCTTGGGGTTATAGGCCCAAACTGCATTCGCTTTATTATCATGATAAGTGACATGTTCTTTAAAGCCTGCACTCAATAATTCTTGTACACGTTGGTAACTCAATATACCCGGTTTAGTATTGGGGGCTAATTTTGGTTTTTTTGATGGATCAAAAGGTTGGAACAGCCCATTATTTTTTGCAGGAACACTCCCATAGGAGAAAGCGTAAAATGGCACGCCCATGATAATTTTATTGGTGGGAACGCCCTGTGTATTTAAATATTGAATAGACTCATCGCAATTAGCGTGATAATACCCTTTTGTATTAGGTTCTTGGTTGTTGGGGAAAAGATTGCTCATAAATCCTGTGTAATGCAATTTAGCAAAGGGCGTATGAAAGTCATAACACATATCTGAAACAATGTTCACATTTTTTGCGATCGTTTCCCAATTTTTTGCACCAATGCTATGAATTGCGCCTTGATCAAAAGCTGTGGTCATTGAGATCCACGCTTTGTTACCAAGTTTTGCTCGCAATTTTTCGATGAGTTGAGTGTATTGTTTTGCTTGTGTTGGAGAGAATGTATCTGATACTTCAAAATCGAGATCGACCCCGGATAAATGGTAATGATTCACGAGAGTTTGAACAGAATTTAAAAAAGCAGCGGGATGAGCAATCGCATGTTCAAATGAAGCTTGATCAGCCCCGCCACCAATGGAGATGATTTTTTTTAAAGAGTTTGATTTATTTTGTAAATGTGAGAAAGCATGAAAATTGTCGAGTTTGACATTGTCATTATTGCTACCTGCTTTGCAGATCCCTTTATTTTGCTCACAGAAAGGTTTATCGTCGGTGCCTAAATCGACATAAGAGTCTTCGAAATGGATTTCGCCTTTTTTATTGACGGGGAAAAAAGCATAGGCGATAACATCGAGATCATTAAGTTTAGATGAGAAATCTTTATTGTCTTGGACATGACCTTGAACATCGTAACTGCCGGGCAGTGGGTAGATCAGGGGTGACCCTTGTGTTTGAGTTGTGGAGACATTGTCATCATTGTACCACCAATAACTCATGATGATTTTCTGCGTGGGTTCTGCAGCCATCGATGAGAGAGGGAGTAGAATGAAGGTCAGGCACATGGAAAAAATGATTATTATTTTTTTCATTTGTCCTCCTATATTGGAAGTGTCTCAATGGTGTTGATTGTTTTTCAGAATTTGATTTTACAAACCAATCGCCAGCATGGATGTATTAACGGCGTGTTTGTAAAATCAAATTCTGAAAAACAATCAACACCATTGAGACAGGGTTCCTTTGTTATTGGTTGTTGAAAGAGGGCAACATCGTACCATACGAATGCTCAATAATCAACCTTTTTTATTCTATAATACATTTTTTTATAATTATTTTTATAAATATCAAAGCTATTCTCTCAAAATAGCTTTAAAATCAATAGCCATTTTCTGCAAATCAATTTGATCCATGAACAAAGAAAAATTCATCCAAGAGCTTAATGAGGCGAGATCACTGAACTGTGGGGGAAGATATTTTGCAGGTTTGATAAGGCCTTCCTCAACCAGATCAGCCAATAATGGCAAGTCTTCTAAGGTAGTTTTACCCAAGAATAAGAGGGGAATATAATGTAAAACTCCTTTTTGAATTGCAAGGCAAATATAATTATAAATTAAAATAAATCCACGGCTGTAGACGAGATCTTTTGTAAAGGGCGCGCCACCATGGGGCGTGCTTCCCCGAAAAACACGCACAGCAAGACCATAACTTTCTTCATCACCATGGCCTTGTTCACGATAAAAATTAAAGACTTCGATGAAGTTAGCGCCCGCTTCAACCATCGCAATGGCACGAACGCGATTCACTAATCGTTGTAAACGAGCAGGGTACATACTAAAGGTGAATATTTCGGTAATGATCGCCAAGCCTTCTTGCGTCATGGTGGATGAAGGAGGGCCCTTACTGAGGAAGGTACAAATCGGTTGGCGTAAGCCATTAAGCGTGGTGCCCACATGCACCCAACCTTCATGCACTTCTAAAATTTTTAAATCACGTTCTGTAAATTGTGCATCTTCACGAATTTTAACGGATTCTGCACCAGCGGCAGCATCAGCAATAATACTATCGCTGATTTCAACGCGGATCGATTCAGCGGGATCATTAAAATAAGTGCTTAATCGTTCTTTAAGAATATCGACGGTTTGTTGGCTGCTATAACGTTTTTCATCTTTTTCATTTTGAGTTTGGAGTTTTAAGGTGGGTAATGTGCGGGAAAGCGATTCGGCAAAGTCTTGATTGGTGGGGCCGCCTTGATAGAAGGCATCTTGATCGCTGCCATAGAGGGCTTTTGAAATTTCTGAAAATTGGGGTGTGCCTCGCGCTTCAATCATTCGAATAACGTCTCGGTATTCACGGCTCATACGTTGAAGTAATAAACTCAGTCCGCTGATTTTGCCGAGGTGTTTTTGGACGTTCAGTTCAAATTCGAGAAATTCTTGTGTTTTTTTCTCGGGGTCGTAGTTGAGTGGAACTTGTTTGTAAAAATCAACGTCGATGGCGGGTAATTCTTGGCATCCTTGATCGAAAAAACGTTTTTGAGTAGAAGCTGGCCATTTGATGGCATCTAAAATGCGGATTGGTTTTTGAATATTAACTAATTGTTCAGAGAGTTCACGAATTTTAGTTTGTTCAGGGCTGAGGTTGCTCACAGGGGCTCCAGATTTAGAGGTCTTCATAAACATCTTTACGATGTTTAATCGCGATAATAATGACAGTATTTGTTTCAGCTTCGATACGATAGACAATACGATAATCACTGACTCGTAGCCGCCGATGACTTTTTAGGCTATAACGCAAGGGCTTACCAAACCCGATCGGATCAACCATCAACCGTTCTTCAATTGCACGTTTGATCAATGTTTTTGCACTGGATGAAAGGCTTGGGATGTGTTTTCGTATAACCTCTTCTTGATAACGGATATTATACTTTAATCCCATGCTTCATTGTGGCTATAAGTTTCCACCCCCGGTTGATCGAGTTTTTGGGCAATCCGAGAGAGATATAAATCTTCTCGCATTTCCAATGCTTCAAGGGCCAACTCTCGAACTAAACCTGCAATGGACTTATGTTCGTGGTCCGCTAAATCTGTAAGGAGTGCTACTGTGGGTGCTTCAAAGGTAACATTGATTCTTGGATTTTTAGTTGACATATTAACTCCTGATTCAGTTAAACTAGGCTTGTAATCAAGAGTAACACTTTTACATCATTTTGTCAAGGAGACATATGGATATCTATCTCGTAGGCGGCGCTGTGCGTGATGAATTGTTGGGCCGTCCCGTGGTTGAACGGGATTGGGTCGTCGTGGGCGCAACGCCCGAAGATATGGTTGCCAAGGGCTTTAAGCCAGTAGGGCGTGATTTCCCTGTTTTTCTTCATCCTAAAACGTATGAAGAATATGCACTTGCACGGACTGAACGAAAAGTGGGGCGTGGTTATCGTGGATTTCAAATCTTTGCTGATCCGAGTGTGACCTTAGAAGACGATTTAGAACGGCGAGATTTAACGATCAATGCGATTGCACGTACTGAAAAGGGGCAAGTGATTGATCCCTTTAATGGGCAACGTGATTTATACGATCGTAAACTGCGCCATGTTTCAGAAGCCTTTATTGAAGATCCTGTGCGCATTTTACGCGTGGCCCGATTTACCGCGCGTTATGCACATCTTGGGTTTACGGTTGCCGATGAAACCATGCACTTAATGCAAAGAATGGTGGAATTGGGTGAAGTTGATGCCTTAGTGGCTGAACGGGTTTGGCAGGAATGGCACAGTGCTCTGGGTGAAGAACATCCAGGTTTATTTTTTGATGTGCTAAAAAGTGCTCATGCCTTTGAACGTTTATTCCCAGAATTAGTGACTGATTACGATGAGCGGTTGCAAGTTTTACAGCAAGCCTGTGTGTTAACCCCTGATCCACGAGTTCGTTTTGCAGCGCAGATCCAAGAAGCGGCAGAACATCTTGATCAACGCTATCGTCTTCCCCGAGAATTTCGCGATTTGGCCTTATTAGTGGGGCGATTAAAAACAATGAGTCATTGTGCTCTTCAATATCCTGCACAAGATATTTTAACTATTCTCGAAAAAACGGATGCTTATCGCAGACCTGAACGACTGAATGATTTTTTATTGGCCTGTGCTGCAGATTATTGCGCAGGCCATCACGAAATTGTTTATCCACAGGCAAAACATATTGAAAAAATCTTTGAGATTGCAAAATCTGTATCAATTCGTGATTGTATTGATGCCGGATTAACGGGACCATTTTTAAAAGAAGAATTACATCGACGAAGGGTATTGGCGGTAGCTAAATTAGATTAGTCTATAATCCTAAATTCGGCAGTTGTAATCTACTGCAGAGGGCTAATGCATTGAACCTAGACATTTTTTTAGTATTTTTTAGCTTCACCGTAGGGGTGTCTACTGTCTTGCTAAAAAATACTAAAAAAGCTGCCTATCTTCAGCGCCTTAGCCCTCTTCGCTACGATTCCAACTGCCGAATTTAGGATAATGCAAAAAACTTGCCCGAATTATAAGTCTTTCTTTGTATTGCAGGCAGCATACAAATAAGCGATCGCAAGACCTATGAAGATTATGAGCATCCACGCGGCCATGCTTAATCCCAAAAAACGCCAAGGGACTTCAGCACAATTGCCACTGCCTTCCAAAAGTAATTTGAGTGTTTGGTTAAAAGCAAAGTGTGAGAGCATATAAGAAAGGCTTGCACCGCAGGCGGAGGTTTGTGTGTGCAGATGAGCGGTAAATTGTAACCAGGTTTGGCGTCCAGCAACACCAGCACCGAGGAAGGAAATGATCAGCCCAATCACACTGTAAATTCGCAAGCCGTAAAGAGGTGGTCGATGAAGAAAGGCGATCAGTGAGAGGAGTGCAAGCAAAAAAACAGCAATTCGTTGTAAGATACAAAGAGGGCAGGGCACAAGATGTTCAATGAATTGAAAATAAAGAGAGGCACATAATAAAAAGGAGCAGAATAAAAAAGCTGCACCATGAATTCGACGGGAAGAAAAGAATATTAAAAAGTTGATCATGCGATTCCTGTACTCAAAGCAAACGATTTTAGAGGTATCATTTTTTATTAATCATAATTCTTCTTTCCTTTATTTGCAAAAAATAACAAATACGTTTAAAATTCGGCCAGCTTTCTTTTTAAAGTGGGGGCAGAAAAAAATGATTAAAAAAATAGCAATGGTTTCTACGTTAACACTGATCGTATTCAGTAACACGGCGTTTGCATCAGCAAATGGATTCTACGGTGGCGGTGAATTGGGATATAGCGATATTGATGATACAGCGGGCCACGTGATCCCCTTCACTTCTGGAATTTCAACCGATGGTTTGGGAGGGCGTGTTTTTGGTGGTTATCAATTTAACCGATTCATTGCTGCGGAAGGTGGCTTTGGATTTGATCAAGATAGTCTATTCAAGGCGACCAACCAAATTAACGTTGATCTTGAAGCCAAGGGCATGTTACCCATCACTCAATGTTTCAATGTCTTTGGTAAATTGGGTGGCACCTATGTTGATCAAAATCAAGGTGGATCGGGCAGTGCGATCCGGCCTCTGTATGGTCTAGGGTTGGGTTATGACATCAATCGCAAGGTGAATACCACCTTGGAATGGACACGGATCATCGGCGAAGGTTCGCTGAATGATAGCAATTCTTTGTTGCTGGGGCTGGCATATCATTTAGGGTAAAAGGAGCTATTGTATCTTTGCTTCAGGTCGAGTATCATTGCGCGCCTAGTAGATCGTTACCGGTGGAAAACCGCCGGTCCTTGGAGTAACTCAATGAAAACAATCAGTGCAAATGCACAGACCGTTGCCCGTCAGTGGTTTGTTGTCGACGCTGCCGACAAGGTATTGGGCCGTTTAGCAACGGAAATCGCCCGGCGCCTGCGCGGTAAACACAAGGTCGTTTATACGCCACATGCGGATACAGGGGACTATATCATTGTCCTCAATGCTGAAAAAATCCGTGTCACGGGGAACAAAGCGAAAGACAAGATTTATCACAATCATTCAAATTTTATTGGCGGTATGAAGTCCGTTCCGTTTGAAACGATGATGGAAAAAAAACCTGAACATGTACTCGAGCGGGCTGTTAAAGGTATGTTACCCAAGGGGCCGTTAGGACGTCAGATGTTTCGTAAGCTGAAAGTCTACGTGGGCCCTCTGCATCCGCATGAAGCCCAAGCGCCACTTCCTTTGGATATACAAGAGTAAACTAATATGGCAGAACACCAATACTACGGAACAGGTCGCCGCAAAAGTTCGACCGCACGCGTTTTTCTAAAAGCCGGTCAGGGCACGGTGACCGTGAATTCACGCACACTTGAAAATTATTTTGGTGGACGTGAAACGTCGCGCATGATCATTCGTCAACCGCTTGAAGCGGTAGGTATGATGGGCAAGTTTGATCTCTACATCACTGTCAAGGGCGGCGGGCTTTCTGGTCAAGCAGGTGCGATTCGTCATGGGATCACCCGTGCCTTAATGCACTACGATGAGTCAACGGGAAGTGATGGAACGGGCGAGCGCGCTTTTCGTCGTATTTTACGTGAGCGTGGTTATGTGACGCGTGATGCGAGAGAAGTTGAACGTAAAAAAGTGGGTCGTCATAAGGCCCGTAAGAGACCTCAATATTCCAAGCGTTAATTTCTGGCTTTTGTCATATAAAATTGTGTAGGTTGGGTTAGCACAGCAGCTGTCAGGCGTTTAGGCTGAGCGTAACCCAACAATACAGGCGCGAAGCGGAAGTTATTATCGCGGATTTAGTGGTTCTTAGCGAGCTTGCTAGCTTAGAACTGCTTAGGCTTTTACCCATGCCTCGGATCCAGAAAATAAAAAATGCTTTTTTCCCACTCCAATTGCTCACCCCTCGACCAATTTCTTACTAAATCAATCAGCTTTTCACTGAATTTAAAAAAGTTTATCCAAAAAAGTTTGCATTTGTTAAGTAACCGCTTTAGTGTTTCACCTTGAATTTTGAAAACTTTCTGAACTGCTGAGGTGATTTATGGGAAAGGATCTGCTAGAGAATCAAAAGAATACAACTACTGAACAAACCCTCGAATCCTTGCAGGCGGCAAAGCGGGAAGCTGAACGTATCGCAGCAGCGAATCAAATCCAAACTGAATTTATCGCAAACATCAGCCATGATCTTCGCACACCGCTTAATGGCATTATTGGCATGGCGGAGCGTTTAAGACGAATTAATGTTGATCCTGAATGCACAGAAACGATCGAATGTATCGTTCAAGGCGGGCATATGTTGCTTAGTCTTGTTGAAGATATTCTAAATGTTGCAAAATTGGGGGCAGGTAAGCTTGAAATCAATCATGCACCCTTTGATCTGAGAGACCTCATCGAAGGGGCAATGGCCAGCGTGACCTTCACAGCCCAAGAAAAGAATGTCGCCTTGGTCATCGAATATGAGAATGATGTTCCTCATCACCTTATTGGTGATCATAATCGGATCAAACGAGTGATCATGAACTTGTTGGGTAATGGGGTTAAATTTACGGATCGTGGACATGTGAAGGTTCATGTTAAGGAGCTCAACCGCGAAGGCGATCAAATCAAACTTCAAATTACAATCGAAGACACAGGGGTAGGGATCCCCAAGGCAGTACAATCAAAGATTTTTGAGCGTTTTGAAACAGTTGACCAGGCCTCGTATAAAACAAATAAGACAGGTGCGGGCCTTGGGTTGACCATTACAAAAGCATTTGTTGAAGAATTAGGGGGAAAAATTTGGGTTGAGAGCGAAGAAAATGTGGGGACTCAATTTATTTTTGAGATCACCTTGAGAGTGCAACCTGCAAAAATAGCGCCGACGCGTTGGGAGTCGGAGCATCCTGAAATTAAAATTCTCTTAGTCAGCGATAACCCTCAATTAACTGAAAAAATAGTGCACGAATTAGGGGCTGAACAAGTTGTGACGATGATGGCTGATCAAGCAGTCCAGTTATTAGGGGAAAATCGAGCACAAGCTATTTTTCAAATGATCCTTTTTGATGAGGCGATCAACGAAGGAAAAGTATTTGAGTTTTGTCAACGGTTCAACCAAAACCACCGTTTTTTACACACCTTAAAAATTCAAATTGGCGCGAAAAGTCAGACAGCCGTTCAAGCCGAATTTTCAACAGGTCATGGTTTTTTTGCATCAATTAATACCCAAGGTGAGAATGGTACATTTCAAGATCATTTGTTTGAAATGTTTAGTAAATGGACGGCGCATCAGGAAAAGCAACGTGGTTTTTTGCAACGTTTGAATGCCAAAGTTTTGTTGGTTGAAGATAATTTATTAAATCAAAAAGTGGTCTCTATTTTGCTTAAGGATTTCGGGTGTAACGTTCGAACAGCAAGTCAAGGGGCACAAGCCATTGAGATGGTGAAAGAAGCTCATTACGATTTGTTATTTTTGGATCTCGGCTTACCGGATATGGACGGCATCAGCGTGGCTAAAAAAATCCGAGCGTTGGAAAAGAAAATGCCTGAACCCCAAACGGGTTTAAAGCGAAGTTTTCGATTTGGTCGTTCCAAGATCCGACAACGGGAACAGCCTCTACCCATCATTGCCTTGACAGGACATGTCACACAAGAAGATAAAGAAGCTTGTCTAGCTGCAGGGATGGATTGGTTTTTAACGAAGCCGATTTCCGCAGATGTTTTAACAGTGTGTTTAACTCGTTTCTTGCTAAAAGACGAACAGAGGTATAAAATATCCCTGTCGACATGAAAATAAAATAAAATAAAATGACTATGACCCCTGTTGATCTTAATGCTGTTAAACAATACCTCCTTACTTTGCAAGATCGCATTTGCCACATGCTTGTGGAGCTCGATGGCGGGGCGTGTTTTCGTGAAGATGAATGGAGCCGCCCACAAGGTGGTGGCGGTCGAACCCGCGTTCTTTCCCAAGGCCAAGTCTTTGAACAAGCAGGTGTTAATTTTTCTCATGTTTACGGTGGAGCACTGCCGCCTTCAGCCCTGCAAGGTCGGCCCGAACTTGCTGGAGCAAATTTTGAAGCCGTTGGACTTTCATTAGTCATTCACCCCGCTAATCCCTATGTGCCAACTACCCATGCCAATTGGCGGCTCTTTGTGGCTCATTCTGAGCATGAGGAACCGCAATGGTGGTTTGGGGGCGGATTTGATCTCACCCCCTACTATGGTTTTGAGGAAGACTGTCGACATTGGCATCAAACGGCAGAACAAGCCTGCCGCCCCTTCGGCCCAGACGTTTATCCACGCTACAAAGCCTGGTGTGATGAATATTTCTATCTTAAACACCGCGGTGAAGCGCGTGGAATTGGAGGCTTATTTTTTGATGATCTCAATGAGGGAGGATTCGAACATAGCTTTGAATTTGTAAGACGAACTGGCGACCATTTCTTGCCAGCCTATGTGCCGATCGTGGAACGCCGAAAAACAAGACCCTTTACACAGCGCGAACGTGATTTTCAATGTTACCGCCGTGGGCGTTATGTAGAGTTTAATTTGATTTATGATCGCGGCACCTTGTTTGGTCTTCAGAGCGGTGGGCGAACGGAATCTATTTTGATGTCTCTTCCATCCTTGGTTTCTTGGCAATATGATTGGCGCCCGGAGCCCAACAGTCCAGAACAAAAATTATACGATGATTTCTTACCGCCGCGTAATTGGCTCATTTTGTAAAAATTATAATCAAATTTATCCCAGGAAAAACCCTAACTCATTAAAATGAGCTTGCTTTAAACAACAATTTGTTGTATATTCCCAATCCAGTCCTAAGATAAAAACTAAAAAGGGGTGGGTATGCCAAATGATGCTAATACTAACGTGGTTTATGTTCAACCGTCTCCATATATTCCATTTGTACGCAAGACAAGCCTGCTTGAGGACGCCGATCGTAGAGACGCTCGTATGTATGAAATACAAATCAATCTAGACAATCTTATTGCCAATGCTCCTCAGAGCATGTTTGATCCACTCAATCCCTTAGGGGCAAGGTTACGACATTTAAGAGATTGCCCTTTTAGCGCCGGCCTTCAGGAAAGTGAAACGCGAAAATTTCATGTTGCGGTTAAACTTGCTTCCCTTGCAGCAGGTGCCGTAGGTGCCTTTATTTTCTTTGAAAGTGCACCGGGTGCCACGCAGGTGTTAATCGATTATTTTTCTGATATTTCCACATTTGCGGCCGGTGTTGTGGACTATTTTGGTGGAAGTTGGCAGGCCAGCGTTGATCTAGATGCGTTTAATATACTGTTCAACGCAGAGGGAGGGTTTTTTCCTGCCCTTTTTAATGGGGCGATTAGTTTAGAGAGTCTTTCGTTCGCATCGAGTATGGCTATCACTGTGACTATTTGCGGAGCTCTGGGTGCGATTTTGGCAAACACCGTGCTCAATTATACATTTGTTGAGATGCAAATTAGAAATTGCATTAGTTTTTTTAGAGCAGAGCACCAAGACTGGAAGTACGCCCTTTCTGTGGGCCTTGTATCGGTTGGTTCACAGCTCATGTTTTCGATACCTGGAATCGGAAAGTATACCCCTACAGAGCATGCTCTAAATGTCGCATCTTTTGGTGTGGGCACACTTTTGATGGTCAATGGTACAGAGACAGTTTGGGAGAGGATCAAGATTGGTTACAGAAATATGCTTGCGGCTCATAAAGGACTCAAGGAAGGCTATCGACAAGAAGTTTTGAATTTTTCTATGGGAGAACTTCCCATCAATAAATTATCCGATAGAGCCTTATCTATTCTTAAGGGAGAATTCAAAGAAGCGCTCGATCAGGCTTTTATTCGAGTGATTAGCGCGCCTCCAGAGGGCGTTGATCTAAAAAATATGTCTAGAAGCCAGAGGGATGCGGCGCAGATCCAAGTCGTTGTAGAGAGAATTAATTTCATCGCGGATTGTGACATCCTATCTGATTCGCTTCGTAAACTAAGGGAGGGGGATAACCTAAGTGGAGAAGAAAAGGCTTTATTTTGGGCACGTTTATTAAAGGTTGGGAGCAAATTACCTCCCATGGAAGTTGAGCAGGTTGGAAAAACAAGTTTAGCGGCTTCTATGATAGCGATTGCTGGCCAATCAGGTTTTCTTCTCTCTTCCGCAGGATGGATATGGGAGACTGGAAATGCTCATTTTCCGCTCCCTGTAACTATCTTAGGTCTCTGTCTTTTGATCGTGGGTGCTATTCCTTTAACGATGTTAAGTCGTATGTCGGGTGAAAAGTTTGCGAAGACATTTTGGGGGACAAAAGCAGGGCAAAAGACTGCCGCCGGGGTTGTCCTACCCAGTTGGCTTTTTAATGTCACATTTATTATTTTCTTAATCATTGCAGCCTGGTCATTTCCAGGCACTATTCACTCACAGGGTAAGGTCGTTGCTCAGATAAAATCATGGGTTCCAGGTGATAATTTGTTTGTTCTATTCATCTCAATTGTGCTTCAAACCCTCTACTATGGTGTCGCTGGTTTTGGGGGTGCAATGCTGTTCAATGGAATGCTTTCTATACTGGGAATATTTGCAGCGGTTGCCCAACTTTACTATTCCTTCTCTTGTAACGCTGATAAAACGGGTGCAAGGATCCTAGAGTTTGAAGATATCTTAAAAGAACGCCTGGTAGAATTGCAGAAGGGTTCAAGAGAAAAATTTGAGGAACTCTGGGAAGAAAATGAAGAAAATGAAGAAAATAAAGCACTTCGTAGAACTTATGGAGAATGGCGGCGTACGACTAGAGAAGAGCCATTGTCGATTCGTAGGATACGTAGTAGCGAGGAGAGTAGTGATGGCAGTGACGACAACATAAACATATTTAATGAAGTAACTCCATTATTACAGAGGAACAACTTGAGTGCACCAAGAAGAGGCTTATTTGAACGATGCTGGGGGTGGTGCGGAGGAGGGGATAAAGAAGACAACAACACCTTTCAGCGAGTGACTTATGAATTATAACCCTAGCCCCCAAGGCTGATTTGGGAAAGGATCCCATTGGTCATCTGTAATTGTAAGGGAGGGCCATAGGGATTGGTATAGATCCAGGTTTCTAGGGTGGTAGTGTAAGGATTGACTACGGAACCTGTGGATTGGTTCGAAAGAGGTTGACCACAACGATTTAAGACGGTCTGCGTGGTGACACCTACTCTGGGTGACCAATTGCCGCACTGATGAGGATTTCCAGTGACGGCACTGACCAGGCCAGCATGGAACGTGATTTGAAAAGTTGGTGCATTGTAAGGATTCGAGTTTGTATTGTTATTCCCAAAAGGGCTGGGATTCAACCCATTACGCAGAGGATTGTTGGGAGAGCTGTAATACAAGCCCGTATTGACTTGAGTCATCGGATTGGTAACGGCCGCGTAAGTCCAGATTTGATCAGTGTTGTTGTTGTTGGTTGTAGTGGCGGCGTTGGGCTGGTTTTTTTCAATACGGCTGGGTGCACCGCAAGCGGTTTGAACTTTTGATGCATTGTCACCGAGATTGATGTATTGATGACCGGCGCTACAGAAATAGGTTGAGAGCCCCGCAAAACTGGGGGTTGCCCAGAGCAGGGCAGTTAGGATGATTGGACAGTACCAAGGTTGATAGAGATAAGGCACAAGATTCTCCTATTCAACCAGAGGATAGCTGACTTTGCTAAAAAAGCAAGGTATTGTAGTGGGTGCTGTAGAGTAGGTTAGTAAGACCTGTAGGTTGGGTTAGAACAGCCGTAGGCTGGGCGTAACCCAACAAACATTCTGCAAAAAGCAGAAATGTTGGGCTACGCATCGTCCCTTGGGCTGTGCTAACCCCATCTACTCTAGACGAAAACAAGAAACGATAAAACCCTTGCCAAGCAAGGGTTCGATAAAAAAGAAAAGAGGATGTAATCATGTTTAGAAAAGACAAGCTCATTTTATTAAAAGCACATCTAAAAGTACTTGAAAGTTTAAGAAAGCATATTTTTTCTCGTAAAGCCATTGATAATGACAATAATATCAAGAATAACCTTCAACAATTAAGTGCTTCTTATCCCATATACCTTGCTTCTAAACAAAATATTATGGCGAATGATTTTAGGGGTGTTGTTCTACAAAATCCACATTTTATTGATCTCAGATCAGCAAGCCAAGATCAAAAATGGGTGTTAGAAAATTCAGTAGAAGTATTCAACAGAACTTTAGAATTTGTGGATGAAAACCAACAATATCTTCGAACAGATAAAGGGACTTTTCTTCGCCTTACTGTAGGTGGTATGGCTGATAGTCTGCTTGATTGGCAACAATTAAAAGACTTATTTACTTGGTTTCAAAGTGTTCTCTTAAAAGCAAACCCACCTTCACTTATTTTTATTGATAATCTCAAGAGTCAAAGTATAGCTCTAGCACTTGCAAGTTTGTGTGATCTCGAGGAGAAGGGTTATTTAGGGCTGAATCTCGAAGAACATATTCGGCTACTGCAGACGAAATTTAATCAGATGGATGAAAATAATCCAGACATCTTGAAGCAAGCGGTTACAATTTATGTATTGCTTAATCGACTCAGGCTTTTTGGTGAGTTGTCTGCCGAAATTGATAGTATGTCAAATAATCCTCAATTATTTATTAACACAGCCGATTTTGAAAAGATAGGCGAGCCTGGGAGAATTGATTGGTTTTCGATTAAAAATCGTCTTAAATTAAAACAATTATTGGCCTATGATTTGAGTGAAAAAACAGAAGAAAATAAAATCTTATTTGATTATTTAAAAGAATTAGAAAAATGTTTAAATTTATTTGAGCAAGATCGGTTGATTCCTGAATGTCACTTGCTTGAAATTAGTTTTAATCAGGATTACTTATTAAATGTGCTTAATAGAATAAATCAAAACATAATCCCTGAAACTTTTTCTGATCTGCTTGTTGCGCCAATAATGGCGCTTAGCGAAATAGATGAAGCTTCTCAGAATGGTCATGAATTAATAAAACACGCCGTCTTCGGTGATGGCAGACTCGAAGATATTTCATGGTTGCTAGAATGCTTGGATCGTGAAGATCCAAATATAAATGCTATTGAGGCTATACTTTACAAGAGAGGTGGTATTGCAGGTTACCAGCTTGAAGGGCCAGTCAATGGAATATGGATTTTTGAAGTTTCAAATAATAAACCTGATGATCAATATGCTCCGGAAAATCGTCAGCCTTTTTATATTTCACAAGATAATATTTTAAATAAATTAATCAATGGATTTCGTAATAAACTTGGAGTTAGTGATGAAGAAGCGCGAGATCGAATTTTATTAAATATTCAAGGTCCCTGTAGCTTAGTGCATAGATTGGGTGGCGCTTTTTCGAATCTTTTTGTAGTGGATGGTCGTCCACTGAAAGAATTCAACCATAAATTGGAATGGGTTGGTCGTGAATTAGTTTATCGTTTCAGCTATGGTGTAAATTCATCGATACCTGGTGTTAGTTTCGAATATCATTGCGAACCAATTGAGTGT
Organism: Pseudomonadota bacterium; assembly: GCA_021808365.1. Classification (GTDB taxonomy): domain Bacteria; phylum Pseudomonadota; class Gammaproteobacteria; order JAKBBU01; family JAKBBU01; genus JAKBBU01. Next base: position 33,880 of record JAKBBU010000005.1, read on the forward strand.
CAAGTAAGAAATGGATTACGACCTCTGTCGTTAAATGTGACGTTTAATTTAGACGCTCGTGATAAGGATCAAGCGCATTTAATTCAACAAGTTCAAGAAAAATGTCGAGCGTTGGGATGTCCTGTTTCTTTTGAAGATTCTTCTCATAACACGCTTAAATTTTTTGGAGAAAAATCTTCTAAATCTTCTCCTAATGGAACGGTTCATCATGATACCTTCATTGCGGGTAACAAAGGATTTAAAGTACCTTATGGGGTTGGATATTCATCATCGATGATCTTTATGCCCAAGGAAAAAAAATCGGTACCAGGGCTGAAAATTGTTGATGAACAAAAAAAGTTTGAAGCGTTAAAACTATCAATTAAACTAGGGAATAAAGAAGCGGAAAAGAAAGTTCAAAGTATTTCTAATAAAAATCAATCTTCCCTTCTTAAAAAATTAACCAAGGCATCAGAAAATTTAAAAACAGAAGAAGCGAAGCAGGCATTAATCAAATTTTGTGATTTTGGAATAGCCAGTAGCAAAAAATGCCCAAAGTTCAATCCTCAAAATGCCATGGCTTCCTGGGAGGCGATTAAGAACTATATTCATGATTTGATTCATGCTTTTCCCTATGATGATGTCTCATACCCTAGTATAGAAAAAACTTGTGAATCTCGTTTGTATCATTGCATCTTAAAAGTATTTAAAAGCCTTGAGGTTGATGCAAGCAATCTTAAAAATGGAATAATAAGAGACTTTTTTAATATTTATGAGAATGTTTGTCAAACCTTAATAGCTACAGATCCAGAAGCAATCGAAGGAAACATAAATTGGTTGATTGGTGAGTACAAGGCGGAAGATGAACAAGAGTCGGTTACGCTCAGAGATAAATTCAGGACTTGGAATGCACCAATAGGTTATGGATGGACAATTGAGCAAAAAGAACGCAGCTTTAACGAGCTCTCAAACTATTTGAAAGGTTGGATGATCTGTCACTTTGAGCGTTTAATTTATAAAAACTTAGTGGATCTTAAAATACCTGATTTATTAAATGATGCACCTCATGCAGCCAAAGAATTTATTGCATCGGTTTATCGTCTTCAAAATTCACGGAAATTTCAGACGGGTAGTTTAAATGAAGTCCGCGAAAGTTTATTAACGCTCATTCGCCAATTTCCATTAGAGAGTATTGACGAAGAGCTCCATAATTATTGTGCTAAAATTTTGCGTGAAACACTGCACTCCGCATTTAAAATTTATTATCGATTAGATGAAGATTCAACGGAGATTCATGAAGCTATTTCCGTATTTTTAACTGATTTTGAAAATGAACAGAAAGCAGGCCGGTGGAGTAATTGTGATAAGTGTTGCAATGTATTCAAAGAAAAAATTTCTTCTGTTTTTTCGGAAATTACTGAAGCTGTTTTTTTAGAACGGTGTAGAGATGAATTTATTGCTGGGAATTATCAATTCTTTGCTCGATCTTTTGCGCAAAGCGGATCGTTTTCATCCGTGGCTTTTCTAGAGCTCTTCATAGCTTTAAGTCGCATTAGTCAACGAGTTGATTTACAAGATCAATATAAAAATATAATTAATTTGTCATTTTTTCCTGTTAAATCAAAAATTCCTCATCGTTTAGATGAAATTCATACAACGGAACAGTTTGTTCTTGTTAGTCGATTGATTGAAGAAAGCCGCTGTCTGCCTGAAACGTTTAATACGCTTCTTGCTAGTTTTATTGAAGAAGCTTCTGATAACGATAAATTAAAAATAGTTTGGCTGAATAAAATGTGTGATCATGTTTTTGATCAAGGTTTTGACTCAGAAGAAGCACTCAAATTTGCGATAAAATTTTTTGATGATGTGCTCCTCTATTTTAGGGGTAATCGTGTTAGTAGAAAAGAAATTTTTCTTGATGAAGAAGAATCTGATTTTTTAAGAAGATTATTTGCTTTGTCGGAATTATATTATAATTCAAGTGGCATTATAGATAGGTCTAATCTAGACTTAAAAGTCTCAAAAGATGAATTGATTAAAAGACTCGATCTCAAAGTCTTAGATGTATTACTGTATCACTGCCCAACTCAAGTTGAGTTAAACACATACTTTGAACTTCTTGGAAAATTTAATGAAGTTGTTAAATTAGCTGAGCCTGGTAGAAAAGAGGACTTTTATCCTACTAATTTCGGATTCAAAAAGCAGATACTTCACGAGGAAAAATACAGTCAACTTTATTATCTTTTTGCGTTTGAATTAGCCCTTAATTGTTTAAAAAAATCGAAAATAGGAGAAGAGCTTTCCCTTAATAAGGACGATTTGAAAAAAATCAATCAACTGATTAATAGAGCATGTAACGAGGAATATGGATTAAAGGCCGCTTTTCTTCTTCGTGCATTGGTTGCTTATGTAACCTGCGATCCACTAACTGTTGACGATATTAAAATAATAGTATTTAATTTAAATATTTTTTTAACTCGAAAAGGGCCTGCTTATGATAATTCCTGGCTAAATTCTTTTTCTCAAACTGCTATTAATCAAATGATCGATGATCCCCGCTCGTGTGGCGTTGTTGTAGCGGGGCGCGATGGTAACTTATTTGAACTTCAAGTTCCCGATCATGTTGAAAATTTATTTTTGCGTAAAGAAGAAGAAAAGGAAATAAAAAACAAACAATTCTCCCAACTCAAATCCTCCATTTTCTTAGCTTACCATTACCTTTTCCAAACCGATTTATGGAAAGCGCTCAAAGATTTAAATTATCTCCCTGAAGGTTGGGTAAAAAAGAGTCTACCTGCGAGCCATTTTTTGGAGGGGCCTGTGCCAGGGGCTCAGCAGAAATGGGTGGCGTTGTTAAATCATATCGACACTCTTCAGGACCAAGATGTTGGCGATGATGAACTTGATGAGATTAAACAACGCTTAAAAGAAATGGCTAGTGAAAAAATACATTATCCTCTTCTGAACAGCAGTAGGGAAGTTTTCCTCCAAAATGATTCTTCGCGATCAATGATCGATGCTATTTTAAACCATGTATTTCATGATCGAATAGACCATGAAAATGGCGTATTTCACTCGGAAGCAGATCTAGAATTTATCAAAGTGGCTTCTGGTTTTAATTGCAATAGTGATTTTTACTGGAATGAGTTTTCTAAGCCTCAGAAAATTTCTAGAATTTCTTCTCCACCAAAAAAGGATGAGCGGGCAGATAAGATTCAACATGCTGTATTGAGTGAAATTCAGGGGGCCGCATCGATCGGACATTCAGCGAAAAATAGGGGTTATTTGAATTATATTGGAAATCTCAGTGAAAGAGGCAACAATCAAGAGAGGAAGGATATTATCCTCGAACAATTTAATGTAGGAAATCAAAACTTTGTATTTGCAAGAGATAAATTGCTCCCCTATTTAACAGGACAAAGGAAATTATTACCCCAAGATCTTAATTCTAGCATAAGTGATTATTGGTGTGGCGTTCAATCCTTGCAAATGGCTTGCAACGCAGGCGTTAAAGAAGCTCTCTATCTTCGAGCGGTATTATCGTTCTGGGAAGAAGGTCATACGAAAGATCTACTCGGTCGATATAAAAACCTAGGTTTGAAATGGCCACAGCCTATAAAAGGTAATTACGACAAGTTAGGTCACCCGGATTGCTGGACATTCAAGACTAAGCGTTTCGAAGCTTATTACTATTACATGGAGTATCTCATTCAGCCTTCAGTCAATGCGGGAGTTGGCTTAGATCCTGTGACTCAGTTGGATGGAGAATTTGTCAGGTCACTCGAGCAAGTAAAAATCAATAAAGCGCCAGTGGGAGAAGCTTTAAATACTTTCTTTGTCAAAGAAGGTTATGAACTAGTTAAAGAATATTTTCCCCAAGTGGTTGCAGCGCCCAAGCAAAAAAGTTCGCCTAACGAAAGACGAGAAAATTGGGCAGAGCTTCAGCTTGAGAATTATATCAAACGACTTCTTCTTGCATTTGAACACTACAATCGAACGCCGACGAAGGGTACAAGCTCCAATCTGTTAGGCATTCCTACACGAGAAGGTAGTGCCACTTGGATGAATTTCATTAAGAAACTTCATGAGATCTATGCAAAACCTGGATTAAATGCTCAACAGAAGATGATTAATATTGAATCCTTTACTAAAAAACAAGGATCAAATATTTCTGGGATCAAGGGCGGGCAACACGCGCGATTCTTAAAAGAATTAGAGACTGAATTTTGGCCTCGAGAAGGGAGGCAACCCTCTGTTGACTTTGCAACTCTTAAAGCGCTTGCAAATGTCTCTGACTTTAATCTTGTGATGAATCGTTCAAAATGTTATAGCTTATTAGCTGATCTGAAAGCGATCGAATTAGATAATCTTAAACTATTAAAAAAGAAACGACTTTCTCCGCTTGATCAAATGGCCCTGCATCACCTCTATAGCAATATTCGATCTTTAGCGGCTAATTCTGAAAAGCTTGAAGTTATTGTCGATATTGATCGGGTATTGCGATCACGTGTGCGCCAATTTGTTTATTATGGTCATCCGGATATTGTGCGGGATAAAGACTATCAATCGAAGATTGATACCGTATTGGTAAAATCTTTGCAAGAGAAGGGATGGCTTTCTTATTCTGACGTTAAATATAAGAGTAAAGTAGGTGCACTGAGTGGGATTCTTGCTGGGATTGCACGAGACAAATACTTTATTGATCCTGATCGCGATCCAGCCCGAGATCGGTTTTCTTATAAATTAGGCCGAAAAGTAGTGGCCTTGATTGAACAAGGATGGAGTGAAGATGATGCGGTTAAACGAGCGCAGATCAAAGCTGGATCCTGGGAGGTTTCACCCGATGAAATTCGTGCGGGTAGTGGAGATGCTCATAGCCTTGCCATGTCGTATCTTGATCCAATCAATGCTGACGAATATAATAATGGGCGACCCGTAGGTCCTACTGTTAAAATTATAACAGTTGAAGTTGAAGAAAAGCGATTTGATCGATCGCGTGGCATGATTGTAAATAAGATTATAAAACATCGAATTGATCCAGAACAGAATGATGAAGGAGTAGACCTAGAGGTAATGACCTTCGTCCAAAGTTGCTTAAAGGATATTAAGCATTTATTAAGTCAAAATAAATTACATGGACTTCTCCATTGGGGTCTGTCTAGATTGGTGCCAGAACTCGATAAGCTGCAAAATAAAATGCTTGCCGATAAAACTTTAGGCATAAAGGATTTCAGAGACTTAATCACACAGCATTTATTTTTTCTTGCTGAAGATAGAAATCATGGGAAATTGCTGCAAACGTTTAAAGAAAAGGAATTTCAATCTATACCGGGAATAATGCAATATACTTATACATTTGGAAGTTTGTTAAACATTTTTCCTGGACAATCCCTTGGTGTTGATTTTAATGATCATAATCCCAGGAATTTTGTGCAAAAATATATTCTTCGCTATCTTTCTCGTTGTACATTGGATGGAGGGACTCTGCCATTAATGCAACGTTTTGTTCTTGATTTAGGATTGCTATTGATGAAGGAAGATCAAGATAAAGCTCTAACACCTCAGAGACTCAAAGAGCTTTTCATTCAAGCGATGCCTGCAGGATTTACGATAAAGGGTTGGTTACAAAAATGTGAGCAGGATGAAACGAAAAGACAAGCATTGCGCAAAAACAACCAATATTTATATGTGCTGATTGATGACGGTCAGGATCAATTATTTAAAGCCTTGAGAAAATCAATAAATCTTGCAAATCAACAGAATATTTCTTTCTCCAAACAATCTACCTTGGCCATCGTCGAAAGTGTGATTGTAAAAGATCCTGGCGATCCGAAAAATCAAGGAATATTCTGCGAAGTCAGTACATTGTTCTCTTCGCCACAGGCTTCATTAGCGCCTGTGTTGCGAAAGAGTCTTCAGCTACTAGCGGCAAGGCTAGAAAAAATAGATGAGAATGATTATGAAGTTGATGATGTCAAAAACTTAGTCAGCCAATATCTATTTTTCTTAAACGATTCGACCTTTAAGGGTTATGTCCCTGATGCCATACGCACGATGCAAACCTCGTTGGGTGATAAACCTGTGCTGGCCATTGATATTTTACAGAAACTTAATCCAATCAGGCATTATTTGAAGATTGTGATGGAGCGTGAGCGATGGGAAAGTACGTCGACGGCAAAAATTCATTTTGCTCTTGAATTGGGTAGACTCTTGATGAAGGAAGCGCAAGAGGGGCAGAAAACAATTGGGCCCGATCGTCTCGATCAACTGAGATGCAAGGCACTCAAGTGCAGTGGTTTGGAACAGAAAAGGTTGTATGAGGGTGCTTGCGGTAGAACAATTGGTGCGATGCTTGAGGATGCGGAGCAAAAAGCACCGCTGAACTGCCTAGGTGCTGGTGCTTAGCGTGGCGTGCATTGCAGATTGCTGCAACTTCAAGTAGGATCCTCACTTTAATTGATGCGGGGATCCTCCATGTCCATGCGTGATCACCATTGTGGTGAAATCAGGGCCACTCATCTTGGCCAAGTTGTTAAATTGGCCGGCTGGGTGCATCGTCGCCGCGACCATGGTGGCGTGATCTTTGTTGATCTACGTGATGGTGGCGAACTGGCTCAAATTGTGTTTGAACCGGGTTCACCTGTTTTTCGCCAAGCGGAAGACCTGCGCAATGAATGGGTGATTGCCATAACAGGCACGGTGCGTGCTCGTCCAGAGGGCACCGTCAATCCCAATATGCCTACGGGCGAAGTTGAAGTGGTTGTCTGCGAATTAAATGTGCTGAATCGTGCACAGGTCCTGCCGTTTAACATCGATGGGCATCAATCAGTTGGCGAAGAAACACGTTTAAAATACCGCTACTTAGATTTGCGCCGCCCTGAAATGTTAGCATGCTTTAAATTGCGTCATGCCGTTACCCGATGCTTGCGCAATTATTTGGATCAGCATCAATTCATCGACGTTGAAACGCCGATTTTGACAAAAACAACGCCCGAAGGCGCGCGTGATTACCTCGTGCCAAGCCGTGTTCACCCCGGTGAATTTTACGCGCTACCTCAATCCCCTCAAATTTTTAAACAATTACTGATGATGGCAGGGTTTGATCGCTATTATCAAATTGTGCGTTGTTTTCGTGATGAAGATTTGCGAGCGGATCGCCAACCGGAATTCACACAGCTCGACATTGAAACATCCTTCATGGATGAGCAAGCCATTCAAGATTTGATCGAAGCGATGATCCGCGAATTATTTAAAACCACAATCAATGTGGATTTACCTGTTTTTCTTCGTATGACGTATTCAGAAGCGATGTCGCGTTTTGGGGTGGATAAACCCGATCTGCGTATTCCACTGGAGATGGTGACGATCTGTGATTTAGTAAGAACGGTTGATTTTAAAGTGTTTTCAGAACCGGCGAATGATAAACAGTCAAAAGTTGCGGCACTGAAATTACCCAAGGGCTGTGCACTATTAACGCGCAAACAATTAGATGATTACGCTAGTTTTGTTGAGCAATTTGGTGCAAAGGGTCTTGCTTACATTAAGGTGAATGATCGCACTACAGGCCTTGCAGGACTGCAATCACCCATTTTGAAATTTTTACCTGAATCTGTGATTGAAGCGATTCTAAATAAATTAGAAGCTCAAACGGGTGATCTTATTTTCTTCGGCGCAGGCCAAAAACAAGTCGTGAATGCGAGCCTCGGTGCCTTACGCGTGAAACTTGGCCATGATCTCAACTTAGTGGAAGCCGGTTGGAAGCCGCTATGGGTTGTCGATTTTCCGATGTTTGAACGAGATGCCACACATGGCAATTGGACACCGCTCCATCATCCCTTTACAGCACCTAAAGTAGTTTCAATCGATGAATTACATGCAGATCCAGAGTCAACTTTGTCGCGTGCCTATGATTTTGTTCTCAATGGGGTTGAAGTTGGCGGTGGTTCCATTCGGATTGCAGATTCAGATTTGCAAATGGCGATTTTTGAGTTGATTGGCATTGATGCTGCATCGGCGCATCAAAAATTCGATCATTTATTGACGGCTTTAAAATTGGGTTGTCCTCCTCATGGTGGTATTGCTTTTGGTATTGATCGTCTTGTGATGTTGATGTCAGGTTCAAGCTCAATTCGCGATGTGATTGCGTTTCCAAAAACACAGAGCGCGAGTTGTCCTTTGACGAATGCGCCGAGCGAGGTGGATGATCAGCAATTACGTGAATTAATTGCGATGGGATTTAGGTTTGTGAAAGTATAGCGTTGTCATCCCGGAATTTAGTGGCTCTTCGCGCGTACTCGCTAAGAACCGCTAAATCCCGGGATGACAGTACCAGGGTAGGGAAGTACTCAAAAAAGACAGAGGTAAAATCAGGTATGGCAGGACACAGCAAATGGGCCAACATCCAACACCGCAAAAATGCCCAAGATGCAAAACGCGGGAAATTATTCACCAAGCTGATCCGTGAGATCACCGTCGCTGCACGTCTGGGTGATCCTGATCCTGCTTCCAATCCACGTTTGCGAACAGCCGTCGACAAAGCACTTACTGCCAATATGACACGTGATACCATTGATCGTGCGATCAAACGAGGTTCAGGCAGCAATGATGATCGCGAGGTCATTGAAATTCGCTATGAAGGTTATGGTCCGAATGGCGTTGCCATCCTCGTTGAATGTATGACCGATAATCGCAATCGCACTGTGGCTGAAGTTCGCCACGCTTTTTCAAAATGCGGTGGCAATTTGGGCACAGAGGGTTCAGTATCCTATTTATTTACAAAACAAGGGCAGATTACCTTCCCACCTGGCAGCGATGAAGAAAAAATCATGGAAGTTGCGATTGAAGCGGGTGCAGAAGATGTACGCACTTACGATGATGCGAGTTTGGATGTGATCACGACACCGGAATCGTTCCATGCCGTACAAGACGCCCTTATGCGCGCGGGCTTTAAACCGGCCGCTGCTGAAATGGTCATGGCGGCTGCACTATCTGTGCCTTTGGATGAAGAGACGGCTGAAAAAGTGACGCGTTTACAAGACATGTTGGAAGATTTGGATGATGTCCAAGAGGTTTATACGAATGCGGAGTAGAATGCATCATGTTTAATACACTTTCCGAGCGTCTAAGTAAAACCCTCAGTCATTTAACCGACCGCGGACGTTTGACCGAAGACAATATAAAAAAAACACTGGCTGAAATCCGAAATTCCTTACTTGACGCGGATGTCAGCATTGGCATTGTCAAAGAATTTACAGGCCATATTCGAAATCGTGCCATTGGCCATGAGGTGTCAAAAAGTTTAAATCCAGGCCAGGCTCTCATTAAAATTGTTCAAAGCGAATTAACCTCATTGATGGGTGAAGAATGCGCTGGGCTTGATCTTAAACAAACACCCGCCGTGATTTTAATGGCAGGTTTACAAGGTTCAGGTAAAACCACCACCGTTGCAAAATTAGCACGACGCTTAAAAGAAAATGATAAAAAATCAGTACTCGTCGTGAGTACCGATATTTATCGTCCCGCTGCTATTGATCAATTGCAAACGTTGGCCACCGAAGTTGACGTTGATTTTTTTCCGAGTCATTTGGGGCAAGATCCCGTTGAAATTGCCAAAAATGCAGTGGCTCACGCTAAGATCCAATTTAAAGATGTCGTGATTGTCGATACCGCCGGTCGGCTTCACATTGATGCAGACATGATGAAGGAAATTCAGCGGATCCATGCCGCTATTTCACCGATCGAAACTTTATTTGTGGTCGACAGCATGACAGGCCAAGATGCTGCAAAATCAGCACAAGCCTTCCATGAAGCATTGCCTTTAACAGGTGTCATTTTGACAAAAACTGATGGTGATGCGCGAGGTGGTGCGGCATTATCTATCCGAATGATCACGGGCAAACCGATTAAATTTATTGGCGTGGGTGAAAAAACCGAAGCCTTGGAACCCTTCTATCCAGACCGCATTGCGGCGCGTATTTTAGGTATGGGTGATATGCTCAGCCTTGTTGAAGAAGTTGAGCGTAAAATTGATAAGGATAAAGCCAAGAAATTAGCGAAGAAGCTTGAAAAAGGTAAGGGGTTTGATCTGGAAGATTTTCGTGAACAAATTGGGCAAGTTTCCAAAATGGGTGGGCTTGGAAAAATGCTAGAAAAGCTTCCCATTGGAGGTGGGTTACCCAATCAAGCGATGGAGCAATTAGAAGGTAATCAAATGTTTAAACAATTTGAAGCCTTAATTAATTCGATGACTTTGTTTGAACGCCGGAATCCTGATTTAATCAACGGCTCACGAAAGCGCCGTATTGCAAAGGGTGCAGGTGCGCAAATTCAAGATTTGAATCGATTGCTTAAACAGTTTGGACGTATGCAACAAATGATGAAAAAAATGTCAAAACCAGGCAAACTTAAAAATATGATGCGAAATATGCCTGGGATGATGACATGAAAAAGTTCGGTTTCCTTTTGTTGGTTATGATGAGTACAGCTTCTTTTGCTCAAACCGCCGTTAAAGCAACTGGTCAGCCGACAAGTTCCACGTCAAATCCAACGTCGAAAACGCAAGCATCATCTGATTCAGAGCAAGATGCGGATCAAAATACAGAGGTGGTAACTACACCCTCTTCAACCACAACGTCTAAAACCGCAGCATCGACAACGACCGCATCGACTGCTGGAACAACACAATCAGCTGAGATGTCTTCAGCAGCTTTGGTCAGTAAGGCGACGAATCCGTTGGCGCCATTAAGCGTTTTTGTTTTACAGAATTTTGTACAAACCGGTTTGGGTGCGGGCAATAGCGTGGGTGATGAAGTACTTGCCCGTTATGTGCAGCATATTCCTGCCAATAAGATTATTCCTGTTCAGCAATTAATTCGGGTTCAAGTCCCTTTTAACGCGGTTCCCTCGCTTAATGGCCAGAGTGTACAAGCGGGTTTAAGCGGAGCATCTCTCTTTGATGCATTTCTTTTTAAATTAGATAAAAGCTTTGAGATTGGGATAGGGCCCTCATTTACTTTACCGACCTCAACCTTTACAACGCCATTCACAGGGCCGAATGTCACACAAGGAGGCGCTTCCTTGGTGACGGTCTATCGTAAGCCAAGGCTGACTATCTCGACATCTACGCAGGTTGAATCAGCATTTAAGTGGCAAAATGGTCAGCCGAATATTGCGACCATCTCGTTTGAGCCGAGCATTTTGTATACGATTTATGGAACGTGGTATATACGTTCAACAGCAACATGGACGTTCAGTTATCAGCCCGGTGGCAATAATCAGTATAATATTCCTATTGGATTAGGCTTGGGAAAGGTTTGGAAAACAAAGGGACTTATTTATAATTTCTACATTGAACCGCAGCCAACCGTCGCTAAAGGTGGTATACAAAGCCAAAATTTTCAATTGTTAGCGGGTATGAATATTTTATTTAATAAGGGGTAGGGCTACGTGTAACCGTTCACGGTATACTGGTCGAAGAGGCCGCATTTTTCGCCGAGGGGAAGAGGTTGTTTTGCGTAAACCACCTAAAAATTTAGCTCATGCATTTACGTTGTTGATCGACTTGCCTGATGATTTTATGGCAGATGGCAGGCAAGACACGCCCCCACAAGAACGAGAATTTTAATCGTGTCATTTCAGTATTTATTAGATACTAATATTTGCGCCAAAACTAAACCTTTAAGTGTTTCGCAACGCTTTGAATCGTTGGCGACAGGTACAGTCGGTATGTCTTTTATTACGCATGGGGAATTATCTTTTGGCGCTCAAAAAAGCTAACATCAGGAAATAGCACTCGCAAAAATAAATGAACTGGTTGATTATATTCCTGTTCTCATGTCAGATGAGTCGGTTGGTGTACATTATGGCAAAATTCGTTTTTTACTTGAGCATGCGGGTACGCCGATTGGTAATAACGATCTATGGATAGCAGCCCATGCACTTTCTTTAGGTTTGATTTTAGTCACGAATAATGAGCGCGAATTTAAGCGTATACCTGGGCTGAGAATGGAAAATTGGGTATAGGAGAGCGGTTACAGCTACGTTTTGTCATCACAATCCCATCATGAATGCCTTCTCTTCTTCAAGTAAGTCTGCAAAATAAGGGCCTGCCATATGATGCCTGATATAATATTCTAAATTAGGAAAGCGTTTTTGATCAATTTCATGTTCAGCTGCGTAAAGATTGACGAATTGTGAAACAATACTAATATCTGCGATCGAAAAGTGATCATTAAAAATTGTTTCACCACCAATCTGAGTTTCCAAATAAGCACATAAAGGCGGTAAATCTTCCATCAACGCCTTGCGAATGGCTTGCTCATCGGCAGGCCTGCCCATTAATGCGGGCGCAATCATTTGAGGGATAAAAATTCGACCTGTAATAACGGTTGAAACTGCTGTATCGGTGTATTCCTCCAACCAGAGTGCCTTCGCATAATCAGCGGGTATTTGCGGATAAAGCGCCGGTGTTGGGTATTTTTTTTCAAGGTAGGCACAGATCACAGAAGAGTCGGGAATATCAATGCCATCGATCCGTAATGCTGGAATTTTTCCAAGTGGGCTAATTTTTTTATAATCATCGCTGACTTGAAAGGGGATCACCAATTCAAGATCATAGGGAATTTTTTTGAGTGCGAGAGCAACACGCGTTTTTCGAACGAAGGGGGAGCCAGGAACGCCGTAAAGTTTTGCCATTTTAATCTTCCAAAAGTATGCGATCTGCAAACGCATGGGCCAATGTGCCACCATCTACAAATTCTAATTCACCACCCAAGGGAACACCATGGGCAATTCGCGTGGTTTTGATGCCACGTTGGCGGGCTAGGCTGGAAATATAATGTGCGGTCACCTGACCTTCAACGGTAGGGTTCGTTGCGAGAATAAGTTCAAGTATTTCGCCCTGATCCAAGCGTGAGATAAGCTCTTTAATACCGATTTGATCTGGCCCAACGCCATCAAGCGGAGACAAATGCCCCATCAACACGAAATAAAGGCCTGAAAAATGCGCAGCTTGTTCGATCGCAAGGACATCAGCAGGGGTTTCAACAATACAAAGGAGGGCTCGGTTTCTGCGTGGATCAGCGCACAACAGGCAAAATTGATCCTCACAAAAACTTCGACAAGATTCACAATGTTTGATACGAAGCGTTGCCTCTTCCAATACAGCAGCAAGACGCTGACCGCCTTGGCGGTCGCGCTCGAGAAGATGCAAGGCCATCCGTTGTGCTGATTTTTTCCCGACACCGGGCAGACAAACGAGGGCCTCGATCAGTTGATTGACGAGTGGGCTAAATGCCATATAGCAACACCAAACTAAGCAGCCGTTGCAGCACCACCTTCACCACCACCCAGTAAATCCTTTGGAATACCGAGGGTCTTAGTGAATGCTTCCATTTCTTCTTTCGCACCACCTTCAGCTTTTTTGAATGCTGCATTGCAGGCGGCTACAATAAGGCTCTCTAGGACGGTTTTCTCATCGGGGTGGAGCAGTTCAGCATCACAAATCTCTACTTTTTTAACTTCCATTTTGCAATTCATGGTGACTTTAACGGAGCCACCGCCAGCCTCACCGACAACGAGCAATCCCTCAAGCTTCTTTTGAATATCAAGCATACCTTCTTGCATTTTTTTGGCTTGTTTCATCATATCATCAAGGTTGCCCTTCATTGCATCTTCAAAACTCATGGTTAAATCCTCTTGGATGGAAAAAAATAGAAAGAAGCGTTCCGCAAACTACCGGATCCGTTCTTTTTAAAACAGGGGAAGAATTTAATTATACACCCCGAAAAGGGGCCAAGTCAATGGTACCGCCTTTACCAAGCCGGCAGTGCCTGGCCTTGAAAAATGGTATTCGCCGCATCCAAAACAGCCTGTGAGTGTAGGGTTGTCATCAATTTTTGGAAACGTGGATCATCTTTATCGGCAATTCTTACCACAACAAAATTAGCATAGGGCGAATTAGTCGGGCTTTCACGGTAAAGAGCATCACGACTGGGTAGAAGCCCCGCGGGCACGGCGTAGTTAGTGTTGATAGCTGCTAAATCAACATCCTGCAAAACACGAGGAAGCTGTGCTGCATCGAGGGTGGTAATCTTAAGTCCAAGAGGATTTTCAGCAATATCGAGCAGTGTAGTTTGTGCACCTGAGCCCGGTTTCAATGAAATTAATTTTGCCGATTGCAATAAGAGTAGGGCGCGAGCTTGATTGCTGGGATCATCCGGAATTGCAATTTTTGCACCTTTTGGAATTTGAGAGAGGGATTTATATCGTTGCGAATAAATGCCCATGGGGTAAATAAATGTTTTTCCAATGGGAACAATTTGGTAATGCTTCGCTTTAATCGCAGCATCAAGATAGGGCAAGGTTTGAAACATATTCGCATTGAGGCTGCCATCGTTTAATGCTTCATTAGGCATATTGTAATCAGAGAATGTGACAATCTTTATTTTAAGTCCCTGCGTTTTTGCCTGTTCTTGCGCAACTTGCATCAATTGAGTTTCAGGACCTGCAATGGTGCCGATAATGACTTCATTAGCAGGTATTTTGGACCGTTCACAGCCTGTAGAGAGCAAGACAAAACTTGCAAGAGCAACAAATAAGATTTTTTTAAATTTCACGAACATTCTCCTCAATTATGCTTAAATTTAGCCGACAAATGATCACCGCCCCATTGAAAAAGTTGTACTAATCCAACCAAGATTACGACAGTCAATAACATGATTTGTGCATTAAATTGCTCATAACCATAGCTGATTGCCAAATAACCCAGGCCGCCTGCGCCCACCGCACCAGCCATGGCAGAATAACCCACAAGGGTAATCAATGTTAATGTGATGCCATTGATCAAGGCAGGCAACGCTTCAGGGAGCAAAATGCGAACAATAATCTGCATTGGATTTGCCCCCATTGTTTTACCAGCTTCAATTAAACCACTTGAAATTTCAGATAGGGCATTTTCAGTGATTCTTGCAATAAAAGGAATAGCGCCCAGTGTTAAAGGAACAATTGCAGCGTTATTTCCAATCGAAGTTCCTACCAATAAGCGTGTTAAAGGAATGATAGCAACGACTAAAATAATAAAAGGGATCGACCGAATGATATTGACAATGCCACTGAGCGTGCGATAAAGCAATGAATGTTCGATCAAGCCACCTTGTTTTGATGTAGATAATAAAATGCCAAGTGGTATTCCAAAAAAAGCGGATAATAATGCTGAAAATCCAACCATATAAAGGGTTTGTAAGGTTGCATTCAGTAAAATAAAAAATAAATTATTCGACATAACCAATGATCTCCACAGCAATATGTTGTTGTCTTAAAAAATCGAGTGTCTTTTCAACACCCTGAGGTGCTTCTTCGACCTTGATGACCATAAAGCCGAGAGCCTCTTCGCAAATATATTCCATGTTTGCTTGAAGAATATTGACGTGAATGCCTTGTTCGCGAACTAATTCTGAAATTAAGGGTTGCGTTGCTGTTTTTCCTGAAAAAATTAATCGCAAAACAGGATAAAATCCTTCATGGGGTACAGGGTGAAGTTGCTGTTTTAAACTGTTAGGGAGGGCTTGTTTTAAACAGCCACTGACCAATTCTTTGGCCTCAGGTGTTTGGGGATTTTTGAAAAAATCAAGAACATCAGATTGCTCAATAATTTTGCCTTGTTCAAGAAGAGCAACTCGCGTGCAAATGGATTTAATGACGTCCATTTCGTGCGTAATGAGAATGATCGTCAAGCCCAATCGTTGATTAATATCAGAGAGTAAATTTAAAATTGTTTGCGTTGTTTGAGGATCAAGTGCCGAAGTTGCTTCATCACATAATAAAACATCAGGATGATTTGCTAGCGCACGCGCGATGGCAACACGTTGTTTTTGTCCACCGCTTAAGGCAGCAGGGTATACTGTTTTTTTATCACCAAGCCCTGTGAGTTCCAATAACTCTTCAACGCGTGTGCGAATGTGTTCAGCAGAATAACCCGCAAATTTCAGAGGCAGCGCAACATTGTCATAAACGGTTTGTGAGGACAAAAGATTAAAATGCTGGAAGATCATGCCCATTCGACGACGGGCTTGACGTAATTCTTTGTTGTTCAAGGCATTGAGCTCAAGGTCGCCTAGAACGACAGAGCCCTGTGTTGGTTTTTCAAGCAGATTGAGACAGCGGATCAGTGTGCTTTTACCTGCGCCGCTTTTACCGACAATGCCAAAAATGTCGCCGGGTTTAACATCAAAGTCGAGAGGCCAGAGGGCACGCAATTCGCCTGCGGGCGTCGCATAGATTTTTTCGAGGTGTTTGACTGTAATCATGTAGAGACCCTAAAAACGCAGAAGCAGATGTTAAAGGCGGTTTTTAGAGCCACGCTTTAGCTGAATTTATAAAGCGCCCTGCAAGCTGCGGTTCAAATCGGCGCGAAATCTAATTTATAATTGTATGTTATGCTGGGGTTAGGTGTCAAGGGGATTGTAGTGTCGGGATTGACAGACACAGATGTAAAATCCACCAATCAGTATTATCATGCAACAAACAAACGATCATAAGAAGGCCCTATGACCAATTTATCCATACCCGCCCTACGTCAAACCTGTGCGAATTGCAGCCTTGCCAATCTGTGTTTGCCTGTTGGGCTGGATCAAGAAGATTTAAAATTGCTCGATAATCTTGTTGCCAAGAGAAGAGTACTTAACAAGGGGGAGCATGTCTTCGATGTGGGGCATCCATTTGATCGCTTGTTTACAGTTCGTTCAGGGGCATTTAAAACGACGGTACTTAATGCAGATGGTAAGCAGGATATTGTTGGGTTTTATTTGCCCGGGGAATTATTTGGGTTTGATGGCATTTCTGAGCGAAAACATCAAGTGACAGCCCAAGCCATTAAAACAAGTTCAATCTGTGAAATTCCATTTGAACCCCTCCTTCGGGCAACAGGAAGGATTCCTGATTTGCTACGGCAATTGTTTTCACTCATTAGTGAGCAGACCTTACCCGAGGCCGCAATTCGCTTGAATCACACGGCACAACAGCGGTTAGCTGCTTTTTTGCTCAGCTTGTCGAAACGCTTTAAACAATGTGGTTACTCAGAAACTGAGTTTAATTTGCCCATGTCACGGGAAGAGATTGCCAATTATCTCGGGCTTGCGCCAGAAACCATTAGCCGATTACTGACACACCTATATGCGGAAGGAATACTCAGCATTAATCGTCGACATATCATCCTAAATGACTTAGAGCAACTACAGACAATTCACTGTTCTGGTCATTAATAAGCGGCTTTCTGATCTAGATCAAGAAGAATTTTTAGTTTTTAGGTATATTTGAACGAATAGACTACTTTTGGAGAACCCATGCTTCCTTCAATTTTTTCCGTAGATATGGCGCGTTGGCAATTTGCCATTTCAGCATCCTATCATTTTCTCTTTGTTCCACTGACCTTGGGTCTCACATGGATGATTTTCACCATGGAATCCGCCTATGTGATGACAGGCAAGAGCGTCTACAAGGATATGACAAAGTTTTGGGGAAAATTATTAGGGATTAATTTTGCGCTCGGTGTGTTAACTGGCCTGACCATGGAATTTCAATTTGGTACAAATTGGGCATATTATTCTCAATTTGTGGGCGATATTTTCGGGACCCCACTGGCCATTGAGGGGCTTGTGGCCTTCATGTTGGAATCAACCTTTTTTGGATTATTTTTCTTCGGCTGGGATAAATTAACAAAAAAACAACACCTGTTTGCTACATTTTGTTTGGCCATTGGTTCCAGTTTATCGGCATTATTGATTTTAGTTGCCAATGGGTTCATGCAAAATCCCGTGGGTGCGCATTTTGATGTGGAAACCATGCGCATGCAGACCAGCAGTTTGTTGGATCTGTTCATGAATACGTTTGCACAGATTGGTTTTGTCCATACGATTGCAGCAGGGTACACCACAGGGTCAGTGTTTGTTCTTGGGATCAGTAGTTATTATTTACTCAAGGGCAGAGATGTTGAATTTGCAAAACGTTCTTTTGCAATTGCCTCGGGTTTTGGTTTGGTCGCCGTTTTGCTGGTTGTTTTTATGGGGGATCAAAGTGGTTTGATGGTGTATAAACACCAACCCTTGAAATTGGCGATTCTTGAAGGTGAATGGGATACACAAAAAGCGCCTGCTAATTTTAATTTGATTGCGTTCCCCGACCAAGCAAAGCAAAAAAATGATTTTGCAATTCAAATTCCTGATGTTTTAGGGTTGATTGTTACGCACAATTGGAATCAGCAAATCACGGGCATCAAAGATCTCGTGAAAGATAATGAAGCGCGAATTACACAAGGGAAGATCGCTTACACAGACTTACTCAAAGTGCGCAAAGGTGATACGTCGCCAGCAACGATGGCCGAATTTAATCGCTACAAAAATGATCTGGGTTTTGGTATGTTGTTGATGCAGTATACGCCGGATATTAGTAAAGCAACGTCTGCACAAGTCAATCAAGCAGCGAACGCAACCCTCCCTGATGTGGCGGGTATTTTTTGGTCATTTCGTATCATGGTTGGGTTGGGCTTTTTAATGGCTTTGATGTTTGTGATGGGCATTATAAAATCCTTCCGAAGTAAGTGGACACAACCTTGGTTTTACCGTTGGGCGCTGATCAGCGTTCCTTTTCCAATCATCGCGAGTATTTGTGGTTGGTTTGTCACCGAGCATGGACGACAACCATGGACCGTTTATAATATGTTACCCACACCGATCAGCTCATCCAGCATTGCTGGAGGTGATGTGGTTGCCAGTCTCATTCTCTTCACGACATTTTATACGGCATTATTCATCGTTGAAATGTATTTGATGTTTAAATTCGCGAAAATAGGGCCGAGTGCATTACACCTAGGCCGTTATCATTTTGAGATGGAGAAATAGATGGATACCTATGCAATTTTACAATTACTGGGATGGGTCACCGTTGCGGCAGTCTTCTTTCTTTTTGCAGCGACCTGCGGGTTTGATTTTGGTGCGGGTATGCTAGCGCCGTTTATCGGTAAAAATGATACACAGCGACGCGTAGTGATCAATACCGTTGGACCCACTTGGGACGGTAATCAAGTGTGGTTGATCACCGCCGGTGGAGCAATTTTTGCAATTTGGCCTCGTGTTTATGCGGCTTCTTTTTCTGGGCTTTATTTCGCCATTTTACTCGTGCTATGGTCTTTATTTCTGCGACCAGTTTCCTTTGAATATCGTTCAAAAATTCAAACTGAAAATTGGCGAACGTTTTGGGATTGGGCGCTGTGTCTCGGTAGTTTCTTACCTGTTTTATTATTGGGTGTGGCTGTTGGTAATTTATTTCTCGGACTCCCTTTCCAATTTAGTCCCATCGACTTGCGTTTTTTCTATGGCCCTAGCATGGAAAGTGCTTCGGCATTTACCGATATCTTTGGGTTGTTGCGTCCCTTTGGACTCTATGTTGGTGTTTTCTGTGTGGTGATGATGTTGATGCAAGGAGCAGCTTATTTAGCATTTCGTACGCAAGGTGTGATCCATGACCGGAGTCGAAAAATCCTGATGGTCACCAGTGTATTATTTATTATTCTGTTTGCACTAGCGGGTGTTTGGATCAAAAACATGATGGGTTATCATTACACCGCTTCATTAAACCCCATCTTGCATCCTTTAAACACAAATGTGACGACGAGCGTAGGTGGATGGCTTTCTAATTACACGACTTACCCTTGGATGATGTTGGCGCCGATTCTTGGTTTCTTGGGGGCTTTTTGCGCCTTTGTATTCGCGATCAGTCGCAAACACTTCGCAGCGTTTTGCGCGACAACATTAGCTATTTTTGGAACATTAGCAACTTGGGGACTGAGCATGTATCCCTTCCTCATGCCTTCTTCGGTTAAGCCAATGCAGAGTTTGACCGTGTTTAATGCAACGAGTTCGCAGCTTTCATTGATCGGTATTTTGATCACGGCCTTAGTGATGGTTCCTATTATTTTTATTTACACGGGTTTTGTTTATCGAAAAATTTGGGGGCGTGATCTTAAAATGTCTGAAGAAATTATTTCTGATCAGAAAAATGTATTGTATTAACTTGGGGTGTCATTGCTCGCAATGGCAATACTTAATTAGAGGTTATTATGTTTTATCTTGTCTGGCTCGTCAGCGCCTTTGTCGCTGTTGGAATTGGATTATTTGTCGTCACACGCCTTGATCGAAAAAGCGAGTAGTTTGTTTGAATACTGTGCAAAAACCACTGCACTTTCTAAAATCGCAGGTGCTGCCAGCAAAGCCCTGGATCAATCTAAAAATTTTCCTCAGCGTACTGAGTACCCTTGCACTCATCCTACAAGCGTACAGTCTTGCAAGCCTTGTTGATCATGTCTATATTCAACACCAATCATTCAACGTTGTTACGAATTTACTCTTGATCATTATTGTCTGCATTATAGTGCGATCAATCCTTGCATGCTTCAAAGAAAAATGCGGCTTCTATGCCGCCAATGCTGTAAAAATAATTCTACGCAAACGCTGCTTCAATCACCTCCTTGAACAAGGATCTGCCGTTCAACAACACTATAAACCAGCGGAGCTCAGCGCTGTGCTGGTCGACCAGATTGAAGCCACAACAGAATTTTATGCGAATTACCTCCCGCAAATGATGATCGTGGGTTTAATACCCATCCTCATTTTGATCGCAATCTATCCCTTCAATTGGGTTGCTGGAACATTACTGTTTATGACTGCGCCCTTGATCCCACTTTTCATGGCTTTGATTGGGTGGGGCGCAAAATCAGCGCACGAAAAAAATTTTAAAGCCCTCACACGCTTGGGCAATCAATGTTTAGATTTATTAAAAGGCATGGAAACGCTCAAAATTTATAATCAAACGAGACAAAAAGCGCGTGAACTTGAACAATCAACCACCGATTTTCGAAAAAAAACAATGGAAGTGTTGCGTATCGCTTTTTTATCATCAGCCATTTTGGAGTTTTTCAGTGCAATATCAATTGCGCTCTTGGCAACTTATTTAGGTTTGAGCTTTTTAGGGCATTTGAATATTGGTTATTACCATCATCAACCCTCTCTCAAAGTCGCGCTGTTTATTTTATTACTAGCACCTGAATTTTATTTACCTCTAAGACAGCTTGGAAGTTTCTATCACGCCAAGCAACAGGCTGAGTCTGTGGGTGAAAATTTGATAAAGTTTTTATCATTAAAAAATAAAACAGAAATCAATATGAACTCAAAGGTTCAACCTTTATTTTCAAAGATTCAACTTGAGAATATTACTTTTTGTTACCCTGAAAATGAATATAACAGTTTAGACACACTTAATCTCACGATTCATCGTGGTGAACACATTGCCATTCTTGGCGAAAGTGGATCGGGGAAAACGACGTTGATTAATCTATTTCTCGGGTTTATACAACCGAATTCGGGAAAAATTTTAATTGATGATCAAAATTTTGAAAATATAGACCTTGATGTTTGGCGCGCACAATTATCGTGGCTTGGACAAGATCCACAATTATTCCCAGGAACGCTTGCAGAAAATCTTCGCTTGGCCGACCCAAGGGCCAGTGACATACAATTATTAGAAGCCTGCCATTTAGTTCAGCTTGGCGATTTTATTTTAAGCCACCCTTTGGGGTTAGATCTTCTCTTGGGTGATCGTAATGGTGGATTATCAGGTGGTCAAGCTCAACGCCTTGCCTTGGCTCGAATGTTTTTAAAGCCCGCTCCAATTTTCATTCTTGATGAACCCAGTGCGAATTTAGATGAAGAGAATGCTGAACTACTTCATCAATCATTGCGTGCAATGATCGGCAATAAGACCGTAATTATGACCACGCATAAAAAAGAAACGCTTGATTTAGCAACTCGGGTTATTTTGATGAGTGAAGGTAAGATCATCGCTGATGGGCCTACGAATGAGATCATGAAGCATCCCCAGCTTAAGCATTGGCAGGAGCAATCATGATCACGATATTCAAGCCCTATTTAAAGCAAATGTTCCAGCATCGCTTTTTGCTGATGCTTGGCTTTTTTCTTTTTGTGTTAGCAGGGTTATCGGGACTTGCTTTATTAGGTTTGTCAGGTTGGTTTATTTCTGCAGCAGCCTTTGCAGGAATAAGCGCAGTGACGGCGGTACAATTTAATTATTTATTACCCAGTGCTGCTGTTCGGTTGTTTTCTTATTTGCGCATTGTTTCACGTTATGGTGAGCGACTTATCAATCATGAAGTTGTTTTTCGGTTGATTGCTGATATTCGATTAAGCTTGTTTCATCATTTGACACAATTGTCACCCCAACAATGGGTGTTTGTTAAAAATTCTGATCTTCTTAATCGATTTATGAATGATGTAGGGATATTGGATAATCTGTTTTTAAGGATTATCTCGCCTTGTTTGAGCGTTGTGGTACTTTTAGTTTTTTTATTTGTTTTTCTATCCTTTGTGAGTTTTTCAGTGGCGCTGGTCAGTTTTTTAGGTTTGTTGCTCTTGATGTTTTTATTAGCAATATTATTAAAACCTAATCAGCAAACAATAGACCAATATCAATATGCTCTTAATGAATTGCGCAGCTTGGCGACACAAACCATGGATGCTTTACGTGAAATTAGCTTATTTGGTGCAAAACAGGGGCAACTTAAATTATTTGAGCATCAATTAAGTGAATTATCAAAGGTTCAAACACAACTTAATAAGAAAAACAATCAAGCCCAAAGTGTATTGATCCTAGGTATTGGATGCTTGATGGTCATCGCCTTGCTCATGATGATCAAGAGCGTTGGAGTAGGGCATTTGAATGGCGCAAATATTGCTCTTGTTGTGTTGATATTGCTTGCTTTTGGTGAAGAATTAAATGGGATGGTCAGTGCATTTTTATTAGTGGGCCAAACGAAGGAAGCTGCGGTTAATGTGAATGCCGTGATGGCGATTAAACCTTGGTTTGAGTGGCCAAAAGAAGCAAATTTCATACTTAAGCAAGGTGCTCCAAGACTCAGTATTAAAAATCTTTGTTTTTATTATCCCAATCAAAATGCACCTATTTTTGATCAATTGAATATAACTTTTTCAGGGCAGAGTGTGATCACAGGACCCTCAGGTGTTGGAAAGTCAACCTTGATTAGTCTTATTGCGCGTTTTATGAAGCCCCAATCGGGCGAAATTCTGATTAATGATCATGATCTGTTTTCACTCACGGATAAGCAATGGCAATCGGTATTTTGCATTGTTCCACAAAAAGCTTATTTATTTGATACAACCTTGAGAGAAAATTTGCTTCTGGCAAATCCTAATGCGACAACAGAACAATGTTGGGAGGCTCTGGAGATTTGCCAAATGAAATCATTCGTAGCATCTTTACCAAATGGCTTAGAGACTTATATTGGCCAAAACGGTGAACGTTTATCCGGTGGCCAGGCACGGCGTATTGGATTAGCGCGTGCCATTTTGAAAAATGCGCCCATCACGATTTTAGACGAACCCACAGAAGGCTTGGATCAGCCTACCGAAATTGCCTTGATAAAATCTTGTCAGGATTATTTTAAGGATAAAACTTTGTTGGTTGTGAGTCATCGTAAAGCGGTGACAGATTTGTTTCCGTCGAAGAATTTGCTAAAGAAGTATGATTTATGCTAAAATATTTTTATGATTAAAACATTCATATCTACGTCAGTTTTAGCTTTGGCAATTCTTGCCCCAGCGTTGGTGTTCTCATCAGCATCATGGGCAAACATTCCTAATTTAGCTGAGCCAAGCTCCCAGAATTTGCAACAAAGCTTGCAAAATGAGCAGCTCAATACGCTGAACATGCAAAATCAGTTGAACACCGTTCAGGCAGAAGCTCGAGCCTCTCGGGTGCCTGGTATGGTGGGATCGGTACAACAAAATCAACAGTTACTTAACACAATTCAATCACAAGCCCGTCAAAACCCGCTTTCTGCTTCGGGGCTCTCTATGGCTCAAATGCCGATCCAGCAGCAACAAATGGCATTGAATAACCCGGCTCTTACGCGGCGGTGGTAGAGTAGAGTCAGGGCTATTGGGTTAAAAGTTAATCATTTTTGGTCTCGTCATCCCGGATATTAAGTCGTTCTAAGCGTGAGTACACGCAAGAACGACTAAATTCCGGGATGACGAAGCCCAAAAATGTCATCTTTTCGAAAAATGATTAACTTTTAACCCGATAGCCCTGAGAGTAGAGTTTAGTTGCAGTTCTTAATAAAATAGTATATACTACAAATGTAGCGTTTTACTACTTTTGAGAGAAAAATCATGGGTGTTCCTATTCGAATCAGCGAGGTCGTTTATGAAGATGCCAGGCGGGTTGCTTCTTCCGAGTGTCGCTCCATTCCTCATCAAATTGAATTTTGGGCGCGGATAGGTAAATGTGCCCTAGATAATCCTGAACTTCCAATAGAGTTCGTTCGGGATGTTTTGATTTCAAAAAATCAAGATCGTGTTCTAGCTGAACCATTTGAGTTCGACGATGATCATTGATCAAATGCCTCTATTCAAGAAAGCTTATAAAAAGCTTCATCGTGTTCAGAAGAAAAAAGTCGGCGATGCTATTCGTTTGATTATTGAGTATCCTGAGAAAGGCCAAGAAAAAAAAGGCGATTTGGCAGGTGTCCGTGTCCATAAGTTCAAGATCAATACGCAAGAGTTTTTATTGGCTTATGAATATTCTGCAGAGCGGATTTTACTTCTTGCTATAGGATCGCATGAGAATTTTTATCGTGATTTAAAAAGATAAAAGATTTTTCGTAATAGCTCAGTCGGGATGGTGAAGTTAAGAGAACGTTCAATTTTGAGCTCAGGTTGGACGAAAAATTATGGTTTTAATACCACGAACCCCTCTTCTATGCTCAACATGACTATTATTGTATAATGAGCATAAAAATAAGTCAATAATTTATGCTCAAAACGGAATAAAAGCGATAATGAGCAGTAACCTTTCTATAGCCTTAAGGAGTTGCAATCGTCGAGGCTAATTCAACGTTGGCGGTCAACGTTACTTTTTGGCTCACACTTGTGTTCTGAGCTTGAGCAGCAGGTGTTGCCACTGTCATCATGTTCATCTTCATCATCGGTTGTGGGGCAACACCATCAGGCATGAAATTAACTTTGTGAACATAAAACATTTGAGGCGCAAAGGTCTTATTCAATGAAGCCATTTCAGCCTGAACTTTCGCATAAAGATCGGCACGCAACGCTGCTTGAGCATTTTGAATTTCAGCCTGGGTGGGTGTGTATTCAATACTGGCAATTTGATATTTCAAGCCTGGCTTGGTCAATGCTTCGGTTTTCCCTCGGATATTAACTACATCCGCTGGGCTTAATCGACTTTCAGCTAACACTTCAACTCTTTCAAGTCCTGATTGATCTTGCGTGCGTGAAAAATTAGTAATTTGCCAATTGACATTGGCCAGCGATTTTAAACTTGCAGTCAATTCTGGATCCAAATCATTAAGGCCTTTCTGATTTAAACTCGCATCAATTTGTATCGTGACTTTTGCTGTTTGTGTGACGATCCATTTTTCATCTGAGATTTGATAGTGAATGGTATTTAGTGCCTGACAGGAAACCCGAATTAAGTCGAAAATACCGCTAAATTTTGAAGTTTTCAGCTTTTTTCAAAGGTCGAAGATGTTGCTGAAAATAGCCATTTT
>JAKBBU010000006.1 GCA_021808365.1 Pseudomonadota bacterium
GCAGGTTATTTATCAACCTTACGCAAACAAGGGATCAATATCGCTCACGCCATGACGGCCCTTTGCGCTGGACAGCCTATTCTGCCTAATTTTTGAATAGCTGAGTAGTAACCTATTATTTAACGTTTCTCCAGCTTCTCTAGCAGCCTTAGAGAGCAAATCGTTAACCTCTTTAGATAATTGCTCATTATTCAAAGGTGTTTTAGGCGAAACTATTTTTTCAAGTTCTATATAGAGGAGAGAAATTTCCTTTGAAAAATTAGAAATAACGCTAGCGCGTTGTTCTACTGCAAATTTAACGGACAGAAAAACACTGAGGTGGGCATTTAGGTGTTCTTTCGAAGTGGCATCCCGCTTTATCTTTTCCACATTGTTTTTTAATGCTGTTATGAAGCGGTTTAATGATGTTTGTTGATCTTTAAGTAAAGTGTGAAGTGATTTAATTGCTTGGAATAGCTCTTCATTGTTAGAAAGAGGCTCTTTGGAAATAAGCTGTTCAATTTTATGTACGAGCATTTTTGGATTATCTTCGAAAGTAGCAGATATATCGTTGTTGCTCATTCCTTGCTTATATTTTTCTAAGTCTCTCCAGTATGGGAAAGAATCAATATAGTTTAAGAAAGGAGCAAGCTCTTTGAAAAAAGTGATTACGTTTAAAAAATATTCCAATCTTTCGTCAAAAGGGGTTTTTTCTTTTTTTTCCTCTATGATAATATTTTGTTCCTCCTCTACCTTTATGATAATATTTTGTGTGTTATCTGTATCTTGTTTGTTATCTGTATTTTCTCTGTTATCTGTATTTTGAATGTTATCTGTATCTTGTATGTTATCTCTATTTTGTCCGTCGTTAATAATTTCTGCTGGCTCTGTTGATTTGTTCATGGAAGCTCTCCTTATAATAATTTACGCATTGATCATAATTTTTATTAAAGTTTATAAAAACTTTACTTTTCCCTACCAGAGATAGGAAGTTTATCAATTCTCAGGCTTAAGGTCAAACATTTCTCAATAGTGTGTTTTTACATCGGTTTTCTAACGAACAATTTTGTTGCTTCTTTTTTCGTCTCCTTCTTAAGGGAGCGCTCTCCTCAACCCGCATAATTTATGTTAAAGTTCCACTACACGTGGGGCTAAGCCGCCTTACGGGTCAAAAGCATGGTCGTTACTTCAAAGGGGATAACATGAGCGTAACTCGTTGGATTCGCAATATTTTTTTTATTTTCTTGTGTGGTTTTTCGTGGGCAGCCCAGGCAGGCGTTGCAGTGGGCAATGCGCAGGGCAGTGTCACCTTGGTGGAGTTTTTTGACTACCAATGCCCCAGTTGCAAGAAAATGTTCCCCATTGTCAACCAACTCATTGAAAGCAACCCCAACCTCAAAGTCATTTACAGTGATTTTCCCTTCATTGATGGCACTTCAACCTTCGCCGCCCGCGCGGGTCTGGCTGCCGTGGTTCAGGGGAAGTACAAGCAATTTCATGATGATTTAATGCAAGCTACCATCCCATTGACCGAAGAAAAAATTATTAATATCGCTAAAAAAGATGGTCTTAACACAAAAGATTTGCTCAATGCCATGGGCAGCCCTGCTATTACGCAACAACTTCGAGAGGCATTGGAATCTGCTGAGCAGTTTAATGTTCGTGTGACACCTACTTTTGTGATTTATACAAACAGTGGTAAGAAGCCAACCATCATCACAGGCACCACGACTTATGACAAATTACAAGCGGCGATTACAGCGCAGTCTGAACAGAAAAAGTGAGAACTATGATGAATCCAGAAACAATTAAGCATGCCCAGCTTAAAGCTTGGGTCAATGAAATTGCTACACTTTGTGAGCCCGAGGCTATTCATTGGTGCGATGGATCGGAAGAGGAAAGTCAGGCCCTCTGTGCACAGATGGTTGAATCAGGCATGTTGATCAAGCTCAATGAAACGCTTCGTCCAGGTAGTTATTTAGCGCGCTCCCATCCTGGCGATGTCGCCCGTGTTGAGGATCGCACCTTTGTGTGCAGTCAAGATCAGAGAAATGCAGGACCAACGAACAATTGGTGCGCACCGGCTGAAATGAAGCAAACGCTGAAGGGATTGTTCAAAGGGTGTATGAAGGGCCGTACGCTCTATGTGGTTCCTTTTTGCATGGGACCTTTGGGTTCTCCTATTTCTCAAATTGGAGTGGAATTAACGGATTCGCCCTATGTTGTGGCCAACATGCAGATCATGACGCGTATGGGTAAAAAAGTCTTGGATCAATTGGGCCATGAAGGTGAATTTGTTAAATGTTTGCATTCGGTGGGTCATCCCTTGGCTGTGGGTGAGCGCGATGTCACGTGGCCTTGCAATAAAGAGCATAAGTACATTGTTCAATTTCCAGAAGAGCGCTCAATTTGGTCTTTTGGTAGTGGTTATGGCGGAAATGCTTTATTGGGTAAAAAATGTTTCGCCTTGCGAATTGCCTCAGTGATGGCGCGTGATGAAGGTTGGTTAGCTGAGCACATGTTGATCTTGGGTGCTAAATCGCCCCGTGGCGAAAAACATTATGTGGCCGCTGCTTTTCCTAGCGCATGTGGCAAGACAAATTTTGCAATGTTAATTCCGCCCGCTTCATTTAAAGGGTGGACCATCACAACCGTGGGCGATGACATTGCCTGGATTAAACCGGGTAAAGATGGTCGCTTGCATGCCATCAATCCAGAGTCAGGTTTTTTTGGTGTGGCACCAGGGACTTCGTTTAAAACAAACCCAAATGTTATGAAGACCATTGTTAAAAACACGATTTTTACCAATGTGGCTTTAACGCCAGAAGGTGATGTATGGTGGGAGGGAATGACTGAAGAACCTCCAAAAGAATTGATCGATTGGCAAGGGCATCATTGGACACCACAATCAGGCCATAAGGCGGCGCATCCCAATGCGCGCTTTACAGTGTCTATTAAACAATGTCCTTCTGTGGATCCTGATTGGGAAGCACCACAGGGTGTGCCGATCAGTGCCTTTATTTTTGGGGGACGCCGTGCAACAACTGTGCCCTTAGTTTATGAGTCTCATGATTGGGCTTCAGGGGTTTATCTGGCGGCAACAACAGCTTCAGAAACAACAGCAGCAGCGACGGGGGCTGTGGGCGTGGTACGTCAAGATCCGATGGCCATGTTGCCTTTTTGTGGCTATCACATGGGTGATTATTTTAAGCATTGGCTCCGTATGGGCAACACGGTACAACACCCTCCCAAAATTTTTGGTGTGAATTGGTTTCGCAAATCGAAAAAAGGTGATTTTTTGTGGCCTGGATTTGGTGATAATATGCGAGTTCTAGAGTGGATTTTAGAGCGCGTTGTGTTTCGTACATCACCAGTTGATTCACCTCTTGGACTCATGCCAAATTTTGATGATCTAAAATGGGAAGGTTTGAATGATCCGGCAAGTTTTTTTGAGGACTTAATGCGGGTTGATCCTCAGGAATGGAGGACTGAACTTAAAAGCCAAGCACAGTTTTTTAAAACGTTGGGCGAGCCTTTTCCAAAGGAACTTCAAGCTATCCATGATCGATTGGTTGAGCAGTTAACCTAAGGTTGAAAACTATTCATGTCTGAACAGGATCGCTATATTAAAAAAACGAATGCCCGTGTTGCGGCCATTGTGAAGAAGCTCATTCAAGATGAGCGTGAAGCAAGGGAGAAGCATGGGATTCAAGATGCACTTAAGTTTATTCCTGCACAGTTGCAAGAGCTGTTGGATCGGCTTGAGCGTGAGTTACCCTACGATATTGAAGAGAGCTCCATTGACGAGGGCAACATTGTTTTACCAAGCCCGAAGCCAGGTCAAGTTCCTGTTTATATTTATCTTTATCATGCGAATGGACAACAATTGGATCATTGGCGTTCAATGTTAACGCCTAAGACATTGGCTGAGTCGGCGGTGACGCGCCCTATTTATGAAAAAGAAGAGCAAATTCAGCGATTTTTGAGAGGTAAGGCGCATGAACCGTTTTATGCTTATTTGATTGTTTATGTGGATGAGAAAGCGATTTTACATGAGGGTTTGCATAAACCTGAGGATCAGCTAGGGCAGTCCTTGGTTCGATTGAAAGATCATGCGGTTAAAATTGAAAATTTAGCGGGACTTTACCATAACACCTTGGGTTTATTTGCTTGGGTGGAGGGGACTTTGAAGAAAGTGACTTAGAGCCTGTTTAAAATCTTACTGTTCTACCCTTTCCTTCCTAACCGTGGTCCCAAGACGCGATTAATTCGACTGTTAGGATTAGCCAAATTTTCAGTGGGAGGTGTCACTTTTTTGGGACGTTGATCACCGAAAAAGGGGCGCGCGGCTAGACCAGAGGCCGAATGTGAGCGGATCTGCTGGTTGAGCTTAGGAGAAAGCTTAGGATCCGTAGCGCTTTTTCCTGCAAATAAACCTGGTGTTGCGAGATCAGGCGAGGTTATTTTATTCTTGGCGGGGACTAACGTATTGCCACGGCCACCACTTTCCTCATTTTCCTCAGATAGGAAATTTTCAGATGGAATCGGTGCTGTGAAAAGCTGACCTGTTTTTTTACTTTCTGGTTTTTTGGGCATGGTACGTGACTCTTGAAAAAAGGAGCTTCTTAGCTTCTTTTCGGTAACTCCTTGATCAGACATGTGAGATCCCTCTTTTAGCTGCTCGAAGCCAAATTATACCATAACAAGGAGTGAAAAAGCTACCATTTCATCAAGTAGTCAGCGGAAATTGCTATCAAGTAGTAATTTTGGCTTTCTTTAGAAAGAACAGCTACAATCAAGGCTTTAAACCTAAATTCGGCAGTTAAAGCCGTAGCGAGAAGGGATAAGACGCTGAAGATCGGCTTTTTTTTGGTTTTTTTTCGCAAGACAGTAGACACCCCTACGGTGAAGCGAAAAAAAAGTAAAAAAATGACGAGATTCAATGGATTAGACCTTCGCAGTAGGCTTCAACTGCCGAATTTAGGTTTAAAGTAGGGAGTACTATGTCTGGTCAAGGTGCACAATCAAGCGCTAGTCAAAATACACATACAACTTACCTTTGGATCCTCGGGGCATTGGCAGGGCTTCTTATCGTAGGGTGGTACTTTGGTCATGCCTATATTGCTGCGGCCATTTATGCAATCAAGGGGGCGGAGGTTGACCTCATCAGCTTATTTACGAAAAGTGCTCTTCCTCTTAAACAGACGATCGAATTCACACCTGCTCAAAATGTCTCAATCCAACAACTGATCGCAATTTGTAGCGAGGTGGGTAATTACATCAGGTGGCCTGCAGCGGCGACGCTGATTATTTTGGGAGGGTACATTTATTTCTACCAACCCACTTCGCGCTACAGAGCAACTCATAGCATAGAAAGTCTTCTGAACGTTGAAAAAGAGCACTGGCCTCAGCTTGCTCCAATTGTTGAAGAAAATCTCGTTGATGAAAATTGTGATGAAGGTCTTTGGGCCATGGCGCAGACGCCCATGCAATTTGCGCAAAAGCAAGGCCTACTTAAGGTCTCCAAGGAGAGTCGCCGAGAAGGTCAGTTGGCTTGGGAGGCGGGCTATAAATTGTCAATTGAGCGCGGGATGGCTGCCCGTATTTTCGGGATGCAGCTAGGACGGCATTGGGTCTCTATTGAAGCCTTATCTCCTTATGCAAGGGCTTTATTTGCCGTGTTTGCTGCAAAAGCTTATCGCGATCGGGATGCGGCGGCGGCATTATTGGCACAATTGTCAAAATCAGCACAAACAGCGCTGGATTATACAGGTGTTGATGAATTGATTGAAAAGCATCGCAATCAAAACGATGTGCGTATTGCTTGTGAAAGCCATGCCTACGAAGCAACAGTGATGATTGCTATGTTGCAGTTGGCGCGAACGGATGGCGTGTTAGCGTCTGCTGAGTTTTTATGGCTTAAAAAAATTGATCGAAAATTATGGTATGTTTTAAATACGGTGGGTCGCCAAACGGCTGTACCAGAAGTCGCTGGCATTTATGCCCATTGGAAGGCGGAGAGTTCGCTTGGGAAAGCATTAAAAATTCCTTTCATACAGCAAGCGATAAAAGCCTTAGATAGTGCAATTGCGGATGTTAAATATGTTCCGCCAACCGCGAAAGAAGAGACTTCATAAATGGCTCGGAAATTTACACGTGGACTTGAAGCACGACATGAACAAGATCCTTCGCTATTAATTCGCGATACCCGAACCTTTGGCCAAAAAGTTTCCGACTTTTTTCATAATCCGCTCTATGTTGCAAGCCTCCTTGTTCTGATGGCGGGCACAGCTTTCTTTTTACCCTTCATTGCCGATTTAATTTGGCTTGCAGGGATCGGTTTTTTTATCTTCGCGTACACACGAAAGTTGACATTGCCCTTTCGATTGCCCCAGCGATCGCATTTGAAGGATTACAATGATCTAAAAGCCGGTTCAAATCAGCCTAATATGGCCAAGGGGATTTGTTATTTCGGTAACGAGAAACTGACAAACGAAGAATTATGGTTCAGTAATGAAGACATGCGAACCCACGTTCTTGTTTTCGGTTCAACCGGTAGCGGTAAGACTGAAGCGCTCGTGTCATTAACCTATAATGCCTTGCTTCAGGGGAGTGGTTTTATTTATGTCGATGGTAAAGGCGATAATAGTCTTTTTGCCAAAATCTTTTCCATGGCACGTCGTATGGGACGCGAAGATGATGTTTTGCTCGTTAATTTTATGACGGGTGCACGTGACATTGTTGGGCCGCAAATCAAGCGCCTGTCCAATACACTGAATCCTTTTGCAACGGGTTCATCCAGCATGTTATCCCAATTGATCACCAGTATGATGGATTCAGCTTCGCAATCCTCCGATGGTGATATGTGGAAGGGCCGTGCGATCTCCTTCGTCGAAGCACTCATGAAATTACTGACTTATATGCGCGATGAAGAGCATATTCTCCTTGATGCGAACACCATTCGTAATTATTTCCACTTAAGTCGTTTAGAGCGAATTGTCTGTGATAAACAATTTGAGCGCGATGGACAAGAAGCTGTTAATTTGGACAGTGCACCTGAAATGGTCTTGGAACCCATCAACAACTATGTCATGAATTTGCCAGGTTATACAAAGGAAAAAAAAGGGAAGCAAGTATCTCAAGTGTTGGAACAGCATGGGTTTATTACCATGCAATTAACACGTATATTTTCTTCGCTGGCTGATACTTATGGCCATATTATGCGCAGCAACCTCGCTGAAGTGGATCTTCATGACGTTGTTTTGAATCGCCGGATCTTGATCGTATTGCTGCCTGCCCTTGAAAAATCACCGGATGAATTATCAAACTTAGGTAAGGTGATTGTGGCCACATTAAAAGCGATGATGGCGTCGGGCTTGGGTTGTGAAGTGGAAGGAGATTACCGCGATGTGATCGAACGTAAACCCACAAACGCGCCAACGCCGTTCATGTGTGTTCTTGATGAATATGGTTATTACGCGGTTGAAGGATTTTCAATCGTGCCGGCCCAGGCGCGTTCTCTTGGGTTTTCGACCGTTTTTGCCGGCCAGGATTTGCCTGCTTTCCAAAAAGCATCAAAAGAAGAAGCGGCTTCAATTGGTGCAAATACCAATATCAAAATTGCTATGAAATTGGAAGATCCCATTGAAACGTGGGAATTTTTCATGAAAACAGCGGGGGAATCCTTTGTTACTAAGGTCGATCATTTCCAAACTAGTGAAGATAGCGTATTGAATAATTATGCGGATTCACGCAGTTCGTCCTCTGAAAAACGGCAACGGGTTGATTTACTGGATCTCAAAGATCAGCGCCCTGGTGAGGCTCACATTTTCTTCACATCAAAAATTGTTCGTGGTCGGATGTTTTTTGCGAATCCAAAACCTGTTAAATACATGCGTCTTAATCAATTCCTGAAAGTTGAAGCGCCAACACGACGTCAGCTTTTGGATATGGAAAAACGATTAGAGCAACTCAAAAAAACAATGGCCTCCGATTTAGTGTTTGAGGTCGATGATGTTGAGAGTGAAGAGATTAATTTAATCATACGTATTTATAAACAAAATGCTCATCTTGCGCCGATCGAGTGCGCTGTATTGGCACTTTTAGCCTTTCAAAGTGGCAAGGACGCAAAAGAAATTGTCAGGCAGCAAGAGGAGGAAGAAGAGGAAGAGCTTTCTACAGATCAGCTCAATATTTTTACAAAACTTAGGACAAATGCTGAAACGCGTGAATTGCTGTTGACGAGCAATCTAGCGGAATTTAGTATGCCTATTCTTGACCGTTCTTATACGTTTAACAAGATTGAGATGTTGGAGCGTATTTTGGGTCGGAATGAGCAACAATCGCGCAATATTGCAGCGGAGATTATGAAAGACATGCTCATGGCCACTCATTATCCGCCGGCACAATTTGAGCTGAAAGCGCCTCAAGTTGCACTTGATGAGATTGCTACGTTAATTCGGAAGGTCAAAGAAAAAGTTGCCGCACAAGATTAAAGGATTTCTTTCCGTGAAGCTAGCTAAATTATTTTTTCTAAGCATCCTGCTTTTCACGTTAGTGGGCTGCTGTAATGTTTGTAATACTCCGCCGCCTGAGTCTAAAAAGTCTACGATAACCCCTTGTCAGAAGGCCTATGATAAATTACAAGGAATGGGGATCAGTGTGATCCAGCTTGGCGATCAGATTGGGTTTTTATTGCCCGCTGATGATTTTTTTGCACCGAAATCAACAGCAATCAAGACTTCAAGTTTTCCAAAGCTGAATCAAGTTGCTCGGGTACTCACCTGTTATAAAAAATCCGATGTTAGTGTGGCCGCGTATACGAATCGTTGCGGTGATCCTCGTGTTAATCGATCGATTACAGAGCAGCAAGCAAGACTTGTTTCTGATTATTTGTGGTTGCGTGGCGTTGATGCCCGTGTACTTTTCCCTGATGCAAAAGGTGCTTCAGATCCTTGGTGTGCCGCAATTCGTCAACAATCGGATGCGTTGAATCGGCGAATTGAAATTCGATTTACACGTTTAACTCAACCCTTACTTTGATTTGAAGGAGATGTAGATGGCCGATGTTGAACAGACAGCTGAAGAACCTCGTAAAAAAGCGAAAGTTGAACTGAAAGATGATCCACTCGTTTTAGTTTCTCTTCGTAATCATTTTTATCGCGATAATTATCGCAAAACGATGACGGTTTTGCTCGGTGCGATTGTCATCATCATTGTTTTAGCGGTTGCCTTAGCGTATTCTGCGATGCACCGCCCTGAGCCTGTTTATTTTGCAACCGCTGATGGTTGGCGCTTGCAACAGTTAACACCCTTAAGTGAGCCTTTGCTGGATGATGAGCAAGTGTTGCAATGGTCGGTGGATGCTGTCGGGCATATTTTTGGATTTAACTTTGTCGACTATCGGGATCAATTGCAAAAGGCTTCGCAGTATTTTACGCAAGAAGGCTATCAGCAATTTATCCAAGCCTTGGGTGCGTCGAATAACCTTGAGACTGTGAAAACTCAGAAATTGGTTTTAAGTGCGGTGGTTACAAAGGCACCTGTTGTGATTGCCGAAGGTAAGCTTAACGGAGTCTATGCTTGGCGAGTTCAAATGCCGGTTATGATTACTTTACAAAGTGCGAGCCAACAATTGACACAAAATGTGATGTTAAGTTTAGTCATTGTCAGGGCTTCGACATTGGATAAAACCTCAGGCGTTGCGATTGCGCAATTCATTGAGCAGGCTAATGCTGGAGCGCCTTAGAGCCCCTTGAACGTAATGTGTAGGAATTTTTTGCATGAAGAAGACAGGTTTTTCAAAGCATGGGCTAAAGGGGGCCATTTATACCCTGCTCCTCAGTGGAGCTTGTCTTGCGTATGCGGACGATTCGACGCCAGGCTACCCGAGTCCCCCATCTTTTCCCATGACGCCAACTCAAGTACAGGTGGGCAATCCTTCTGCTCCTGGACCAGACCAGGCAACGGCATCATCATTACCGATCCAAGGGACGCCTCAGGCACAGGCACTCATTAACCAGGGTATTGCTCAGCAACCGACCCCCTCAATTCCAGCTGTCCCTCATGATTCTGATTCATCAGCATCACCGACGAGTCCCAAATCAACAGGTTCGTCCTTGACACAAGAACAAGAGTTACAAGCATTTTCATCGGTTTTAGATCAACAGACGAAACAGCTACAAAAAACGCAGCAAGACCAAGCGTTTCAAAGTGTGGTTCAGCAAGCCGTTCCATTGACACCCGATCAAATTCTTCAGTTAAAATATCTCTATAGCCAGACGCAACGTGCGTCCGAAGCGCCGCCTGCGCCCCCGCCTGTGCCGACGTCAACAACAGAAACGGTTAATTTAGCGCCAGGTGCTGTTCCTCCCGTTGTTCGTTTATCTCAAGGGTTTATTACATCGCTCGTTTTTGTCGATGCCACTGGAGCACCCTGGCCCATTGCTGCTTATGATTTAGGAAACCCCTCTGCGTTTAATATTCAATGGGATAAAACGAATAATATTCTTATGATCCAGGCAAAAGATGGATACACTTATGCCAATATGGCGGTCAAGCTTCAAGATTTACCTACACCGGTGATGGTAACCTTAATTCCAGGCCAACAGGTGGTTGATTATCGTGTCGACATGCGGATCCGCCAAGAAGGGCCGCATGCAAAGGCGGTTCCTACAGGGAGCGGATTGCCTGGTCAAGCGGATCCCGTCCTTCTGGGTATTTTAGATGGTGTGCCGCCTTCAGGTGCTATTGCGCTTAAAATCCAAGGTGGGCAAGCGCAAGCTTGGCAATCAGGAAATAAATTATTAATACGTACACGCGCCACATTAATCTCGCCCGGTTGGATTGCAACCATGTCGAGTGCAGATGGCACGAATGCTTATTTATTACAACAGGCACCGACAGTTTTAGTGTCGGATAGTGGTGCTTTGGAACAACTCAGTATTAAAGGGTTTGATGTCAATGGCGGTAACTAATAAATTTCAGAACATACTCAGCCTATTTAGTAATCCAAAAACGCGAACAATCCTCGTGATGTCGATGGGCGTTTTATTACTAGGGATGATCATTGCATTGATTGGTCTTCATGAGCGCTCTTCTGCTAATAAGATGGGTGCTCCTGGGGAGGCACTGAGTTTTCCCAGTATTGAATCCATACCTGGTACGGCGCAGGAGTCACCCACTTATCGCCATGCTCAGGAAGAACAAAATAAACGTCAAGCAGAAGCAGCTGAAAAAACTGGGGGCAGCGCCGTAGCGACATTTACGAATAGTTTGCAAGCTGTTCCTCCAATGGGCAGTTCATCTGAACAAGCTCAAGGTCAAGGCGGACAAGAACAAGCTGGACAAGGCCAAGGCGGACAAGAACAAGCTGGACAAGGCCAAGCTGGACAAGGCCAAGCTGGACAAGGCCAAGCTGGACAAGGCCAAGCTGGACAAGGCCAAGCTGGACAAGGCCAAGCTGGACAAGGCCAAGCTGAACAAGGCCAAGCTGGACAAGGCCAAGCTGGACAAGGCCAAGCTGGACAAGGCCAAGCTGGACAAGGCCAAGCTGGACAAGGCCAAGCTGGACAAGGCCAAGGCGGACAAGGTCAGGTTGGACAAGGTCAGGCGGGACAAGGTCAAGGTGGACAAGCTCAAGCTGGTCAAAGCCAAGCTGGGCAGGAAGGAAATGTAGGAAATTTACCAGGTATTGAAAGTCCAGGTATGGGTGGAGGTGTTGTCCAAGGTCAGAGACAGGGCGGCAAACCACCATCCAAACCATCAAATTTAGCTTCAAGTGCTGCTGCAGCACAAACTGGCCAGGCTTCAGTGGGAACGGCTCAAGGTGCAGCAGCGCCGCTGACACCCGCAGAACTTCTCGCTCGCGACAATAGTCCAACGGCACGGCAATTTAAGCAATTTCAACAACAATTAGCTTCCCAGCAATTACAAGCAACTGAACAATTGGCCTCGCAAAATATACAAAATGTGGGGCAAAATACAAAGGCAACGGCACAGGCAATGGGAAATCAAGCCAAGGCTCTCTTGCAAGATTGGAGCGTGCCCACGCAACAATATGTTGCAGGACAAGCGTCTTCTGCTACAGCCAATGCGGCATTAGGCGAGGGTGTTTCCTCGAGTCAGGGAGGATCGGCAACTCAAAGTGCTCCTGCCCCCACTACACCGCCTATCATTAAAGCCGGTACTATTGCCTATGCGGTCTTGGATACAGCAGTGAATACAGATGAACCAGGCCCTGTCTTGGCAACGATTGAAGAAGGTCATTATCAAGGTACAAAACTCATTGGTACTCTTCAACCTGTGAGTTCACAATTTGCTCAAAAAGTGGTTCTTTCATTTACTACCATGTCTTCTCCAAAGTGGCCGAGTAGTCTTCAAGTCAATGCTGTGGCTGTTGATCCTAATACTTCACGTACCGCGTTGGCGACGAGTGTAGACAATCACTATATCGAGCGTTGGGGCAGTTTACTGGCTTCCTCATTCCTCGAAGGATATGGTTCTGCTATTGCAAGCAGCGGCTCCGTTCAGTATTACTATCCATCAACAGGTGGCGGTGTGAGCGGGTTTAGTGTAGTCAACAGTAAGAACACCGGTGAAGAAATTGCGATGGCGTTTGGCCAAGTTGGGCAGACCATGGGTGAGCAGCTTGGGAATTACTTTAACCGCCCACCCACGATCAAGGTAGCAGCGGGTTCAGCAATTGGCATCTTGTTTATGTCTGATGTAGCTAATCCAGCAGCTCAGCAGGGGTAGTAACGTAATTTTTAGAATGACATCGATAAAGAAAAGAGGAAGAGAGCATGATCGACAAACGAAATGACGATGAACTATTTGAGCAAGATCCCGATCAATCTGAGTTTCAGTTCACAGAAGACGATGAAGTTCCAGTCTATGCTGAGGAAAAACAAAAGAAAACAGGTTCTGGCGGGGCGGGGAAGTTTTGGAAGAAGCTAAAATCGAATAAAATAGTGCTTGTCATTACCATCTTAATTGTGGTATACTTTGCATATCAAGTAGTCAACTCAGTTTCTGGGTTTTTTAATACTCCCCCAAATTCTTTATCTCCGTTACCAAAGCCTGTGATCCAGGTGCCGGCTCAGCCATCGGTGACTCAACAACAGATTCAGACGTTGAGTCAGCAAACTCAGGTTGAACAACAAAGTGTAGCCGACCGGATAAAAAGTTTAGAAGATCAGAGTATTGGTTTTCAACGTACTTTAGCCGCCTTGCAACAGCAGGCTATGAATAGCGCTAGTCAGATTGCAGCGATTCAGATTCAACTTGAAAGTGTTAATCAATCATTGTTGGCTTTATCTGATGAGTTAAAACCAAAGCCGGTTCCTAAAAAGCCAACAAAATCGTCAAAAGTTACTGTTCCGCGCTACTATGTGCAGGCGATCGTTCCTGGACGCGCCTGGCTACAAAGTTCGGATGGGAAGACAATCACAGTTAGCCCAGGCGACCCAGTTTCACAATATGGACGCGTTACACGCGTCGATCCTGACAATGGAACGGTCAGTACAACAAGTGGAACAGTTTTTCGGTTCGCCATAAGCGAAAATTAATATTACTTAGGTATAATGGTTAAAAGTTATGAGGTAATCACCGTTTTACATCCCCGAATCCAGTTCCTCGTCATTTCCCTATAGGCTATAATAACAGTAAAGGTGTTTTATGTTTAAATACGCGAAGTTCATGGCAATCTTGGCATTTCCCTTACTGTCCGGTTGCGCGACAACGGGCGGCTCTGCGCCCAATTTACAGCAAATGTTACGCTCGATCGAAAGTCTTTTTCCATCTCTATGGGCGATGGTGACTGCTTTTTGCATGATTGCAGGTATTGCGCTTTTTACAAAAGCCCTGTTTGATTTTCATATGATCGCTAAAATGAGCGGTTCGATGATGGGCTCACAAAGCGATCCTAAACCGCCGATGTTCATGATGGGGCTTGCCGGATTGTTGATGTTGATTCCCTATCTTTTCAATGGATTAACTACCACACTGTTTGGTACTGGTGCAGGCGCAGGCCTATTAGGTTACCAACCGATTGCGTCATCAGGCCAGCTTAACTTGGGAATGAATGATATCGTCAATCTTGTGCGTTTTGTAGGTTTGGTCGCTTTTGTTCGTGGGATGATGATCCTTACACACTATGGATCACGCAATGGACAACCGCAGAAGGGCGACTTCCAGAAAGCAATGACTCATATCATTGGAGGCCTATTGGGTGTTAATATTCTTGCCACAACAGCTGTGGTTATGGCGGCCCTTGGGTTCTCATCACCTATATCTTCATAGAAAATAATGAATCGCTTTACCTGAATTTCAGAGACTTTGCTATACTTGAATCGTGTGAAGTCTTTGAGTGTGGGCGTTTGTGGGCTTTTAGTCTCAAAAATGCCTATTGTTTACCCTTGCCTTAAAGCTTGGGAGTTTATTAACTTGTCGAGAAATCGAGGAGAACAATTGTGAAAATTCAAATTAAAAAATCTTTGCTTACCAGCGTTTCAACGTGGTCGCTTGCGATTGCTTCAGTGTTTACATTTTGTATGACATTAGCATACGCCACGCCATCTTTAACGGGCACAGCAGGATTGAAAACGATGGTACAAGATACTACCCAAAGCATGGGTTATATCTCTGTTGCAATTATTGCATTTTGTGTGGTTGCAGGCCCCGTTTTGATGGCCACAGGTTTGTTGCATTTGCACAAACACTTTAGCCAACAGCAAAGTGGGCAAAGCAGTATTGCAAAACCTATCACCGAGATTGCGGTCGGTGCGGCTTTGTTATTCAGTGTCTACTTAGTCTATACTTTGGGCTCAAGTGTTACCGGTGGTACATCCGCTCAAAGTGATGTCCAATATATGCAAGAAAGTGGTATTGCTCCTTCTTCCTAGTCTTTATACACGAAGAGGAAACATGGGTTCCTCTTCGTGTATAATCTTATTCTAGATCTTCTCTTGAGGAAGAAGTTATGTGAGTGCTCAAATCAAAGCATTCTTTATGAAATTGGATTGGTTTTAAAAATGTCGCTTAATCAACTTAAACTGACCATCAATCCAGAAGGATGGCGGTTGTTTACAGAGCGCAAATCAAATGCTGCATTCATCGCTGCACGTGAAAAAGTGTTCGCCCGCGATCAACATACGTGTCAATTTTGTGGGTTTCAGACAGAAGAGTTTCAGGAAGTGGTCAATCTTGATCAAAACTACCGAAATAATTCCTTTGCTAACTTAGTGACAGCCTGTTGTTTTTGCGCACAATGTTTTTTTGTCGAATCTGTTGGGCAGGATGTCTACGGCGGTGCTTCATTAATTTATTGTCCGGAACTTGAACAAGTTCAAATCAATAGCATGTGCCATGTTTTGTTTTGTGCAATTGCAAAAAATCCGGCGCAGCGTGATTTATCACAATCAATCTACCGGACACTCAAATTTCGCAGCCAGCCGGTTGAGGAAAAATTTGGCGAAGGAACGGCTGATCCGGCTGTGTTTGGGCAATCTTTGTTTGAGGCAGATATCACGAGCCCGGAGTTATTGAGCAAAATCTTCGAAGATCTGCGTTTACTGCCTTCTCGTGCGAAATTCAGAGCTCAAATTGAGCGTTGGGTTGAATCTACATCATTAGTGGGTGTTTCTAAATAATACATAATAGTTTTAAGGAGATTAATATGAAATTAAAAATTAAAACATCGTATTTTTCAAAAAGTTTATTTGTGTTCTCAGCAATTTGGGGATTTGTATGTGCGGGAGTTGCTTCTGCAACCCCGTCGCTGACAGGGACTGCAGGCTTGCAACAAATGGTAGGAGATACAACTCAAAGTATGGGTTATATCTCTGTTGCGATTGTTGCATTTTGTGTGATTGCAGGCCCCGTTTTGATGGCCACAGGTTTAATGCATTTGCATAAACATTTTAGCCAGCAACAAAGTGGACAAAGTAGTATTGCAAAACCCATCACTGAGATTGCGGTCGGTGCGGCTCTGCTTTTTAGCGTATACTTAGTTTACACGCTAGGTTCAAGTTTTACCGGTGGCACAAGTAGCCAAAGTGATATCCAATATATGCAACAAAGCGGAATCGCGCCTCAACAAATAGGGGGGGGCACACCTATTTACAATAGATAGGTAATAATTAAGAGGTTAAAATTAAGAGGTTAATATGAAATTAAAAATTAAAACATCGTATTTTTCAAAAAGCTTATTTGTTTTCTCAGCAATTTGGGGATTTGTATGTGCGGGAGTTGCTTCTGCAACTCCGTCGCTGACGGGGACTGCAGGCTTGCAACAAATGGTGACAGATACTACGCAAAGTATGGGGTATCTTTCGGTTGCAGTCGTTGCATTTTGTGTGGTTGCTGGCCCCACCTTGATGGCCACAGGTTTAATGCATTTGCATAAACATTTTAGCCAGCAACAAAGTGGGCAAAGCAGTATTGCAAAACCCATCACCGAGATTGCGGTCGGTTCAGCCCTGCTTTTTAGCATATACTTAGCGTACACGCTCGGCTCAAGTTTTACGGGTGGTACCTCCTCGCAAAGTGATGTGCAGTACATACAAAATAGTGGCATAGGTAGTGCAGCAGGCGCATTTAGGGATATTTAATTTTTGGGCTGAGGCTGATTTTAGTAATACGACATAGAAAGGGATCCCATGTCAAATGTTATAAGTCCGGTGTTGGATAGTATTGATAATTTCCTTGCTTGGGCGAGTAATACACTCAAGCAAACGAACGCTTCTTACTGCGATCTTGAAACGGCCGATTTATCTAGGCCGGGGAACCAAGGCCCAACAACCTTGGTCGCCCACGATGGTTCCTTGGTTTCTGTGATCCGAGTTGCAGGTTCGGCAACATTGCTCGGCCGGATTGAATTTGAAGAATTACAATTGCGTTTGTTCATGAGTTGGCAAACAGCACTCGCCCGCCCAGGTCATGCAATTCAAGTCCTGTTTAACTATGATCGTGATGGGACGATGGAAGAATTAAAGAGAATTTTTTCGCCCGCGAGTGAAACAGGAAAACGTCTCAATCTTGATCTTGACGATATTTTCAACGGGCGATTAACAGCCTTAGATAAGTATTGTACGCGTGAAGAAATATTTCTTGCTGTTTGGACAAGGCCTTGGAATTTAACAAAAGATCAACAAAGACGCGTTATCAAGAATAAACAAAAACAATTGAAAAAAAGTGCAATTCCGATTGCAGCACAAAATTTAGGCGCAGCAATTTTGGAATTGCGAGAAAGCCATGAATCTTTAGTTCGTTCCATGTTACATGATTTGCAAATTGCCCAAATCATCGCAGGGCTTCTCAATGCCCACCAAGCTATTCATGAAATTCGAAAAAGTGCAGATCCTGAATTTACGGCAGTTAATTGGCAGCCTTGGTTGCCCGGTGATAAAATTCCCATGCGTGAATTAAAAAATCGACGGGCAGATATTTCAGAATTGCTCTGGCCCACACTTTCTTCCCAGATTTTACCCCGAGATGCTGAAAATTTGGATTTGCGGACGACCCGCATCGGTGATCGTATTTATACGAGCTTATTTATCGAATTATTTCCGAAAGATGTAATGGATTTTATCGGGCTTTTTCAGCGGACACTTCCCACACAAATTCCCTGGCGAATCTCATTTCTTTTAGAAAGTGGTTCCGTTTCGCCACTCAAAATCAAATCAGCCGTTGCGGCTATTCTTGCATTTACTTCCGCACAAAATCGTTTAATTCACAATGCGATCAAAGACCTATTGGAGCGAGAAAATAAAGGTGAGGTGATTGTTCGTCTGCGTGTTGCTTTATCGACCTGGGCAAAAGAGGGCGAATATGATCTCTTACGTAATCGCGCAGCACAACTGGCTAAAGCTGTCCAAGGCTGGGGGATGTGCGAAGTCAGTGAGTTTTCTGGTGATCCCTTTGGTGGTGTTGTTTCGAGTATGCTTGCTGTTAATTGCCGTAGTGAAGCGCCGGTTAGTCTTGCACCGCTTCCCGAAGTTTTAAAAATGCTTCCATTAACGCGGCCAGCGTCTTCTTGGTTACAGGGTGCCGTGTTATTCCGTAGCCCCGATGGAAAACCATGGCCTTATCAACCGGGTTCTAGTCAACAAACAACGTGGATCGACCTTATTTATGCACGACCTGGTTCAGGAAAATCTGTTTTATCGAATACGATTAACTTTGCCCTTTGTCTTTCCGCTGGATTGACGCGTCTACCTCGAATTGCTGTGATCGATATTGGTCCCTCAAGCAGTGGTTTAATTTCCTTGCTCAAGGAGGCCGTTCCCTCGAATCAGCGGCACCTTATTGCCTATCATCGTTTGCGCATGATCCCTGAGCATTCAATTAATCCATTTGATACTCAATTAGGTTGTCGTTATCCCGCCTCTCAGGAACGCGCATTTTTGGTGAATTTCTTGACACTCTTAGCGACGCCTGTAGGTGCAGAGCGCCCCTATGATGGGATCAGTGACATGGCAGGCATGATCGTTGATGAATTATATCGAAGTTTGGCGCCCGATGGGAAACCTCATGTTTATACGAAAGGGCTTGATTTACGTGTGGATAGTGTATTGGAAGATATTGCTTTTGTACAAGATCAGCATACAACATGGTGGGAAGTTACGGATGCGCTATTTTTAGCGGGTTTTCCACATGAAGCGGGTTTAGCGCAACGACATACGAGCCCTTTATTGGCGGATACGGCCTCAATTTGCCGAATTCCTGCCATTGCCGATCTTTATGGCAATATCAAAGCCCCGACGGGCGAGACGCTCATCGATGCATTTGCTCGTATGGTTTCTGCAGCAGTCAGAGAGTATCCCATTTTGTCGCGTGTCACCCGTTTTGATCTGGGTGAGGC
This sequence comes from Pseudomonadota bacterium, assembly GCA_021808365.1. Taxonomy (GTDB): domain Bacteria; phylum Pseudomonadota; class Gammaproteobacteria; order JAKBBU01; family JAKBBU01; genus JAKBBU01. The sequence goes on from JAKBBU010000006.1 coordinate 18,842, forward strand.
ACGTATTGTGTCATTGGATCTTGATGAGGTCGCACGCAGTGGTGGTGAAGCAGCGGATCGGCAAACAGCCGTGATGTATATGTTAGCGCGTTATATCTTGGCGCGGCATTATTATTTAACGGAAGACAACATTAAAGATGTCCCCGAAGCCTATCATGCCTACCATGGCATGCGTATTGCAGAGATCAGACAAGATCCGAAGCGGATTGTTTATGATGAATTTCATCGAACAGCTCGTGCTGAGGCTGTGCGTAGCCAGGTGATTTTGGATATGCGGGAAGGCAGAAAATGGAACGTGCAGGTTGCTTTAATTTCTCAATCGCTGGATGATTTTGATCGAACCATGGTTGAGTTTGCAACATCGACCTTCATTATGGATGCAGGCCCTTTACAGGCGATCAAACATTCTGCTGAAGTTTTTGGATTATCGGAAACGGCGCAGATTGCCCTTCGGATGCGTGTGCATGGTCCACGTGAAGGAGGGGCAACTTTCCTGGCTCAATTTGCAACGAAGCATGGATTAAATACCCAACTTCTTACATTGACCCTTGGACCAAGTGAACTTTGGGCACTGAGTACAACGGCGGAAGATGCTAATGTGCGTAACCAGCTTTATCGCCGCCTTGGCCCAGCTGAGGCTCGACGCGTATTAGCAAGATTATTTCCTAATGGTTCTGTGATAAAAGAGATTGAGAAGCGATTAACCCAAGAGGCAGAAGAAATCGGCATCATTACGGATGATTTAAGAAAAAGTGCGTTGGATCAACTGGTCATTGACATCTTAAACGCTTATAGTGAGAACCCAGAGGTGAGTGTGTTGGTTGGGTAGTCTTGGCGCGTAAAGAAATGTAGGTTGGCTTAGCGTACTCGCATAACCCAACCTACATTTTTTTAAACGCTCAAATCCGGAAAAATAAATGCGTGATAAAAAACTTGGGTTAGGTGCTCTCACCTGTCTTGTGATTGGCACCATGATCGGTTCGGGCGCGTTTGCGCTGCCACAAAACCTAGCTGCAGGCGCGGGTGCGCTCGCAATCATGCTAGGTTGGTTAATCACCGGTGCAGGTATGATTGCCCTGGCGAGGGTCTTTGGTTACCTCAATGAAGCCAAGCCGGATTTGCAGAGTGGGATCTACACCTACGCGCGAGAAGGGTTTGGTGAATTTGTCGGATTTAATTCAGCTTGGGGCTACTGGCTCAGTGCCTTACTGGGTAATGTTTCCTATGCTGTTTTGATGTTCAGTGCCTTGGGTTACTTTTTTCCTGTATTTGGAAAAGGAAATACACCCGCTGCAATTCTTGGTGCTTCTTTATTTTTATGGTTGATCCATTTTTTAATTCTCAAAGGAATGAAGGAAGCGGCCTTGGTCAATGTGCTTGCGACCTTGGGAAAGATCATCCCCATCCTTGTTTTTTTGATTTTTTGTTTATTGACGCTGAATTTCCATCGATTTCATTTTGATTTTACGCATCCCGAGTTAGGTTCAGTTTTTACCCAGCTTAAAACGACCATGTTAGTCACACTTTGGGCCTTTATTGGCGTGGAGGGTGCGGTGGTTTTATCTGGGCGCGCAAAAAAACACACTGATGTTGGAAAAGCAACGTTGATCGGTTTGGTTTCAACCTTGATTCTTTACATTTTGATTTCGCTTCTTTCATTATTTGCGGTAGGGCAACCGGCGCTTGCAAAAATGCCTGATCCGTCGATGGCCTATGTTCTAAAATCGCTTGTTGGGCCTTGGGGAGCAACGCTGATTAACATTGGACTTGTGATTTCCTTGGTCGGCGCTTGGTTAGGTTGGACATTGCTTTGTGCGGAGCTTCCCTACATTGCAGCGAAAGATCATGTATTGCCTAAAGTGTTTGGATTGGAAAATAAAAATGGTTCACCGTCGGGTGCATTATGGATCACCAACTGCCTCATTCAGTTTTTTCTGATCGTGGTATTATTTTCACAAAGTACTTATTTGACCTTATTAAAGTTAGCAACAAGCTGTATTTTAATGCCCTATCTTTTTAGTGCATTCTATGGGTTGAAGCTTGCAACAACGATCGCGTCATTGCGGCGTTATATTTTTATTTCCTCGCTGGCTTCACTCTATGCGATATGGTTAATTTATGCAGCGGGGCTAAACTATTTATTGGCGAGCAGCTTATTGTATGGCGTGGGTGTCTTTGTATTTATTTGGGCCAAGAAGCAAGCCAGGGAGATTATTTTCCAGGGCCATGAATTAGTGGGTGCGGTGGCCTTGCTCATGGTGTCTGCTGCCGCCTTACTCGCTTTTTGTACGCATCGATTGACTTAAGGAGGCTCAATGATCCCAACGACAGAACGTGGTTTAAAAGCCCTGACATGGGCAAGCTTAAAACTCTATCAAAAAGGCTTGATTAAAGTTATGCCTCTGTGTGCACTGTATTTTTTAATTCTTTTTGTGCTGCAATTCACGCATGAAGGGTTGAGAACGTCGGTTACGAATGAGGCGTTACGCATTTCATGTAATATTGTCATTGCACTTTTGAGTTTCGTTGTACAACCTTTCATTTTTAGTGCCATGCTTTTTACATTGCATCATCAAGTGATTGACGAAGCGCCTCATTATAAAGTGGCACTGGCCTATACACTTCGGTGTTTTCCTCGAATGATTCTTGCCTACTTGTGTTTCATGGTGTTGATGATTCTAGGGTTTGCGCTTTTTATTGCTCCTGGATTTTTAGTTATTCTTTTTCTTATTTTCTTTTTCATGTTTATTGTTCTCGAAGAAAATCGTGTGATTCAGTCACTGAAAAATAGTGCAAAATTGGTTAGTGTGGCTTGGGGAAAAACATTGGTTTTTTTAGCGATCACGTTTTTTTTCTTTTGTTTATTTGGAGGATTGGGACTTCTTGTCGTGATCGAAATTGCAGGAGGCTTATCTTTCCTTGCTTCTTTTTTATCAAATCATCCAGATTTAATGATACTTACACGTAGTTTTGTAGGTGTCATGGCCACATTGATTCCTGCGCTTTTGCTTCCTATGGTTGCGAGTTTCTTTTTACAACAATACTATGATCTGAGGGTGCGACAAAAACATCATGCTATTCATAATGTTGAAACCTGAGTAAGCGTTGTGCGAGCGATCACAGTATTTGAACTTGATATTGCAATAAAGGCGTTAACACAAGGCGAGTTGATTGCTTATCCCACGGAGGCAGTTTGGGGATTAGGCTGCGATCCGTTCAATGAGCAAGCGGTATTAAATTTATTGGCATTAAAACAGCGATCTGTTTCAAAAGGGTTGATCGTGATTGGTTCAAGCTGGGAACAGCTTCGAGCGTTAACCGCTGATATTTCTCCAGAACAACTCAATATCGTTTTAGCGAGCTGGCCAGGCCCTTCAACCTGGGTGTTTCCTATTGCCTCTGTTCCAAGCTGGTTAAGTGGGGATCATCCCTCCATTGCCCTACGTGTGACGGCTCATCCCATCGCCAAGGCCTTGTGTGAGGCATTTGGACCTCTTGTTTCAACGAGCGCCAACCTGGCAGGGCAATCTCCTGCTCTAACTAAAGACGACGTAGAAGCCCAATTTGGGGCTCAAATCGGCCTATTAGTTTCAGGGGCCTTGGGTGGCTTGACAAGGCCTACGCCGATTCGAGATGCGTTGACAGGGCAGGTGTTGAGGGAGTGAAAAGTGTATCAAATTACCTTCTCAGAACTCAAATTATGAAAAGTTTATCAAGACAAAAAAACTGAAAATGCGCTTTTTCAATTTATTGAGAATTTACTCTAAAATCAGTGTAGAATAAAACTCCTGGCTACATTTCAAAGGCATAAATATGTTAACCGCCATCACATTCAATTCATTTAAAAGCTACAAAAATGCACGGTTACCGTTAGCACCCCTGACTGTCTTGATCGGTGCTAATGCTTCAGGCAAAAGTAATGCCATTGAGGCCATGCGTCTATTAGCATGGTTGGCACAGGGACATAAATTGACAAGCATCCAATATGCTGGTGCTGATCGGGTTGTTCGAGGACGTGTTGAAGATTTGCCTTACAATAAGGGTGAATCTTTTACTTTGGGTTGCCAAACCAATGAGCCTGAATGGAGTCGCCTCTCGATGACTATTTCTCATCGAGAAGACGGTTTGCATATTTCTGGTGAAACGTTAGAGTGGAACTCTGAGTCTGGTAATAATGTGCCTCTCTACGCGCTTACTGAACCTTCAGCTGGACAAAATACAGATGTACGGGTTGCATACAATAATTTTACGAGAGGTTCCAATAAGCCCTATGTTGTTTGCAGTGATCAAATGGCGATATTTACGCAATTAACCAGTTCGGCTCCATTTCAGGAGAAATACAAAAAATCACAAGAAGATATTCCAGTAATTACCAAAAAATACGAACGATGGCTATCTGCGATGTTTTTTCTTGATTCTGTTCCAGTAAAAATGCGAGGGTATGCTTTTCCTTCAGAAAAGAGGTTGCAGGGTGACGGTTCAAACTTATCAGGTATGCTTTATAATTTGTGGGGAGAAGAGCAACAAGCTGAGCAAGAGCCTTTTAAAACACATCGTGCGGAGATTCTTCAATTTATTCAGAGCTTGCCCGAACAAGATATTTCTAAATTGAGTTTTCTCACTGAACCGCGCGGTGGTGTGATGGTACAGCTTACTGAAACATTTGGTGGCAACGCAGTTGAATATGATGCTTCGTTGCTGTCTGATGGGACATTACGAGTGTTAGCCATTGCTGCAGCTATGCTATCAGCGGAGGAAGGAAGTCTTGTCGTAATCGAGGAAATTGACAATGGGGTGCATCCAAGTCGTGCCAGTCATTTACTTGAGCGGATTCGCATGATTGCAGAACGTCGTCAATTGCGTGTTTTGCTTTCTACACATAATCCAGCCTTACTGGATGCATTGCCTGAGTCAGCTATTCCGGAGGTCGTATTTTGTTATCGAGATCCAAAAGATGGGACAAGTTGTTTAGTACGGCTCGAAGATTTACCAGAATATCCGGAATTAATTGCACAAGGCCGTTTAGGATATTTAGCAGCAAGTGGTACTCTCGAGCGTTTTGTGAAGCAACACCCTAAAGGGGAAGAAAAAAAAGCTCGAGTGCTGAGCTGGTTAAAAAACCTTCGCTCTGGCTCTGGAGATAAGGCATGAGTGAGATTGTATTGCTTGATACGACGATCTATCTTAATGTGTTAAACGTAGAAGGTAAGAATCAACATCGTACTGAGGTGCTTGATGAATTCAAGAAACGTGCGGAAAATGATGCTTCTTTTTTGTTGCCCATGGCAACAATTTGGGAGACAGGTAATCATATTGCTCGTTTGTCAGATGGTGGGCGCAGACGAAAGTTTGCACAAGAATTAGTTGATGATGTTTCTAAAGCGCTTAACGGTGAAACGCCATACCGGACAACTTATTTTCCTAATCGCGAAGAATTTCTGCAATGGTTAGTTAAATTTCCTGAATATGCTCAGCGCAATAAATCTGAAGAAAAGCTCCGTGAAGGTATTAGCCTAGCGGATTTATCAATTATTCAAGAATGGGAGCGGACGCGCAGGCTTCATCCTAGTTCGAGAGTTTGTATTTGGTCTCTAGATATTGATTTAAAAGCTTATGATCACGCACCTAAATGAGGAGAGAAATTTTTTGTGAATAACACTAAATTCCGGGCTGGATACATTGCCCTGGTCGGCCGCCCCAATGTGGGTAAATCGACATTATTAAATAAAATTTTGGGTGAAAAACTCAGCATTACCTCATCAAAACCACAAACCACCCGTCAGCGCATCGTCGGGATCAAGACTGAAGACGATTATCAAATGGTCTATGTGGATACGCCTGGATTACATCGAGAGATGAAATCAGCCATGAATCGCCACATGAATAAAGCAGCAACTACAAGCTTGGAAGATGTCGATATTATCGTTTTTTTAGTCGACAGTCTGCGTTGGCTCGAAGAAGATGAGTGGATCCTTGCACGTTTTGAGGCGCTTCAAAAACCCGTGATTTTAGCGATCAATAAAATTGATCATGTTCATGAGCGAGAAAAATTATTACCTCATATTCAAATGCTCAGCGAAAAATATCCATTTTCAGCCATTGTGCCGATTTCTGCTCAGCGCGGTACCAATGTTCATCGATTGGAAAAAGAAATTAAAATGCAATTGCCAGAACAAGAGGCAATTTTTCCTGCTGATCAATTTACCGATCGCAGTCAACGTTTCTTAGCCGCTGAATTAATTCGTGAAAAATTAATTCGATTAACGGGGGAAGAGTTACCTTATGCAACCACGGTTGAGATTGATTCATTCGAACAAAGTGAACGACTTGTACGCATTGCGGCAACCATTTGGGTTGAGCGGCCTGGTCAAAAAGCCATTGTGATTGGACATAAAGGCGAAAAATTAAAAGAAATTGGGACAAGCGCGCGAATCGATATTGAAAAAATGGTCGATAATAAAGTATTTTTACAGCTTTGGGTAAAAGTTCGTAAAGGATGGGCCGATGATGATCGGGCTTTGCAAAGTTTAGGGTTTTTTGAGCAATGAATTTGATCTGTCAGTCATAGCAAAGGCGGCGCTAATGCCACAACACGCATTAGCGCCGCCTTTGCTATGACTGACAGATCAAAAGGAAAATTAGAATGACACTCAGAGTTTCTCTCGAACCCTCATTTATTTTACACACACGGCCTTTTCGTAATACCAGTTTATTGTTAGAAATTTTCACTGAAAAACAAGGGCGAATCAGTGCCGTTGTTCGGGGCGCACAAGGGCCACGGTCAAAATTTCGAGGCCTTATGCAACCTTTCTTTCCGCTCTTATTAAGCTTTTCCGGGCGGGGTGAATTATTAACTATTACCGATGCAGAAATGCACGGGCATTTTTTAACACCACCCAATCAGGCAATCTTAGGCGTATTTTATATTCATGAACTATTACTCCGTTTGGTGCATCGTTATGATCCGCATCCTGATTTATTTCAGGCCTATTCATCTATGTTAGTGCATTTGACCGCGGGAAAACCCTTGGAAATTGAGTTGAGGCGTTTTGAAAAGCGGGTATTATCGGAATTAGGTTATGCGCTTTTATTAGATCAAGAAGCGGTTAAAAGAGTTCCCATTGAATCTGATTTATTTTATTACTTTCAGCCGGACATTGGTTTTATTGAAACAGATGTGATGATGGGAAGCGATGGTCCTTCAGTCTTTTTAGGTCAAAGTCTGCTTGATTTTCATCAAGAGGATTTTCAAAATCCGGCTTCATTAAAGGACGCAAAACGGCTCATGCGTCTTGCGCTTGCACCCTTGTTAGGAACGCGACCCTTAAAAAGCAGGGAATTATTGCTTCAGTTGAATTAAAAATCTTTCGCTAAAGCAGCAGGCGCTTCTTCTAATATTTGAACAATTTCTTGATCAAGTTGACGGAGCCTTGCTTCAATACCGATAAGCTGATAAGTGGCGAGTCGATCTTCAATGTCGATTAAGAGTGGTTTTAGTTTAGGTACACCACAATAACAGGTTCCGCCATAGATTTTATGGATCAATTCGCGCAATCCTCGAATATCCTTCATATCATAAGTTTTTGCAATTTCTTGCCGATTTTTAGGCAGTTCTTGTACGAGCAATTCCAACATTTCTCGCGCAAGGGCTCGATTACCATTTGTTAATTGGAGAGCCAACTTCCAATCTATACTTTTTTCGGGCATTGTTGATTCATTCACGATATAATTCTCCTTAACTTTTTAAGTTTATAGAGTAACAAAATTTCAACCTCGAGCAAAGGATTTATGAAGCAAATACCCAAGGCCGAGCTCCACTTACACCTCGAAGGTGCTGCAACACCTCGACTCATTAAGCAGCTAGCTCAGCGTCATCACAAGCTATTACCCAAGACGCTTTTTATCGACGATACGAGATTCAATTGGTCCTCTTTTTCAGGGGAAAATAAAACTAGCTTTTTGAATACTTACGATCTGGCGAGTTCTGTGATACGCACGTCAGAAGATTACTACGATGTGACCTATGAATATTTGACATCGGCGGCCCAAGAAGGAGTTATTTATGCAGAAATGATGGCCTCACCTGATCACGCACGCCGTCAAGGATTGTCTTATTTGGGCATGTTGGAGGGGATTGCGCGTGCGATTGATGCGGCGCGGGAGCATGGCATTGAAGGGCGAGTGATCACGACCTGTGTGCGTCATTTTGGTGTTGAGGCATGTATTGCGGTAGCAGAAGAGGCGGTGCAGCATCCACATCCCTATGTGGTCGGTTTTGGCATGGGTGGGGACGAATTATGCTTTCCACCGGCAGCGTTTGCTCGAGCTTTTTGGATTGCACATGATGAGGCAGGATTAGCCTGTACGGTTCATGCAGGAGAGATGGCAGGTCCCGCGTTTATTGCGGAAGCGATAAAAACTTTGCCTATTTCGCGGATTGGTCATGGTGTGCGAGCAATTGAAGATCAGCGATTGTTGGATCTCATTATTGAGCAGGAGTTGACATTGGAGTGTTGTCCAACGAGTAATATCGTCCTCGGTATTTATCCGAGTTATCGTGAGCATCCCTTGCTTGCTTTGATTGAGGCCGGTGTAAAAGTAACTTTGAATTCAGATGATCCACCGTATTTTGGGACAACGGTGGGGCATGAATATGCGATTGCGACAGCGCATTTTGGTTTGGATGAGGTTTTGTTGGGGGATATTACGCGCGTTGCAATTGAGAATAGTTTTGTGGATGCAAAGATGAAAAATCGGTTGTTGGAGAAAATTGCTTATCCATGAGTTTGTGGTTAATCAGATAGAGTCAATGTTAAATTTTGGGCGTGGCCAGCGACAATCGTAATGGGCTGATAGGTTGCGGAACCTGCATAGGTGACAGTAATCACATAATTGCCGGGCTCTAATTGAAAGTGTGGCGTGGCTTGATTGGAGTATTGCAAAATAGTAGGTTCGGTGCCCGGTAAGCTGGAGGGCCGTGTGATCCACCAGCGAACATTTTGAGTGAGTGGGTTACCGGTTTGTTTTGACATCGCTTTTAAATTGACGCTGCCATAGCCCGAGTTGGCTTGGATGGGGTCGAGGATCGTTGATAATTGTGTGGTCAAGTCATGATGGTTTTGAATGGCTATAAATTGGCCGTTGAAGATCTTGGCCATGCATTGAAATCCTTGAGTTTGAGTCGGTGTTAGGCCATAGGCGAGAGTGTAGACTTTAAATTCAGCATCGATGATATTTGTTGAATTTTGTGCCAGTTGGCAGAGATTGGGGGAGCAGATTGGATCAAACGTAGCAATCATGAGTACAGCGTTGAGCGGGATTTGAACGAGGGCTGGGAGTGCTTGTTTGAGTGCGCCTGCGAGCGGTGTAGTTGAGGAGGATGGGATAGGGTTGAGCAGGTTTTTGAGGGCTGTTGGATCGGCATCTGCACCTGCGACAAAAATATTAGTGACGCGGCAGTTTTTGTGATCGGAGGAGAGAAATTGGTTAACGCCGAGAGCTAAATTTTCAGTGCGGCGGCTGATGAGATCGTTGAGGATGGTTTGCGTTTCAAGTGTTTTGTTCTGTGCATTTTGAACGGTAGGTACGCCGATGATGAGTAGGATGCGTTGGGGATTTGCATTTGTATTGGGCGCCGTTGCCTGGGCTGCAAAGGCGCTGCCAAACAGGAATAAGGTTAAACAAAGTAGAATGTTGAGGGGACGCATCATTACCCCTATTGGTAGCAAATCTGACTAAAGCCTATTCCTCTGGATTTGTAGTATTCAATGATCTGAGGTAGGGCATCGACAGTTTGTTGGCGTGGGCCGCCATCGTGCATCAGGATCACTGAACCTGGGCCTGCTTTCTTCGTGACCCAGGCGACGAGTTTATCAGTACCACGTCGTTCATAGTCGAAGGAGTTGAGATCCCAGTTGATGACTTGTAGGCCATTTGCAGCAGCAACGGCTTTGACTTGTTTGTTGTAGGCGCCATAAGGTGGTCTGAGACAGACGGGTTCTTTTCCTGTGAGCTGTTTGATGATTTTATTGGTGCCTCCAATTTGGTATTGGAGTTGTTGTTCATTGAGGCGTGTGAGCATGGGGTGGGTCATGGAGTGATTTTCGATATTGTGGCCGTCGGCGAGGATGGCTTTGATGAGATCAGGATATTGCTTGGCATTGCCGCCGAGGACAAAGAAGGTTGCCTTGATGTTGTATTTTTTAAGGACAGCGAGGACTTTTTTGGTGTAATTGATGTCGGGGCCATCATCGAAGGTGAGGGCGACGGTGTTTTTTGCAGGTTTGAGGTGGTAGGGGTCGTTAGCGTTAGCTGCTTGGGCGATACCCATGGAGCAGAGGAGGAGAGTGAGTAGGGTTAGAATTCGTTTCATTGTAGGACTCCATGATAAGATAGAAATAGATTAGCGCATTTTACGAGGAAAGCCAATGTGGTTTAAACAAGTACAAGTTTTTGAATTTGAAGGCGACTTACCTCATTCTGCAGAGGATTGGGTTCTGCAATTAACACCGATGTTATTTGAGCCTGGTTTGCCAACATCTCTGATTAATGTGGGTTGGGTGACGCCTGTTGATGAAGATGAAGCACCGTTAACGCGTTCGATTAATGGGTACACGATGTTGTGTGCGCAAGTTGAAGAGAAAATTTTACCTGCATCCGTGGTTCGTGATGCGCTTGAGCTCGAAGTAAAAAAAATTCAACGAGAAGAAGGGCGAAAGGTTCGATCAAAAGAAAAGTTGGATTTAAAAGATGAAGTGATTTTAACGTTGTTACCTCGGGCATTTAGTCGATTGACGCGTGTTTATGGTTTTGTAGATGCAAGGAATCATTGGTTGGTATTGGGGACGAATAATCCGAAAAAAACAGAGAATTTTTTGGCTTTATTTAAAAAGTCGGTGTTGGAAAATATTAAACCGCTGACTTTCAAACGGATCCCAGCATTGTTGACGGAGTGGTTAAAAAACAAGGATTATCCAAAAGATTTTTCAATTGAAAAAGCCTGTTTAATGCGTGATCCGCAGGAAAAAAGTCGCACGATTCGTTGCCAGGAGCAAGATTTATTTTTTGGTGGTATTCAATCCTTATTGAAAGCGGGTTGTGAAGTTCAGCAATTAGCTCTGTGTTGGCAGGATCAAATTCGATTTACATTATTGGAAAATGGTTCTTTGCGGGGCTTACAATTTGACAATGAGATTGTTGCGCAGGCAAGCGATTTGGAAGGTGAAAGTCGGCAGCAGCAATTTGATGCAGATTTTTTAATCATGACCGAGGCATTAGCAGGTTTATTGAAAGATGTTTTGTCGCTTTTCTTGGCGCAGGAGGAAGTGGCGTAAGCCGTGAGCGGCGCCCCTACCGCTGCGGAGCGGCGCCGCCTCCGCCTACACCACCTTGAGGTCCGCCCGGTGCTTCACCAGGAACTGGTGGAAGTTCAGGCACAATAGCTCCTGCAAGGTGCTGTTTTTCTTGTTCGGGTGTTGTAATACCCAAGGCTATTGCAGCTTTCGTGAAGATGTTTTCTTCACCTTTTTTCGGTGGGCCTTCTTGATGATAGATGGCTTTGTTATTGTCGTGTTCGTTGTCAAAACTTTCCAGAGCGTTTACGACAGCGGCGGATCCAGGTTGATTATTAATTTCCTCTGCTCGGGATTTAATGTCCTGCAATGTGGCAAGGGCTTCCTCTTTTTGTCCATCGGTTAGAGCTTGATTAGCATTGATGCTTGCAGTGAGCTGCTCGATGGTGTTTTCTAAATGTTGAGCGTTTAGAGCATCCGGTGGGAGTGTGCTCAAACCTTGGTAAAGATTGTGAAGTGGATTCTGTTGATCTTCCTGGACGTTTTGCATCTCTTGGTCGAGCAGCTTATCGGGCAAGGCAGTAATGCGATGACTGAGTTCTTTTAGTTGAGCATCCCTTTCCAACTTTTCTACATCAGTCAACTCTTGAGCCCCCAAGGGGTCGTGGGTTCGCATTTGGCCTGTGCGGGGATCAACAAGCCTATCCAGTTCAGTACGTATATCTGCTATTTCAGTTGTCAGTTCGTTTCGTAGTGAATTATCATGAATGTTTTGTAGGTTAATAGCTTCCAAAGCGTTCACAGCCTTAAGAACTTCTTCTGGACTTTCTCGGACAGCCTGTGGAGAATCTTTCAAAGCCTGTGTTACATTTTCTATCTGCGCTAAATCCCCCTGTAACCCTTGCTCTCGAAGTTGAAAGGGCAATGTTTGAAGGTCTATAAGCACTTTGGCTCGCTCATTTGAGGCCACAGCTGATGCTTGATTATAGGTTTCAACAAACGATCCTGATTGATGAGTCACAAAGGAATCAATGAGGCTGGGCGAGACTCCTGCATCTTTAGCTTCTGCGTAGAGAAGAGCTTGGAATTTAGGATTATTTATAAGTTGGCCATCGGCTGTAAATACTTTCTCGTTCTCAGGAACGTTATTATCGCGCTCAAAATTTCTTCGCGCATCCAATCTATCCCTCATTCCAATTTCCAGTCTTGATTCCATGTAGGCTTGTTCACAGATGGCTTTAAATTCTGCGGGGTTTTCTTTTATATAGGCTTGAATTTCCTCAGTACTTTTTAAATTTAGTCCCTTGGGGGGAGAGTCCTGCAGGGCATGGAATATTTTTTCATTGCTCAGGCGATTCACAGCAAAAACTCTCTCTTGTTCGTCAGGAGTCAGCTGTTGAAACTCAATGAGGGATTTCATGTGTTCTTCGTACAGGGTGCTCATTTTCTCAGCACTGAGTTCCTTTGCATATTCATATCCATATTTTACAATAGGCCAAACGACCATCCCCAACTGGCATAGTCTGTAGAGCCCTCTTCCAAAAACTCGGCCGCTTTTAAGTCTACTGAGTGCATAATTTTTTAAGTTTGTTCTGAACTCCTTTTTAGCATCTTTCCATCCACTGCCTTCAGCCTTGATGATTTGCTGACTGGCGTCTTCTTTATTTTGGGGAGGTTGGGCTGCTGCAGGTTCTTGCTGTTGTTCACCTTCGGCAAGCCGTCGTTGTGCTTCTGCTTCCGCTACGCGCCGTTCTTCAGCAAGCCGCCGTTGTCGCTCTTGTTCTCTTTCTTCAAGGAAGCGTCTGCGTTGTTGTTCTTGTGGTGATACTACTTGTTCTTCAACGTTTTCGTTAATAATAATATTGTCGTGTTCGTCAACCATAAAATACCTCTTAAGATTTCTGCCTATTTTTAAAAAGGGCCAGGGGGTGGCTTTTGGGGCAGAAGGAATGTTGGGAAGGGGGGAAATTTAGGTTATTATAGCAGACTAGCAGGGGAAATGCAAATAAAAAGAGCAGATTGGGGAGGGAATCATTCAAACAGTGTAGGTTGGGTTACGGCGGCCTTTAGGCCGAACGTAACCCAACCTACTAAGACTACAAGATTAAAGAACCATTTCTTTGAGTTTCTTCAAAGGACGGATTTTCACAACATTACGTGCAGGCTTGGCTTTGAACATTGTTTCTTCGCCATTGAAAGGATTGATCCCTTTGCGAGCCTTTGTCGCAGGTTTGCGAACGATTTTGATCTTGCAAAGGCCTGGGATGGTGAATTCACCCACGCCACGCTTTTGAACAGAGCGTTCAATGATGGAGTGCAACTCATCGAAAACGCCAGAAATTTGTTTTCTGCTGAGTTCAGTGGATTCTGCGATCATACTGAAAATTTCGCTCTTGCGTAATTTATCGGTGATCGCAGCGTTTGAACGAGCGGGTTTAGCCACACGTTTTGTTGCCGTTTTCTTTACCGCAGTTTTGGACTTGCTTTTCGCAGCCACTTTTTTTACAGCCATAATTTAAAACCTCATCTAAATTGTAGAAAAACCCCACTAAAAAAGCAGAGCATGGCCAATCTTACAATAAAACAAATAAATTGCAGCAAAAATTTGATGTTTTTGTGATTTTTTATTAAAAAGGGCTGTTTTCTGTAGTAAGGATGAGGAAAAAGGTGGTTTTTGGCCTTACTCTTCCCTCAACGTCTCCAAATTTTTAAAATCCCAGAGCGAATGATCCATCAATTGGCTGGGTTTGACCGCACTTAAGGCATGTAAAATATTACTTGGAATCTTTGGGTTTTCTGCTGCTAATTGTTGGATCAAGGTTTTTGTTCGTTTTCGAGCCAAATTCTCTTGTGACCCGCACAAGGTACACGGAATAATAGGAAATTCGCGCAGAGCAGCGTATTGTTGAATATCAGCTTCCTGACAATAGGCTAAGGGTCTGATCAGAATATGACGCTTATCGTCAGATAATAATTTAGGTGGCATGGAGCGGATCTCGCCATTGTAAAGCACGGCCATCAACAGCGAGGTGATCAAATCATCGCGGTGGTGGCCGAGGGCGATTTTATTAAACCCATGATCCGCAGCGTAACGGTAAATATTCCCACGGCGCAAGCGCGAGCATAATGAACAATACGTTTGACCTTCGGGTATCTTTTGTTTGACGACGGAATACGTATCGCGTTTGAGGATTTCATAGGGTACGTGATGTTGCTCATACCAAGCACGTAGGGCAGTATCATCCCAGCCAGGTTGTGATTGGTCTAAAGTAAACGCAAAAAGCTCAAATTTTTGCCGCGAGCGTTGTTGAAGTTTTCGTAAAATATCAAGCATTGTAAAAGAATCTTTTCCGCCTGATACACACACTAACACGCGATCCGAGGATTGGATCATGTTGTAATCGCTGATCGCCATACCCATGTAGTGGCGGAGTTTTTCTTCGTAGTCGTCGAGTTTTTTTTCTTTTGACATTTAATAACCTAAATGGGTCTGTTGGGTTACGCACGCCCTTCGGGCTCTGCTAACCCAACCTACTAAATTGGTGTAGGTTGGGTTAGCACGGCCAAAGGCCGAGCGTAACCCAACACACAACCTTTAATTATTTTCAGTTTCTGAAAGACAACGCTGCTTCATTTCAGGCAACAAAAACGTTGTACCAAGGCCTGCTAAAGAAACAATCGCCATCATACCGATGGTGAAGGGTAACCCGCAACGTTGTAACACCAGCGGCAGCACGAATACCCCGACAAAAGCGCCCAGTTTTCCAATCGCGGCTGAAAGGCCATGACCCTTGGCGCGAATAGATGTGGGATAAATTTCTGAGGGAATTAAAAAGGTAGTGGTGTTTGGGCCGAAATTGATGAAGAAAAAGCTGATCCCAAAAATCAATAAAAAAAGTCCCGTTTGATTCGTCAAGCCAGGAATAAATCCAATTGCCCCAAAGCACAGGGCCATCATCACGAATCCTAATCCTTGTAAGAGTTTGCGGCCGATGCGATCAACATATTTTGCTGCTAAAAAATAACCGGGGACAGCAAAGATTAAGAAAAGCAAGGCGGACATGAGGGTGTGGCTGAGCAAGGAGGTGCTTGGTTGTAATTTCTGGGTGATTAATGTGGAAGAAACACCATTACCATAGAAGGCGACGTCCAGCAAAAACCAACTGCCAGCCGTACCGATGATCATTTTCAACCATTTCCGATCGGTGAGTTTTTGAGGTTTATAAGTGGGTTGTGATTCTTCGGTCAGTAATCCTGTTAAATCACTGACCACACGACTGACTTCGAAAGGGGATTGTTTACTGAGCTTATAATGCGGGGTTTCTTGGATTTTTCGGCGTAAATAAAACACAGAAGCTGCAGGAATCGCGCCTAATCCCAAGAGAATTCGCCAAACCCAATGGGCGGGAATTTGTGTCGCGAGTAAAATTGAAGCGATCAAGGGGCCGACCACTAGACCTAGCGCTTGCATAGCAAAAACAAGGAGCACGAGATAACCCCGATTTTTACGGCCAGCATGTTCACTGGCAACCACGGCACTGCTGGGGTAATCACCACCGATGCCAAGGCCGACAATGATGCGTGAAATGAGGAGGCAAGTAAAATTAGGGGAAATAGCAGATAAAATCGCGCCGACGAATAAAATAGCCACTTCGACGCCGTACATTTTTTTGCGGCCAAATTTGTCTGAGAGTGCGCCGAACAAGAGAGCTCCTGCAGCTGCGGCGGCGAGTGCACCTGCATTGAGGACGGCAAGCTGTGTCATACTGAGATGCCAGATGGGCGCAAGGATGGCGGTAACAACACCGATGATAAATAGATCGTAGGCATCGGTAAAAAAGCCTGTGCCTGCGGTGATGACCATCCGCCAGTGGATCCGATTGGTTTCTTCGGGAAGTGCTATTTCAATGTGTTCGACCATACAGGCTCCATTTGATGAATCGAGGCAAGGGTAGCATGGGAGGGAGAGGTGGATCTACTACCGTTTAATCGTATCCGGCGCTGTTAATATATTTAAAATCTGCTCCGCAGCATCGTGTTGCATTTGGGCTTGCATTTGGGCCTGTGTTTGATTGCCGCTCAGCATCGAATTTGAAGTCATCATGAGGGTGGAGTTTTCTGAGGCGGTGAAAGGGCCTGCTAATAATTTTCCATTGCGATCAAGTAATCGATAGGTGACCGAATAAGTTAAATTGTATTGTAAAGTTGTCGTGTTCGTGCCGACATTGGTGACATTTGCGCCTTGTTGTTCTTTGACGATGTCGAGGGTTGTGGGTGATTCATTCGCAGAGTCCACAAAATGAACGCCCGCAGTTTCAAAAACTTCGTGTAAGGTTTTACTGAGCGGGTCATAGGGTTTGTCGGTTTTGAGGTAGAGTGTGGCTAATTCAGGCGGAATGGGCATGTCACCACGTAAATGAAAGCCGCAGCCGGTGAGAAAGAGGGCACTGAGTAGAAGTATTTTTTTGATCATTAACCAATCACCACATTAACCAACCGACGCGGCACCACAATAATCTTTTTACAGCTTTTTCCACTAAGAAAAGATTGAACCGCAGGAAGCGCCAAAGCTGCGGCCTGAATCGTCTCTTCGCTGGCATCAGCTGCGATCCGCAATTCACTGCGTAATTTACCATTGATTTGGATCATCAAAGTTAATGAATTTGTTTGTAGCGCCTCGTGATCAACTTTCGGCCACGGTGCTTTGAGCATACATTCACCGTAATTTAATTCGCGCCATAAATGATCGGTTATGTGAGGCGCAATGGGCGAGAGTAAACGTAACAGAAAACTAAATCCTTCGTGCACAATAAAATGATGCGCATCTTGATGTGTCTCTTCTAAGCGGCCCAAAAGATTTAAAATTTTCATACAGCCAGAGACGACGGTATTAAATTGAAATCGCTCAAAATCATTCAACATTTGTGCAACGGTTTGATGCAATTCACGCCGTGCATCTACATAATGGGGCTCAAGATGCGCCATATCTAATTCCAGAGGCAGGAAGGATTGATTAACAATATTAATATCACGCAGCCAAGAATGTGTATAAGCAAATGACCAGAGGCGCTTTAAAAACCGATGCGTGCCTTCAATGCCAGAGTCTGACCATTCCAGTGCTTGATCAGGCGGTGCAGCAAATAAAATAAACACACGAACAGTGTCTGCGCCAAAGCGATCAATCATGATCTGTGGGCTGACCACATTACCCTTGGATTTCGACATTTTTGAGCCATCTTTAAGGACCATGCCCTGTGTCAATAAATGTTTAAATGGTTCATTGCTATGGAGTAATCCTTCATCGCGCATGACGCGATGTAAAAACCGTGCATAGAGTAAGTGCATGACAGCATGTTCAATGCCACCCACATAATGATCGACGGGTGTCCAATAATTGGCGCGATCATCTAGCATGGCTTGATGTTGATCGTGGCAGGCAAAACGGGCGTAATACCACGAGGACTCCATGAAGGTGTCAAAAGTATCCGTTTCACGACGTGCTTTTTTTCCACATTGAGGGCAGTTTGTCTCAAAAAACGAAGGTTCTGTGGTCAGTGGTGAATGAGGGCCCGTGAATTCAATATCTTCAGGTAGAACCACAGGTAACTGATCTTCAGGCACGGGTACAGCATCACAATCGGGGCAGAAAATGATAGGGATGGGTGCGCCCCAATAACGTTGCCTTGAAACACCCCAATCGCGTAAACGAAAATGAATTTGGCGTGTGGCCTGTTGTTTTTTTTCTAAATCAGCCGTAATTTTTTCGATGGCTTCTTGTGAATTTAATCCATCATAGGGGCCTGAGTTGATCAAGCGACCTTTTTCAGTGAGTGCGCAGGTCAGATCATCTGGCTCACATTTTGATTCATCTTTATCATTACAAATCACTATCTTAAGCGGAATATTATATTTCTTAGCAAATTCAAAATCACGTTGATCGTGTGCCGGTACGGACATGACGGCGCCTGAGCCATAATCCATGAGGACAAAATTAGCGATCCAAATGGGAAGGTGTTCGCCGGTCAAAGGATGGATGGCCATGAAGCCTGAGTATTGCCCGCGTTTTTCGAGTGTGGCCAGAGCGGCTTCTGCGACTTGAATGTGCGCACATTCTTCGAGGAAGGGTTTGAGTTCAGGGCGATGAGTTGCCGCAAGTAGAGCGAGAGGATGTTGAGGTGCGATCGATAAATAAGTAGCACCATAAAGTGTGTCAGCGCGGGTGGTGAAAACGTTGAGTATGTGTTCACTGTCCTTGACGTGGAAGGTGATTTGGACGCCTTCGGATCGGCCGATCCAGTGGCGTTGCATGGTGCGAACTTGTTCGGGCCATTGGTCAAGGGTGTCGAGATCGTCGAGGAGTTCTTGAGCATAATCGGTAATTTTGAGAAACCATTGGGCGATTTCGCGTCGTTCAATCGGCGCGCCGGATCGCCAGCCCTTGCCGTCAACAACTTGTTCATTGGCGAGCACGGTTTGGTCGACGGGATCCCAATTAACGAGACTGAGTTTTTTGTAAACCAGTCCTTTTTTGAAGAGGCGGACAAAGAGCCACTGTTCCCAGCGATAATATTTGGGGTCACAGGTGAGGAGCTCTCGGTTCCAATCGTAGGAGAAGCCGAGGCGTTTGAATTGTTTTCTCATCTCGGCGATATTTTGGTAAGTCCATTTTGCTGGATGTGTTTTGTGTTTGATCGCAGCGTTTTCGGCAGGAAGGCCAAAGGCATCCCAGCCGGGTGGATGAAGGATGTTTTTGCCTTGCATGCGGGCAACGCGGGCGATGACGTCGCCAAGAGTGTAGTTACGGACGTGGCCCATGTGGATGTCGCCGCTAGGGTAGGGGAACATGGAGAGGATGAAGGCTTTTTCTTTGTTAAAATCTTCTGTAGTGCTGTAGAGGTTAGTTTCTTCCCAGTCTTGCTGGATCGCGGTTTCAATGAGGTTGGGTTCGTATTGTTCGTTCATGGTAGCTCTCGAAAAAAGGTGCATCTAGTATACATTATTTTCACCGTCTAACCCTCCACCGTATCACTGGCGATCCCATCAAAAAGAGCACAAACAAAAGACCCAGCAAGGGCCATTGTCCGATCATGATCCAGGGTGTTGAGCCCATCATCGGTTGAAGATCGCCGGTTAAAACCCCTGTTTTAAAAGAAGGGATACGTTGGGTGATCCGTCCGCGTGCATCGATGAGCGCAGTGATCCCATTGTTGGTGCTGAAAATTTGGCTGCGGCCAGTTTCAAGTGAGCGCATTTGGGCGATTTGTAAATGTTGGGGTTGGGCAATCGAGCGTCCAAACCAACTGTCGTCGCTGACGGTTAAGATGAAATTAGCTTGTGGAAAGTCGCCGCGTACAAGTTCAGGGTAGGCGATTTCATAGCAAATGTAGGGCGCGATCGTCGTGAAGCCGACATGCAGGGCGTTTTGAAGGGAAGGGCCTGGATGTAAGTCAGACATGGGCAGATCAAAGAACGCGATCAAGCCCCGTAACAGAGGCCCGAGTGGTACATATTCGCCAAAGGGAACGAGGTGGCGTTTTTCGTAGTGTCCATGTTCAGTTCCAAAGCTCTCGAGGGCATTGTAATAATTTCCGCCGACATCTTGTTCGATGATCCCTGAAATGAGAGTGGCGTGATGTTGGAGAGCGCGTGTGTTAAGTTGGCTTAAAAATCCTGGAATATTGCTGTCAGGCAATGGAATAGCGGCTTCAGGCCAAATGATGAGGCGTTGTTCCCTAAAAAGTGGTGTGGTCAGCGTGGCATAGGTTTCGAGTGTTTGTTCGAATTGTTTGGGATCCCATTTGATTTCTTGGGCGATATTACCTTGTACGATGCCGACGCTGATCGGGGTTCCAATAGGACGCGTCCACTGAATGAGTGTGAGTAGGCCGCCTATGATCCAGATGACGAAGAGGGTGGCGATGATGGTTGCACGGTGTTGTTTGAGGGTGATGAGGGCCAGGAGCGCACTGGCGGTAAACGCTGTGAAGAAGGAGAGTCCGTAGACGGAGAAAATAGGCGCATAGCCATGTAGGAGTGAGGTGAATTGCGTGTAGCCCAGGTAGAGCCAGGGGAAGCCAGTGAGGAACCAGCTGCGTACCCATTCGATGAGGACCCAGCTCGCAGGGAAAGCGATGAGGTATTTGAAGTGGGTGTTTTTGGGGTAGAAGCGATTGAGGAGGCCGCATTGAACTGCAGGGAAGAGGGCAAGGGTTGTGGCGAAGAGGAGAGTGAATACAGCAGCGAGCCAGGCAGCTGTGCCGCCGTAGGTGTGGATGCTGATGAAGATCCAGGAGACGCCTGTGGTAAAGAGGCCGAGGCCGAAGAGGAGACCGAGTGTGAAGGCGCGTTTGGGTGTGGCGTTCTGGAGTGTGAGGAGGAGCAGTGCAGGACTGAGGATGCCAAGTGGGTAGTATTCCCAGGGGGCAAAGGCGAGCGTGAGGAGGGTGCCGCTTAGGAGTGCGATGAGTAGTTGTGAGGTTGTTTTGAGGTTTGTCATATTGATTCGTTTTAGTCCATCGATGAATTGTTAACAGGGAAGGCTGCGTCAATACGTGTTGTGGTATTAACGCAGCCTTCCCTGTTAACAATGAGAGAAAGTGAGTATAATGCCTTTTTTTCATAAACCCCAGGAGAAAAACGTGTCTGATTTATTAGCTCAAACGATGAAAAATATTGCCGTGCCTGGCCGAGGTATTTTGGCGGCAGATGAAAGTACAGGGACGATCACCAAGCGGTTTAAGGCGGTTGGTGTGGAATCAACTGAAGAAACTCGTCGGGCTTATCGGGATTTATTGTTTACGGCGCCCGGATTAAATCGTTACATCTGCGGTGTTATCTTATACGAAGAGACACTTGGGCAAAAAACATCAGAGGGTATTCCTTTTCCAGACTATCTTGCAAAGCAGGGGATTGTACCAGGGATTAAAGTGGATAAGGGTACGATTGCGCTGCCTGGATCGCCGGATGAAAAAATTACAGAAGGTCTGGATGGTTTGGGTGAACGGTTGCGGAACTACAAAGAAATGGGTGCGCGGTTTGCAAAATGGCGTGCTGTCCTTCCCATCACAGCCGATCAACCCAGTGCCTATGCGATCCATGCAAATGCAGAAGCATTAGCCCGTTATGCGGCCATTTGCCAGGCTGAGGGGATTGTGCCGATTGTCGAGCCTGAAGTGTTGATGGATGGTTCACATGATTTGGCGCGTTGTGAAGTGGTGACGCAGCAAGTCTTGCGTAAAGTATTTTGTGCTTTAAATAAACATCGTGTTCGTTTGGAATTAATGATCCTTAAACCCAATATGGTGATTTCAGGTTTAGATTGTGCCATGCAAGCAAATGCGGATGAAGTGGCTGCGGCAACTGTGCGTGTGCTTCGTCGAACGGTGCCTGCAGCTGTGCCCACGATTAACTTTTTATCCGGCGGCCAACGCGATGAGTTGGCGACTTTGCATTTGAAGAAAATAAATGAAACGGCTAATCCTTGGTTGTTGAGTTATTCCTATGGCCGTGCCTTACAAGCAGAGGCGCTGAAAACATGGGCAGGACGTGCTGAGCATCGTGAAGCTGCGCAGAAAGCTTTGTTGAAGCAAGCGCAGTTAAATAGTGAAGCGTGTCTGAAGGAATAATGAGAGGAAAACTTCATCCTCGCGTGGGCGAGGATGAAGGGTTTGGAGCGCTATCACATATCAAAATGATGGCTCTTGTTTGGATTTGGATCCATTTGGCCATTAGCGAGATTCGGAATGTCGATTTGCAACTCCAGCTTAAAAGAACCCCTTCGCGCCCCCAAACACCCGACTTAACATCTGGGTGCTTGCAGAAAAAAGTCGTTCGCTCAAGGATTTTTTACTTTGGTGGCGGATCAAATACAAATCAGCAATTTTGCTTTGAGCAAAGAGATAATCATCACTCGTGGTGAGTTCATCAACGAGATTTTTTTCAAGGGCACGTTGGCCAAACCAATGTTCACCGGTTGCAATTTCTTTAATATTCACTTGGGGGCGATGGAGTGAAACAAACTGTTTAAATAAAACGTGAACATCTTCAATTTCAGCACGAAACTTTTCACGGGCTTTATCGGTATTTTCACCGAGCATTGTCAAAGTACGTTTGTATTCGCCCGCTGTTTCTAATTCATAATCAATGTCATTTTTTTTCAGCCAACGGTGAAAATTCGGTAATTGTCCAACCACGCCGATGGAACCAACGATCGCGAACGGTGCTGCGAGAATTCGATTCCCCACACAAGCCATCATGTAACCGCCACTTGCACCGATCTTGTCGATGATGGTGGTCAGGGGAATATGGCGATCGCGGAGTCGTTGAAGTTGCGAGGAGGCTAAACCATAGGCATGGGTGAAACCGCCGCCGGTTTCAATCAATACGGCCACTTCATCCTTGGGTGTGGCAATCGTTAACACAGCGGTAATTTCTTCGCGCAAATGAGTGACGGCTGAGGCTTTCATGTCACCATCAAATTTAATGACAAACAAGCGCTTCCGTTCGGTTTTTTCATGAGCGGCTTCTTTTTCTCGCTTTTTTTCATCCTTGATGTAGCGCTTAAATTCCTTTTTATCCAGGACGTTTTCTTGTAATTGATCCCGCAAATCATCATAACAATCATTGAGTTTTTTTATTTCAATACGTGAGCGATCGGAAGATTTATTCTTGCTGAATAAAACCATTAAACCAAAAGCAATCACCAAGATGGCAAATACGACGGTAATTGTTTCGGCTAGGAAAACCCAATATTGACTAAAGGTGTGCATGTTGCTCCTTAATTCTTACACATTTTACGCAACACATAATGTAAAATGCCGCCATTTTTGTAATAGTCCACCTCATCAGCTGTATCAATACGGCACAATAAAGGACATTTGAACGATGTGCCATCAGCGCGTGTGAAATGGGCTTGAATGATCATATTTGGTGAAATTTTCTCATCAATTCCAAGTAAATCAATGGTTTCTTCACCGGTTAAATTCAAAGTTTTGCGCGTGGTGCCGTCGATAAATTGGAAAGGTAAAATGCCCATACCAATTAAATTGGAACGGTGGATCCGCTCAAAACTTTCAGCAATCACAGCAAGCACACCTTGCAAACGCGGGCCTTTTGCAGCCCAATCGCGCGAAGAACCTGTGCCATATTCTTTTCCTGCGATCACAACCAACGGTGTTTTTTCAGCTTGATAGCGCATGGCTGCATCAAAAATGGATAATTGTTCGCCGCTTGGAATGTGGCGTGTAAATCCACCTTCAACACCGGGCAGCATTTCATTGCGAATACGAATATTTGCAAATGTTCCGCGCATCATGACTTCATGGTTACCGCGGCGCGTGCCGTAGGAATTAAAATCTTTGACGGCAACGCCAAGTTCAGTGAGGTA
This sequence comes from Pseudomonadota bacterium, assembly GCA_021808365.1. GTDB lineage: Bacteria > Pseudomonadota > Gammaproteobacteria > JAKBBU01 > JAKBBU01 > JAKBBU01. The sequence goes on from JAKBBU010000006.1 coordinate 42,518, forward strand.
ACGCCCAGCAGGACTGCTCGATTTGATCGAGCCTGCGGGTGAAATATGATCTGTCGTTACACTGTCGCCTAATAATGCCAAAATACGCGCTTGTTTGATCGGTTTAATCGGCGGTAATTGTTTTGTCAAACCTTCAAAATAAGGTGGATGTTTGACGTAGGTCGATTGCGGTTGCCATTGATACGTTTTATCTTCATTGATGCTGATCGATTGCCAAACTGAATCACCCATAAATGTATTACGATATTGTTCGATGAACATATCGCGTGAAACGACGCGGCTGACTTCTTTTAAAATTTCTGCATTGCTGGGCCAGAGATCTTTTAAATAAACAGGATTGCCTTTTGGATCATGTGTGACGGGTTCATGATTTAAATCAATGCGCGTGGTTCCTGCTAATCCGAAAATGACGACTAAGGGCGGCGAGGCCAGCCAATTCGCTTGAACTTGTGGATGCACGCGTCCTTCGAAATTACGATTACCCGAGAGCACAGAAGAAACCACTAAATCAGCCGCATCGATCGCTTTTGAAACAGGATCGGGTAATGGGCCTGAATTTCCGATACAAGTTGTGCAACCGTAGCCAACGAGGTTATATCCAAGTTGATCCAAATACGTTTGTAGACCGGCTTTATTTAAATAGTCGGTCACAACTTTTGAGCCAGGTGCGAGGGAGCTTTTTACCCAAGGTTTATTGTGTAATCCAAGTTTGATCGCTTTTTTAGCGATGAGGCCTGCCGCGATTAAAGCGCTAGGGTTGGAGGTGTTGGTACAACTCGTGATGGCTGCAATGACCACATCACCATGGTGGAGGGCATAATCCCCTCCTTCTGCTTCTGCAGGAACAGCGAGATTGATTTCATTGCTCTTACCCGCTTGCGCGAGTGCTTGATCAAATGCTCCACGTATGCTGGAAAGATTGACGCGATCTTGAGGGCGTTTGGGGCCTGCTAAACTGGGTTCGATGTCGGATAAATTTAATTCAAGGATATCCGTGTAAATGGGATCTGGTGAATGTGGATCGTGCCAAAGCCCCTGTTCTTTTGCATAAGCACGAGTGAGTGCGATGAGATCTTGATCGCGACCTGTTAATTCCATGTAGCGTAGGGTTTCGTCGTCGATGGGGAAGTAGCCACAAGTTGCGCCATATTCGGGGGCCATGTTTGAAATAGTTGCACGATCAGCCAAGGGAAGATCTTTTAAACCTGGACCAAAGAATTCAACGAATTTTCCAACGACACCGCGTTTGCGCAATATTTGTGTGATGGTAAGGACGAGATCGGTTGCAATGATGCCTTCTTTGAGATGGCCAGTGAGTTTGACGCCGATAACTTCGGGGATCAGCATCGAAATGGGTTGGTCGAGCATGGCTGCTTCAGCTTCAATACCGCCAACACCCCAACCCAATATGCCGAGGCCGTTGATCATTGTGGTATGGCTGTCAGTTCCAACGACGGTGTCGGGATAGGCAAGTGTGCGGCCATCTTTGTCGAGTGTCCAAACTACGCGGGCTAAATATTCGAGGTTGACTTGGTGGCAGATTCCGGTGCCTGGAGGAACGACGCGGAAGTTGGCGAACGCTTTTTGACCCCAACGGAGGAATTGGTAGCGTTCGAGGTTTCGTTCCATTTCGATATGGACATTATCTTCAAAGGCTTTTGGGGTGCCAAATTCGTCAACTTGAACGGAGTGGTCGATGACGAGATCGACGGAAATGAGAGGATTAATTTTTTCTGCATTACCGCCGAGTTTCTCCATGGCCACGCGCATAGCGGCGAGATCGACGATGGCAGGAACGCCGGTAAAGTCTTGCATGAGGACGCGGGCTGGGCGATAGGCAATTTCGCGGTCGGATTGTTTGGTGGTGATCCAGGATTCGAAGGCTTTGATATCGTCTTTTTGGACGGTGTGGCCGTCGAGGTGACGGAGCAGGTTTTCAAGGAGAATTTTCATGGAGTAGGGGAGTTTCGAGAGGTTTTTGAACCCCGCGTCTTGTGCAGCTTTAATACTAAAATAGTCGTATTGTTTGTTGTTGACGTTTAGAGTGCGGCGTAAATTCATGAGAACTCCTATTCTAAAGAAGAATTAATGTAGAAACTATCATTCCCGCGGAAGCGATCCAGAGCTTCGTCATCCCGGAATGAGGAGAACAAGATCGCTAATGCTTAAAATGCCGTATGCGCGTAAAAACCATGGCGATGTTTTGTTCATTGGCAGCGTCGATGATTTCAGCGTCGCGGATCGAGCCGCCAGGTTGAATAATAGCTCGGATCCCTTCTTTTGCAGCAGCATCGATGCCATCGCGAAAAGGGAAAAAAGCATCGGAGGCCATCACGGCATTGTCTAATTCAAGGTTTTCATCGCGGGCTTTCATCGCAGCGAGGCGCGCGCTGTAGACGCGACTCATTTGTCCTGCGCCAATGCCTAGGGTGCGTTGGTTTCTTGCATAAACAATGGCATTGGATTTAACGCATTGTGCGACCCGCCAAGCGAAGATGAGATCTTGTAATTCTTTTTCACTGGGTTTACGTTGGGTCACAAATTCAAGTGTATTTAAATTAATATCCAGTTCATCCCAATCTTGGACTAAAAGTCCGCCGTGGATACGTTTTAAGTCAAAACCAGGTGTAGGTTTTTTTGAAAGTTCGCCACAAACGATCACGCGAATGCTAGGCTTTGTCATGAGAATTTTTTCGGCGATAGGATCAACATCGGGTGCGATGATGACTTCGACATATTGTTGGTTAAGGATTGCTTCAGTCGTTCCTGCTTGAAGGGGTTCATTGAACGCAATAATTCCACCAAATGCGGCTTGAGGGTCTGTTGCATAGGCACGCTCATAGGCTTCAAGCTGTGTCTCACCAAGAGCAACACCGCAGGGATTAGCATGCTTGACGATGGCACAGGCGGGAGTTCCAAGGAAGGCTTTAACGCATTCAAGCGCAGCATCGGCATCGGCAATATTATTAAACGAGGATGTTTTTCCTTGGAGTTTATGTGCTTTTGCGAGGGTGCTATCAAGTTTGACATGGGTGTCCGCATAAAAAGCAGCACGTTGATGAGGATTTTCACCGTAGCGCAATGTTCTTTTTTTTCTAAATTGCACATTATAAACCCCGGGAAAGGGTAATTGTTTTCCTTCATCATCAAAGGAGGTTAAATAATTCGTGATGGCGCCATCATAATGCGCTGTATGAGCAAAAGCTTTTTTCGCGAGACGAAAGCGTGTTTGGGCTTGGATGCCGCCTTCTTGGGCCAGTTCACGCAAGACTTTTGCATAATCGCGGTATTGCACAACAACGGTGACGTCAGCGTAGTTTTTTGCTGCAGCGCGCAGCAGGGTGACACCGCCAATATCGATGTTTTCAATGGCGCTTGCCAAATCACAGTTCGGTGCTTCAATGGTTTTTGAAAAAGGGTAGAGGTTGGCAACGACGAGATCGATGGGTTGGATGTCATATTGCTTCAGTTCGGAATCATCTACGCCTCGGCGTGCTAAAATACCGCCATGAATTTTTGGGTGAAGTGTTTTGACACGTCCGCCTAACATTTCTGGCGATCCGGTGTAATCAGCAATGTCGATGACAGGCACTTGATGATCTTGCAAAAGTTTTGCAGTTCCACCTGTCGAGAGGAGTTCAATGCCGAGTGCGCAAAGTTCTTTTGCAAAATCAATGATGCCTGTTTTATCAGACACGCTGAGTAGGGCTCGACGAACACGGCGAATGTTCTGAGCAAAACTGTCAGTTTTTTTGGATTCTATGTTGTGCATGATTTCTTCAGAATAAAGAAAAGCATCGGGCAGAAATGAGTTCCTGCCCGGAAAGAAAACAAACAATAAGCTAGTTTAATCAAGCAAATCGTAAGTCTTAAGCATTTTACGTAATGTTCCACGGCTCAAACCAAGCAGAATTGCTGCTCTTGATTGATTGCCACGAACATAGCGCATAACAGCCTCAAGGAGCGGCCCATTTACTTCTCTTTGCACCATCTCATAGAGATTGGTAGGTAGTTGCCCACCTAGATTGGAGAAATAGTTTTGAAGCGCTGACGCAACGCAGCCCGAAAGGGTCTGGTTGGGTTGTCCAGGTTGGGCCGTTGTTGGCCGGACTGGAAGTTCTACTGTTTCAGGCATGTTTACCCTCTTTTCCTTTTCGCAATTTTTGTTTTTACAAAATCAAAAATTGCATCCTTTAATGAAGCCATGCAAAAACAAAGCTTTGCCTACTATACTCATCACACTCAGGTTTTAGGTTTTTAATTCCTCATCTGCAGGCCATCTTGAAACGTTCTTCAATCGAAAAAGCTCAAAATATGCTGAATATTCCTGCACTTTTTCTCAATCAGAACGTTTCAATCTGACCTACAGCTGAGGCTTAAAATCCCTAAAACCTGAGTGTGATGAGTATGGCATCCCTTGAGCGAACAAATTTAGCTCAAGTAAATGCACGAAGGCATTATATCACTGTATCAGAAACACTCAAGATGAAATGTGAAGTCTTGTGAAATATTTTATCGGGTTCCTACCAAAATAACCCAACCTTCTCTTTGGTTTATTTTTTCCCAAAGAATATCATTTGAATAAGCTTTTTGAACTTCTAGGGATTCACTCGCGAGGATACCGGAGAGAATGATTTGTCCACCAGGGCGGGTTGAATTGATTAATAAAGGTGCAAGATGAATTAAGGGTTTGGCAAGAATATTGGCGATGACGAGATCGAAGTGTTGCGGTAGAAAGTCTTCAGCAAGTTGCGTGGTTAACTCAGCTTCAGTAAATTGATTTTGTTGTGCATTGTTACGGGTTGCAAGAATCGCTTGTGGATCATGATCAACGCAAAGGGCATGAGATGCGCCTAATTTTAAGGCGGCAAGTGCAAGGATCCCAGAGCCGCAGCCGTAATCTAAAATGTTTAAATTTTGAAGTGAATAATCAGAAAGCGCTTCAAGGCAAAGTGCTGTTGTTGGATGTGTGCCTGTACCAAAGGCGAGTCCAGGTGATAAAAAAACAGCAGGGGCTTTAGGATCAGGAACATCAGTTTGATCCGGGCAGATCCATAAATGCCCAAAGCGCAGCGGTTTAAAATGTGCCCGCCAAGCCAGAGCCCAATTTTCATCAGGCAGTGGTTCAAATTTTAATTGTTTTGTGATAGCGGCGCCTTCTTTTTCAATCAGTGCGAGTAGGATTTCATCCACAGCAATTTCAATGGGAAAGAGCGCAACCACACAGGTTTGTTGCCACAATGGTGTTTCACCCAGAGCAGGTTCATACAAGGGTTGATCGGCCGCATCTTCATAGGTGACGGACACAGCGCCGAGCTCAAGAAAACAATCCGTAAAATAATCGGCTTGATCAGGTTTTGTGAGGATTTTTAAGTTGAACCAGGACATTTGTTTACCTGTTAATTGTATTGAAAGTTAGATATTTTTTAGGGTCGTCATTGCGAGAAAATACGCTGAAGGATCTTGAAAAAAAGAAAGAAATAACAGCGTATTTTCGTGGCAATCCAGTGGCGAAGTTTTCTTACGAAGTGATCTTTTCAAGATGGTTTTCCTGGATTGCCACGCAATTGCGCTGAAATTTCCGTGCCTCTTTTAAAATTCTTCAGCGCAATTGCTCGCAATGACGCCCATTTTTATATCTTAATCATCTCTTCAAGATAATGAATATTAGTCCCACCCTGCGTAAAATTTCCATCACGAATAATATCCTGCAATAAAGGAATATTCGTTTTAATTCCCTCAACGATCAACTCATCCAACGCCGTTCGCATGCGTGCGATGGCGATCTCACGCGTTCGACCGTGTGTAATTAATTTACCAATCATCGAATCATAATAAGGCGGAACTTTATAACCTGAATAAATATGGCTATCCATACGAACACCAGGCCCACCTGGCGCATGAAATAAGTTGATCGTTCCAGGTGATGGCGTAAATGTATAAGGATCTTCTGCATTAATTCGGCATTCGATTGCATGCCCCTGAATATGAATATCATTTTGGCGATAATTCATCGGTAACCCGGATGCTACACACAATTGTTCACGGATCAGATCAATGCCCGTGATCATTTCCGTCACCGTGTGCTCAACTTGGATCCGCGTATTCATTTCAATAAAATAAAATTCACCGTTTTCATAGAGGAATTCAAACGTACCTGCACCACGATATTCCATTTGGCGGCAGGCCTCAACACAACGGTGGCCGATGAATGCGCGTTCTTTTTCTGTGATCCCATAGGCAGGTGCTTCCTCGACTACTTTTTGGTGACGACGTTGCATCGAGCAATCACGCTCCCCAAGATGAATCGCATTTCCCTTTCCATCCCCAAACACTTGAACTTCAATGTGGCGCGGATGCTCCAAGAATTTTTCAAGGTAGACCATGTCATTATTAAAATTAGCTTTGGCTTCTGCGCGCGTCAGTGCGATGGCATTAATTAAAGCGGCTTCACTGTGAACAACGCGCATGCCCTTGCCACCGCCACCACCTGCAGCTTTGATAATGACTGGGTAACCAATCCGTTTTGCAATACTCAAATTTTCATGAACATCATCACCTAAAGGATCATCGGAGCCTGGAACGCAAGGTACGCCAGCTTCCTTCATGGCCTTGATTGCGGTGACTTTATTGCCCATCAATCGGATCGTTTCAGGTTTCGGGCCGATAAATACAAAGCCACTTTGCTCAACGTGTTCAGCAAAATCAGCATTTTCTGCGAGAAAACCATAGCCAGGATGGATGGCTTGGGCATCTGTAATTTCAGCGGCACTGAGGATGGCTTGTATATTGAGATAACTGTCTCTTGCAGCAGCAGGCCCAATACAGACGGATTCATCGGCAAGCCGAACAGGTTTGAGATTCGCATCAGCTTCCGAGTGAACGGCAACGGTTTGAATGCCCATTTCTTTACAAGTACGCAAGATCCGTAATGCAATTTCACCGCGGTTAGCGATCAGAATTTTTTTGAACATGTTTTATAGCCTTCCAGCGTTTCCGCTGCACATTGCGCGATGGGGGATTCTTAAGGGGGAGAACCGCGCTTCTCCCCCTTAAGTACAAGCAAAAGCTTTGCTTTTGCGCAGTATTTCAATGGATTGCCTTACTCGATCAAAAAGAGCGGTTGGCCGAATTCAATCGGCTGGCCATTATCGACATAACGTTGCTTGATGATGCCTGCCTGATCCGCTTCAATTTGATTCATCATTTTCATGGCTTCGATGATACACAAGGTATCACCAATTTTAACTTCCTGGCCGATTTGAACAAAGGCTGGTGCATCAGGGCCTGGAGCAACATACATGGTGCCGACGATCGGTGCTTTCACCACATGGCCTGTAATTATGGGTTGAGCAGGTTCAGCGACAACGTGATTCACAACAGGCGGTGCCGCTGTTGTTGGAACAGGAATTACCGTGGTAGGCTGTGCTGGATGATGATAAATCGGCGCATGTTGGCGACTGATCCGAACAGATTCTTCACCTTCGCGGATCTCAATTTCAGCCACACCGGTTTCATCGATCAATTCGATGAGTTTCTTTATTTTACGTAAATCCATAGTTTTTTCCTAAGCAAGAGGTGGTTTGATCGTATCAGACAGTCGGCGCGCGCAGGCGACCAGTGCCAATGAATAACCTTGAGCTCCTAAGCCTGCGATGACGCCAACGGCGATCTCGGAGAGATAGGAGTGATGGCGAAATGATTCGCGTGCATAGACATTCGTGATATGTACTTCAATAAACGGAATAGCAACGCTCTCTAAGGCATCGCGTAAGGCAAGACTCGTATGGGAAAATGCACCGGCATTGATAATGATGAATTGAACGTCAGAATTTTTAGCGTTGTGAATATGTTCAATTAAGATATGTTCAGCATTGCTTTGTTCAGCAACGAGGGTATGGCCGAGTTGTTGGGCCACTTTTTGAAGCTGGGCTTCAACTTCCGCCAGCGTGGCCGTGCCGTATTTTTCAGGTTCGCGGGTGCCCAGGAGGTTAAGGTTGGGGCCGTTAAGGAGTAAAATTTTCGACATAAGGATCCTTTATTGAGCGACATGCGGACTGTGCCGAAGTTTGGGATCAATGTCAAGTTATACGAAGTTAGCAGAAGTTTCAGGCTGGTTGTGATTTTTTGCCTTTGCGTTTGGATTTCATGTCTCCTTGCTGTATCCTTCACATGAAATTCCTTCCAACCTGGAAAAAGGGCAGACTATGATCATAAAAAAGACAAAGCTAGGCCTCGTCATGTTGACCACCTTGGTGGCGGGCAATGTGATTGGTTCGGGAGTATTTTTGTTGCCTTCGAGTTTGGCAAGTTTTGGGAGTATCGGGTTACTCGCTTGGATATTCACCTCCGTAGGTGCTCTTTTATTGGCGGGTGTGTTTTCACGCATGAGTATTTTAGTGCCAAAAACAGGCGGACCCTATGCTTTTGCTCGGGCCGGTTATGGAGAATTTGTCGGTCTGCAAATGGCCTTTAATTATTGGGTAGCACTTTGGGTCGGAAATGCAGCGATTGCCGTGGCCTTAGTGGGTTATCTACGCGTTTTTTTCCCTGTCTTGAAAAATGAATACGCAGGCTGTTTAGTTGCCATTGGTGCGATTTGGTTTTTTGTCTTGGTGAATATTTCGGGGATCCGAAGAGCGGGTGCCATGCAAGTCATCACGACATTTTTTAAATTATTACCCATTGTTGCGATTGGGATCATGGGTTGGCATTATTTTCATCCCGCATTTTTGACACAAAATTTTAATGTTTCGGGCCAACCGGGATTTTCTGCCTTCACCAGCGCAGCCACGTTAACACTGTGGTCCTTTATTGGTCTTGAGTCGGCGACGATTCCAGCGAGCTCGGTTGAAAACCCAAAGCGTAATATTCCCTTGGCGACGATGCTTGGAACAGGGTTGGCGGCCGTAGTTTACATTGCCAGTGCGACAGCTATCATGGGGATGATTCCTAATTCGTTGTTGCAGCATTCAACCTCGCCCTATGCTGATGCAGCGATGGTTATTTTTGGGCCTATTGGGCGATGGGTGATTGCGATTGGTGCCATCATTTCATGCATGGGTGCCTTGAATGGATGGGTTTTACTTCAAGGTCAAGTCGCGATGGCGGCAGCTGATGATGGTTTATTTCCCAAGATATTTGCAGCGCGCAATCGCCAAGGCATTCCAGCTAAAGGTCTTACGATCACATCAGTTTTGATTTCAATCCTTTTATTTATGACGACGAATAAATCATTGCTCGCTCAATTTAATTTGATTATTTTAACGGCGACCTTAGCTTCATTAATTCCTTATTTTTACACAGCCATTGCTGAAATTGTCTTGCGACGTGAGCATGTGAAATCGAAAACACAGCGCGTTCAATTGGGTTTAGCGATGTTGGCTGCGGCTTATGCGTTTTGGACGATTTTTGGTGCAGGCCAACAGATCGTATTTTATGGGGCGATTCTATTGTTTACGAGTGTGCCGTTCTATGCCATGATGCGCTGGAAGGGTTCAATTAAACCATTACCATAAAGGGGAAATCATGCAGAATTTAGTCGGCTTATCATGGGGCTCCATGTTATTTAGAGGGATCGTTGCGCTGTTATTTGGTATAACACTTTTAGTTTATCCAGGGTTGACGCTGGCGACCTTGGTCTTGTTTTTTGCGGGATTCGCCGCTATTTCAGGATTATTTGCGGTGATCGGCGCCTTGGTTCAGCGCAATGTCGATCCAGATTGGATCTTACATTTCATTGAAGGGTTAATTGGCATTGTGATCGGCGTGTTGGTGTGGACCTGGCCTGGTATTTCATCGATGGTCTTGTTATACACGATCGCCTTTAGGTCGATGCTGTCTGGATTGATGCAATTGGTTGCCGCGATCAAATTAAGACGTGTTGTTCCCAATGAATTTTGGTTAGTGATCAGCGCCTTATTGTCGATTGTTTTTGGCCTTATCGTGTTTCGTTTTCCAGGTGCAGGTGCGGTGGGCATTGCCTGGGTCATTGGCTTTTACGCGATCTTGTTTGGTCTTATCATGATCATGTTGGCGTTTAAGTTGAAGAAGGTTAAATAAACCGTAGGTTGGGTTAGCTTAAGCACGAAGTGCGTAGCGTAACCCAACAAAATTAAAGAATTGAAGCGGGTTTGTGCCCGCTTAGTGTAAGAAGATGCAAAAATGGACGCTACACAATTATTAAGTATTATTGCAAAAGGTGAGGATAGTACTCATCAATTTAAAAAAACAGTCACGCATGCGGAGACAATTGCACAGGAATTGGTTGCCTTAAGCAATGCAAGCGGTGGGTTGTTGTTTGTTGGTGTTGACGATGATGGTAAAATTTCTGGTCTCGTTGGTGAAGATATCAGCAAAATAAATCAATTAATATCAAACGCATCGACAAATTGTATTCGTCCCCCAATAAATCCTAAAACAGAAAATGTTTCTTTTCCTAATGGAATTGTAATCGTTGTAACTGTAGAGCCAGGTATTAGTAAACCCTATACGGATCATCAGGGAAATGTATGGGTTAAAAATGGTGCAGACAAACGCAAAGTGACTGCACGGGAAGAGTTACAGCGAATGTATCAAGCAGCAGCATTGGTCCATGCTGATGAATTGCCTGTCGTTGGGACGAGTGTGAGCGATTTAGATCGCACTTATTTTGCTGATTTTTTTACAAAGATAACAGGTGAAACCTTAGAAGAGCAGGATCTTTCTCTGCAACAACTTCTTGAAAATATGAATTTGATGCGTGATGGTCAGTTGAATATTTGTGGGACCTTATTATTTTCACAACGGCCTGCGCTTAAACTGCCTATTTTTATTGTCAAAGCGGTTTCTTTTCCAGGAAATGATATCACAGCGCAGAGTTATCTTGATAGCCAAGATATCTCTGGCAAAATGTCAGATGTTTTTCAACAATCGCTGAGCTTTATGTTGCGTAACATACATCATAAGCAAGGTGAGCAAAGTGTTAACTCGATCGGCGAACCTGAAATTCCACGAATTGCATTAGAAGAGTTACTGGCCAATGCTTTGATTCATCGTGATTATTTCATCTCTGCACCTATTCGTTTATTGATTTTTTCTAATAGAATTGAAATCATAAGTCCTGGACATTTACCCAATAATTTGACGATCAATAATATCAAATTAGGCAATTCAAATATCCGAAATCCAATTTTAGCTTCTTTTGCGACACGGGTTTTACCATATCGTGGATTAGGGAGTGGTGTTCTTCGAGCTTTAAGGGCATGGCCTCATATTGATCTTATCGATGATAGAGAAGGGAACCAGTTTAAGGCTGTGGTTTATCGATCGACTGAAAGTACGATATGATTGGGTTTAATTCTCCTCCAACACCTCATCTTCAACCGCCAATTTAAGGCGTTCCATTTCGCTCAGCTCAACACGTTCTATTTTTGTAAATCGTGACGTAATTTTTTGCGCCGACGTTTGAACTTGTTTTACATCGGTGTTGGCTTGTTCGATATGACGGGCGAGATTATTCATCCGCTCTTCAAAACGGTTAAAATCTTTGGCCAAATAACCCAAATGCTCGCGAATAATATGAACTTGTTGGCGTGTAGCTTCATCTTTGATCACCGCACGGGCCGTCGTCAAAATAGCCATTAAGGTCGTCGGTGAAGCAAGCCAAACACGAGCCTGATGAGCTTCCTCAATGATATCGGGATAATGCGCGTGGATTTCTGCAAAAATTGCTTCAGCAGGAATGAACATCATCGCGCCATCAGCCGTTTCGCCTGAGATAATGTATTTACTTGAAATATCTAAAATATGTTTTTTTAAATCTTGCCGGAATTGCTGTTCAATCAAACGGCGTTCTACCTCGCTTAACGAAACATTGATTAATTTCTGGTAACTTTCTAAGGGGAATTTAGCATCGATTGTAATATTGCCGCTTGGTTCCGGCAAAAACAGCAAACAATCCACGCGCTTGCCATTCGATAAAGTATGTTGGAGCGAAAAATGCGTTTCAGGAATTAAATTGCGGATCAAGGCGCTTAATTGTACTTCACCAAAGGCGCCGCGCGAGCGTTTATCCGATAAAATTTCTTGTAAACTGATGACACTACTTGAAAGTTCAGCAATTTTTTCTTGAGCTTTATCAATCAAAGCTAGGCGTTTGATCACATCGGTGAAGGTCGCCGTCGTTTTCTCAAAACCTTCGCTTAAACGGCGTTCAACTTGCTGGCTGATTTCTTTTAAACGTTGATCAGTTTCTGAAGATAATTTCGTGAAATGAACGCCCATGTTTTCGGCATTCGTTCGCAACGTGACAGCAATTTGTTCGCGGACATCCTGCATGCTGCGTTGCACACTTTCTTGCAAGGTGACCATTTGCTTGAGGTGCAAATCATCCAAGCGATGCTGATAATTCGCTAAATCATGGCGTAATTCACGATGGGCTTCTAATTGAGTTTCACGCTGTGATTGAAGGGCTTCTAATTTAGCATGTAGAGCGCGTTGGCTATGCAAGACAAAAAAGCCAAATCCTACAACAGCCAAGATACTCAATACAGGAAGCAGGGCAAGCAACATGGCTAAGCTCCTGTTGCTTTGTCTTCCTCAATCCAACCGTTGAGCGAATCAATGATTTTTTGAGCCTGATCCACGCTTGAAATGTTAAACCGAGATTGTTGTTTATATTCATTGTTGCGTTTTTGATAGCGGCGCAGCGAAAACCGAACGGGGCCATAATCATTCTTCGCTTTTTCCCAATCTTGGTATTTGTACAAGATCGTGACCCAGGCACCTTTGGATAAAATCACTTTATCCAATTGCTTAACGGTGACAACGCCATCTTCCATATACTCGATGGACAGATCGTCGGCAGAACTAACCATGCTAAACTCCTAATGTTTTGATACAGTAGCCTTTTGGCAAGAGGCCTTGTGGCTAAAAAGAACCTGAACGCCATTATACCCTCTAATTTGTTCAAGTACTAACTTAGACGTTTTGAGAGTCAAACACGTTGACTTTATTTCAAACATACGGTAGTTTTACTTGGCTTGAGTCAGGGAGCCCAAAAAAGCTTTCAAAGAAGAGGAGCATATGTTTAAACAAGAATTTCCAAGAAGAGATCATTCTGAATGGATGGACAGTTCATTAATAGGGGCTATAACAAGCTCAGATGATTCTTCAAATCATAGACTTGAGCAAAATCAATTTCTAGCAGCTCCCCATCATGATCAACATTGTCCTTGCGACGAGCTACGTTACCAATCGCAGCCTAAAGGAAATTATTCTAAGAAGATGGTTAGTTCATCAATAGGGGCTCTAAGCTCAAATAGTACTTCTCCAACATATTATCAATCTGCTACTAGGTACTTGCTGCTGATGAGTAACCAGATTTATCAATATAACTACATTTGTCATCATAACCCATCAAATTCCAATTTACTAAATTTCGAAACTTTAAACTCAATGCCAGATTCTGAAAATAACAATAATAATTCAAATTATGTGAATAATCATTCAATGTTGTTTCCTGCTCCATCTACGTCTTCTGATGATACTTGTGACCGCATTAGCATTTTTAATCTTATTAATCATAATTAATAAAGACATTTCAAAATTGTTGAGCGAATCGAAATGACGAAAAAGTATATATTGTTTCAACAAATTAGGGGCTGTTTACCTTTTTTGCAGCCAGGAGAGTAAATGTCAACAGATCCTAAAGATTGCTTATCCATAGCTTGAATTTAGGATAAACAGTCAGACTGGTTGATTTAGGTCCAAACGTATGGCAGTCTTACTTGACTTGAGCCAAAGGGGTTCGAGAACATTTTTAAAAAAAGAGGTTACTATGCTTAATAACAACAAAACTAAAAAAACAACTGCAAAAGGAGTGCCAGAAGATTGCTATTTTGAATGGGAGTATACTCCTTCACCCAAGTCGTCCTGTCCTATAACTTTTTTTTACTCGACTATAGAAGATTTTAAGAATACACCAATAGGTCGAAGCTATGTAGGGGAAGAAAGACAGTCTAATAATCAGGTTCAGCAGCATGGCTCATTAAATCCCAATTTACTAAGTCACCAAACTTCAAATTCGGCAAGCTCAATAGCAGCTCAGTCAATGTCCAACATTTCAGTGGGTCTTAACAATTCTTCAGTTTCTGAAAATATTGGTTCAACATTGCTAGCACCACCACCTTATGTTGTTCCTAAAGATTCTGTTTCTAAACGTATGAATATTTCTAATTTTATTAATTAAAAGTTCTAAAGATAAAGTTAAAATTACCCTTCCGCTTCAGGTATGCTAAAATTCTTCGAGGTTGTCAGGTATGCTGAATTAAGGCCTGACAACCTGAGGAAGAATATCCTAGTTTTGTCGTTCTTCGATGATATTAGTGTCATCCTGGAATTTAAGAAATAAAAAATTGTATTAACCATAAAATACTGTATTAAAAGTTAATCTTCTTTATTCGTGCGAGATGTCTTCAGATTAACTGAGAGTCAATTTAATTGTAATAACTGACCGTTAAAACAATTAAAGTAAAAATAATTTTTCTCGTAAATTTAAGGGAAATAAAGTAATGAGCCTTGATAAAAGAGTTCAAACTGCTATAAGTAAGAGTGTGACCCGTATTTTACAATACGGTAATACTTAACCCAAACGAAAGGAAAATATTATGACACCTACAAACAACAACAGTAATCGAAGCAACCAAGACGATGCACGTACAAATCGTAAGGAAGCAAGTCCAGAACGTCAACGCCAACCTGGACAGCAAGATGTGCGTAACCGTAACCAGGAAAATTTACGCCATGCAAGTCAAAAAAGAACCCCTGAAGAGCTACGCAACAAAGGTAATGAGCACTCTCAGAGCTATCCGATGCACACATTTATTTGAATAAAATTTGTTTAAAATCAAATAACTATCGATTATAATCTATTATCTTAAAAATTAATTTGTGTTATAAGGAGATTGTAAAGATGTCTTTAGCAAG
>JAKBBU010000045.1 GCA_021808365.1 Pseudomonadota bacterium
CGAACTTGCTAAAGACATCTTTACAATCTCCTTATAACACAAATTAATTTTTAAGATAATAGATTATAATCGATAGTTATTTGATTTTAAACAAATTTTATTCAAATAAATGTGTGCATCGGATAGGGCTCGAAGATATTGTAAGATTATCTTTACCTAAAGCACGAGTAAAAAAACTTAGACTTACACTCAAGGTCGATGAAAAAATTCCGACTTATTTAATGGGTGATTCAAAACGCATTCACCGCCTTATCTTGGAACTTGTTGCAAACGCTCTTAATTTTACTGATCGGGGGCAAATCAAACTTTCGGCAAGTGTAGCGAAAGAATCAGAGCGCGATCTCGTTATTAAATTTGAAGTCTCTGATACAGGCATCGGAATGCCGCTGGATCGTCAACATGAAGTCTTTACTCGTTTTAAACGACTCACGCCGTCTTATCAGGGGATTTACAAGGGCGCTGGACTTGGCCTCTCTGTGGTCAAACAATTCATCGATGATTTAGACGGTGAAATTTACCTCCAAAGTGAGCCAGGTAAAGGAACAACGTTTACTTGTCTCGTCGGTCTTAAAAAAGTTTTGGTAGATGATAGTTTTGGAGCAGAAGTTCCAACCCATGCAGCCATCAAAAAATCATATGAATTTGCTCATATCATTAGCGAAGGTGACGAACAAACTCTAAAAAATGTCACAACCAACGTGCTCTTGGTTGAAGATCAATTTTTATCCGCTAAAATGGCAAGGCTCATTTTAGAAAGTTTAAATTGCCAAGTCGATATTGCTGAAAATGGTAAAACTGCCTTAGAAAAAGCAGCCGCTAAAAAATATGATCTCATCTTTATGGATGTAGGCCTACCTGATTTTGATGGTTGCGAAGTAACTCACCGATTAAGATTAGCTGAACGAAGCGGCGATAGCCACGTTCCTATTCTGGGCTTGACCGGCCACATTGATGTTGAAAATAAGCAGCGTTGCATCTCTGCGGGTATGGATGCTGTTTTATCCAAACCACTTGCTAAAGATAAAGCAATAGACTTGCTCAATGCCTTTATTCCTGCGCGCTCACCCAAGAGAACGATTGCAGAACCAAGTACACCTACCACCGAAAAGAATCAAGAATCAGACTTTGTTCCTTTGACGGGTAATGTCTTGGATCTCAAATCAGCGATGCAATTATTGGGTGGGAAAAAAGAACTCGCTATCGAGATGCTTGAAATGTTGGTGATGAGCTTCCCAGAGGAAGTAACAACCCTCAACCAGGCTTATGCAGCGCAAGATATGCAGGAGCTGGAAAACTTAGCTCACAAAATGAAAGGCGCTGCCTGCTACTGTGGAACGCCTCGATTCAAAGAAGCCTGTGAGCGTCTTGAAATGTATCTGCATAAAGGCGGTAAACCAGATGCCCAAGTTGTTCGTTTGTTTGATCAACTGATCCGGGAAATTGAGGCTGTTAAATCTGCCTATGCCGAGCTGTCTTAATCATGATAACTATTCGAAATAGTTGAGGGACAATACAGGGACAATACAGGGACAATACAGGGACACTCAGGGGCAAATTCTGGCAATAAAGCACAAGAATTGATCACAACAACAATCATCTAATACATTGTTTTTATTCATGTATTTAGTTTTAGCGTGTTGTGGTTATTTAATCCCAACCGATTTGTAATCATCAGGTCTAACGCAGTGTGTAACCCAACATTCTACTTTTTGCAGAATGCTTTGTTGGGTTACGCTCAGCCTGGCGGCTGCACTAACCCAACCTACAAAACTTCGCTGCGCTAACGCTTGCTCAAGGACAGCCTTAAAGAACTTTAGCATCTCTGACGAAAAAAGTGCGTGAACGATTGTACTTTTAAACCACCTGCCCGGCTGCCCAGCCCGATGACCAAGCCCACTGAAAATTAAATCCACCGAGCCAGCCAGTGACATCCACAACTTCACCTATAAAACACAATCCTGGCACATCGCGAACTTCCATGGTTTTTGAAGAGAGAACATCTGTATCCACGCCGCCAAGTGTCACTTCTGCCGTACGGTAACCTTCCGTGCCATTGGGTTTGATCGTCCAATACTGAAGAAGATGTGCAATGTCCTCAAGTTGTTTGTTTGAAATTGTTTGTAAGATTTGTTCCCCAATATCCACAGGTAGCAATACAGTAATCACATTTTTAGGTAGATAGTCCGCCAAAATCGTTTTCAACATAGTTTGCGGTTTATTTTGTTTTGCTATTTTTAAGATTGGCAGTAAATTTGTTTCAGGTAAAAAATTGATGTTAATCGCTTCGCCGAGTTCCCAATAAGAAGAAATTTGCAAAATGGCTGGGCCACTTAAGCCTCGATGTGTAAATAGCATATTTTCATGGAAATCATAACGCACACTGCTCACACGGCTATTCACCGCAACACCCGCTAACGGGGCCAGTTTTTCTTTGTCTGAAGGTTGTAAAGTAAAGGGCACTAATCCTGCACGCGTGGGCCACACTTTCAAGCCAAATTGTTCTGCTATTTTATAACCAAGGGGTGAAGCGCCCATTGTCGGAATCGAGAGCCCGCCAGTCGCAATCACTAAGGATTCACATTGAATTTTCCCGTGATTTGATTGCAAAATAAAAAGATTCGATGATTTTTTTGAAATTGCTGTGATGCTCGTATTTAATTGAATACAAACTTTTGATTTCTCACATTCGTTAAGAAGCATCGTAACAATATCTTGAGATTTATGATCACAAAATAATTGCCCTAGAGTTTTTTCATGAAATGGAATTCGGTGTTTACGCACTAATTCAATAAAATCCCATTGAGTATAACGATTGAGTGCAGATTTGCAAAAATGTGGGTTATTTGAAATATAATTTTCAGGACTCGCATGATAATTGGTAAAGTTACAGCGACCACCACCCGACATGAGGATTTTCTTTCCAACTTTATTGGCGTGATCCAACACCAACACGGAACGCTTACGTTTACCTGCTTCTATGGCACACATTAATCCAGCAGCACCTGCGCCTATAATAACCACATCGACTGTTTTCATCATAAAGCTGACTTATGTCCATTTAAATGGACACTCACATCACCTGCCGAATAATTTTTTATTTTCTCATTCACTTTAACTTGTAAAATCCCATTGATATCAACACCCTGAGCGATCCCCACGTCAACACCATTTGATGTTTCAATTTGCACAATCTGGCTCACTAAAATATCAAGCACGAGCCACTCTTGTAAAAAACGTTCAAATCCATAGGTTTGAAATTCAGGCAAAATCATCAATAATTCATCTAAAATTATTCCCAATAAAACATCTCGATTTATTTTTTTAAGTGTAATTTCCTCTAAGGCAATCGCAGATTGTGAAATTGACGATGACAGGGTATCAGATGAGGCAAGATTTAACCCCATTCCAATCACCGCACGACAACAACCCTGTGGATCCATGAAACTCTCAATTAAAATCCCGCCCAATTTACAATGATTAAAAAACAAATCATTGGGCCATTTTAATTGAACACCATGAATACCCATACGCTCGAGTGCACGCACTAATGCAACGCCAATCGTTAAACTTAAGCCTGATAAGGAACAGGTTGATGGAAAAATCCAAAGCATGGAGCAATACAGTTGAGATCCTGGTAAGGAAATCCATTCTCGCCCTCGCCGCCCGCGACCTGCAGTTTGTTGATCAGCGACAACGGCGTACCCAGATTGAAGCTCACCTCTTGCTTTGGATAATAAATAGGTATTAGTAGAATCAATTGTGTCAAAACATTCAAGTGATGTTGCAACTGAACATTGAGCTTGGATCACACGCTGATCAAATTTCATGGCCCTAAATCCAAAGAGTTAGGATCGCCATACTGGCTAATCCAAGCAAAATAGCGATCACTTCAAACCAACCAATTTTTTCGGTACGATTCAAAAGTTCATCCAGCGTGTGTAAAGTTGCAATGTATAAAAAACTCCCCGCTGCAAACGCATTGAATAATCCTGCCAAGAAAATCCCTTGGCGATGACTGACTTCTAAACTCAACATAGAACCTAAAAAAATGCCAAGCGGCGTCATGCAGGCAAATAAGGCGATCAACCACAAACTTTGCAAACGCCCGGTCCCTGCACTTAATAATTTCATCGACAGCGCAAAACTTGCTAAACCTTTATGTGCCATGATTGCAATAAATAAGATCATCGTCGTCGCAAATACTAAATTCACGCCTAGGGCAAAACCTTCCATCACCGAATGAATGGATAAAATAATCAAAAGAATGTGATAAATAAAAATACGCTGTTCTTGAGGTGGCGTCATTTCCTGAATACGATGAATAATCCGCTCAAACACCAATAGACTTAAAAATCCAAACGCTGCGACCAAGCCCGCATATAAAAAACTGCGTGCAGCAAATAACTGCGTAAATTCATGGACTGCATCGGGTAAAAGATGCAGCAGCCCTGCTCCTAGAAAAATACCGCTGGCAAACGCCAATCCCATAGGTAAGAGCTGAGATTCTGGCTTATTTTGAAACGACCACAATGCCGGAATTCCGGAAAGGATTGCAATCACAAAGGTCGCCACGGCTGCGCTGGCTTTGAAGAGACTTAAACTCACCATAGAGATTTTTCACCAGGCATGATATAGTTACTGGCTATCATAACCTAAACTGAAACCTCTAGGAATCGCTCCATGTCTGATTTTGCGAAAGAAATCGTCTCCGTTACCATCGAAAAAGAACTCAAACAATCCTACCTCGATTACGCCATGAGCGTTATCGTCGGCCGGGCCCTGCCCGATGTCCGCGATGGGCTCAAACCCGTCCACCGGCGTGTCCTTTTTGCCATGCACGAACTGGGCAACGATTGGAACAAAGCCTACAAAAAATCGGCCCGTGTCGTCGGTGACGTGATCGGTAAATACCATCCCCATGGCGACACCGCCGTCTATGACACCATCGTTCGCATGGCTCAACCCTTTTCGATGCGCTATATGCTGGTCGATGGGCAAGGTAACTTCGGTTCCGTCGATGGCGATTCACCTGCGGCCATGCGATACACCGAAATCCGCATGTCAAAAATTGCACATGCCCTGCTCGCTGATCTCGAAAAAGAAACCGTCGACTTTGCACCCAATTACGATGAAACCGAATTTATGCCCACAGTCTTACCAACTCGTGTGCCCAATCTCTTAGTCAATGGTTCATCTGGCATTGCCGTCGGCATGGCAACCAATATTCCACCTCATCATCTCGGCGAAGTCATCGATGCCTGCATCGCGCTGATTGATAATCCTGAATTGGATATCATCGAACTCATGCAACACTTGCCCGGCCCTGATTTCCCGACAGCGGGCTTCATCATGGGGCGTTCCGGCATTTTGCAAGCCTATAAAACAGGCCGCGGTCGGATTTTCATTCGTGCTAAAACGGTTCTTGAAGAAGAAGGCAATAAACAAACCATCATCGTCAATGAATTACCCTACCAAGTTAATAAAGCACGTTTAATCGAAAAAATTGCTGAATTGGTCAAAGAAAAGAAAATTGAAGGGATCACTGCTCTGCGTGATGAATCCGACAAAGACGGCATGCGCATAGTCATCGAATTGCGCCGTGGTGAAAACCATGAAGTGGTCCTGAATAATCTTTATACACACACGCAATTACAAGTTGTTTTTGGGATCAATATGGTTGCTCTCTCAGATGGCCAGCCACGTGTGATGAACCTCAAAGAAATTCTCAATGCTTTTATTCGTCATCGGCGCGATGTGGTCACACGGCGCACGGTTTATGATCTACGTAAGGCCAGAGAACGCGCTCACTTGCTCGAAGGTCTTGGCATCGCATTGATGAACATCGACCCGATCGTCGCCTTGATCAAGGGTTCGCCCAGCCCTGCTGTGGCAAAAGAGCGTTTGCTCGCCGAAATTTGGCAGCCTGGCATTGTCAAAGGCATGTTGGAACGTGCAAACGCCGCCCTTTGCAAACCCGATGATCTTGGCCCTGAATTTGGACTGCAATCATCCGGTTATCGCCTCTCACCCGAACAAGCCCAAGCCATTCTTGAATTAAGATTGCATCGTTTAACGGGCCTAGAACAAGATAAAATCTTGAAGGAATATCAAGAGATCCTCACCAATATTCAAGAATTGCTTGAAATTCTTGCGAATCCAGCACGTTTGATGGCGATCATCCGCGAAGAATTATTAGCCATTCGTACCGAATTTTCCGATCAACGTCGCACAGAAATTTTAGAAGGCCGCGTGGATCTCACCGATGAAGATTTAATTCCACAAGAAGATCTCGTGGTCACTTTATCCCATGAAGGTTATGCCAAGGCACAACAATTAGATGTCTATCAAGCGCAGCATCGCGGTGGCCGTGGTAAATCTGCAACGGACATCAAGGAAGAAGATTTCATCGAGCAATTATTAATTGCAAATACGCATGACACGATTCTATGTTTCTCAAACCGTGGCAAAGTGTATTGGCTCAAGACGTACCATTTACCTGTCGCGGGTCGATCCTCACGTGGTCGCCCGATCGTCAATTTATTGCCGCTTTCAGAAGGTGAACGTATCAATGCGATCCTCCCTGTGAAAGAATTCCGTGATGATCGCTATGTCTTCATGGTCACTGCACGCGGAACGGTGAAAAAAGTGGCTTTAAATGATTTTTCACGGCCACGCAATGGCGGCATTATTGCTGTTGAATTATTAGAGGATGATTGTTTAGTCGGTGTTGATCTCACCGATGGCCAATCCGAAGTGATGTTATTTTCCAATGCTGGTAAAGTCATTCGTTTCTCTGAAGAAGATGTTCGCCCCATGGGCCGCACCGCACGCGGTGTTCGCGGTATTCAATTAACGCCAGAACAACGTGTGATTTCGCTCATCGTCGCTAAACCCACCGGTGAAATTTTAACGGCGACTGAACATGGTTATGGTAAACGAACTGCTATTGAGGAATATCGCCTCACGGGCCGCGGTGGTCAGGGCGTGATTTCAATTCAAGTCAGTGAGCGAAATGGTGCAGTCGTCGGCGCCGTTCAAGTGAGCGCACGCGATGAAATCATGTTGATCAGTGATCGCGGTACCTTAGTACGTATTCCCTGTTCTGAAGTGTCGCTCGTAGGTCGAAATACTCAGGGCGTGACTTTGATCAATCTTTCTGACAATGAAAAACTTGTTGGCTTACAGCGTATTTTGGGTGAAGAGGCGCTGGAAGTAGTAGAGACGGTTGCAATCTCAGAGTCAGAACAAAACTCCGAGGGTAAATAATAATGGTCAAAAAAATAAGTGCAAGCATAGCTTTAATCTGTCTATCGTCTTTAACGAGTATATTTAAAATGGTTCAAGCTCAAGCTTATGATGAATACACTATGGTTGGCTTTAGGAATCCTAGTAGTACAACTCTTTATCGAATTTCATCAGTCCACAGTTACGCAACGATAACAAATACTGAAATTGAAAACTGTGAAGGAATAAATGATTACAATCAACGCCTTTCAGATTACACCACCATTGCTCATAACAGCCAAGCACTTTATGATGAGAAATATACCTCAATTGTTCAAAGACTTGATCGTTTAAACTCTGATGCAACCGATACTGCTTTTGAAAATTGTATCACTACAGCTTGGAATGAGGCTGACCCAACTCAGCCTATCGCTTTCGCAGAATTTCTAAAATACTTACTTTTATTTTTAGTCATATTATTTATGATCGGGGGAGGCTTATCTTTAACTCGTAAAGCTTTTCATTTTTTTGCTGATCGTGAATTACCTCCTCCGGTAACAGATGAGCTAGATCAAGAATCAAGCTCAGACGATGAAGGTATTGAATTGAATACAGTGAATGACCTTAATGATGGAAATAAACGTTATAGTACATTTGCCCCCTAAATAATCTACCCAATCAATATACTTTCAAAGATATTCTGCAATCAAAATCTCGGCAATTTGAATCGCATTTAATGCGGCACCCTTTCGGACATTGTCCGCGACGATCCACAAATCTAATCCAAGAGGATGAGAAATATCTTCGCGGATCCGACCTACATGCACCAAGTCTTGTTCAAGATCACCATTAATCGGCGTAGGATACGTTCTCACACCATTTTTTCCTTTCTTATCCATCACCTTAACGCCAGGCGCTTTTTTTAATAAGGCATGGGCTTCATCGGCCGTGATTTTAATTTTAGTTTCAATGTGCAACGCTTCAGAATGGCAGAAAAAAACAGGAACACGAACAGCAGTCGCATTCACTAAAATTTCAGCATCATCGAGAATTTTTTGGGTTTCCCAAAACATTTTCATTTCTTCACGCGTGTAACCATTTTCTTCAAAAGTATCAATATGAGGGATCACATTAAAACTAATTTGTTCTGGAAATACTTCGACATCAACACCTTGAGCATTGAGAATATTTGCGGTTTGTTTCGCTAATTCTTCGAGGCCGCCATTACCTGCACCTGAAACAGATTGATAGGTTGCAACATTGATCCGTTCAATACCCACAGCATCATAGATAGGTTTAAGTGCGACTAACATTTGAATCGTGGAACAATTAGGGTTTGCGATGATATTGCGATTCCCATATTGCCCAATTGCTTCTGGGTTGACTTCCGGAATTACGAGGGGAACATCAAAATCATTACGAAATTGTGATGTATTATCGATCACAATACACCCTTTTACAGCGGCAAGAGGTGCATATTCCATAGAAACTGCCGCACCGGCAGAAAAAAAAGCAATTTGAACTTTAGAAAAATCAAATTCTGCTGCATCGATCACTTGAATGGATTTATTGCAAAACATCACTGTTTCTTCAACAGATCGCTCGCTGGCTAGTGGATAGAGCTTTCCTACAGGAAATCCACGTTCTTCTAAAATAGAAATCATGGTTTTGCCTACGAGGCCTGTTGCGCCGAGTACGGCGATATCGTATGTTTTTTTCATGGTTTACTCTCTTTAAAGTCTATTAAAAATATTTGTTAGCACCCAGCACGCGTTAGCACCCACTGCTGTCATCCAAAAGCTAAGCGTTAGCGCAGCGAAGGATCTCCTGCTGAGAGGGTGTTTGAAACTTAAAACGTCGAGGCTAACAAAAGATCGAAGCAGAAGATCCTTCGCTGCGCTAACGCTTAGCTTTTGGATGACAGCGAGGAAGATCTTTCTTAGACTTCACTATAACAGTACAGGTTTACATCTGCGCATTCTTTGGCGCTCTCGGAAATGGAATCACATCACGCACATTCGTCAATCCCGTGATATAACAAACCAAACGTTCCAAACCCAACCCAAAACCCGCATGTGGTACCGTCCCATAACGCCGCAAATCACGGTACCATTGATACAAATGCGGATCCAACCCCATCTCCTTCATCCGAGCATCTAACACATCCAAACGCTCTTCACGTTGACTACCGCCAATAATTTCACCAATGCCCGGTGCCAACACATCCATCGCTGCCACTGTTTTTCCATCCTCATTTATGCGCATATAAAAACTCTTAATATCCTTCGGATAATTCATCACAATTACTGCGCGGCCGATCCATTCTTCCGATAAATAACGCTCATGCTCTGTTTGTAAATCCAGTCCCCACTTTACAGGGTTTTCAAATTTTTTACCTGATTTTTCAAGTGCAATGATCGCATCAGAATAATCAACCCGCTCAAAAGGATGATCAAGTAACTGCAATAATCGCGCAATACACGTTGAATCAATCCGCTCTGCAAAAAAAGCCATATCATCAGCACGCTCATTGAGCACGGTTTTAAAGACATATTTTAAAAGATCCTCCGCAACCGTTGCATCCATGGCTAAGTCAGCAAAAGCAATTTCAGGCTCAACCATCCAAAATTCAGCCAAATGGCGGCTGGTATTCGAATTTTCGGCACGAAATGTTGGACCAAACGTATAAACTTTGGAAAGCGCTAAACAATATGCTTCCACATTTAATTGTCCCGATACCGTTAAAAATGTTTCACGCCCAAAAAAATCCTGACTGAAATCAATTGCACCTTCTGTTGTTTTCGGCAAATGCGCTAAATCTAAAGTACTCACACGAAATAATTCACCCGCACCTTCACAATCATTCGTAGTGATGATCGGTGTGTGGATCCAATAAAACCCTTGCTCATGTAAATAACGATGAACCGCTTGAGAGACACAATGACGAATACGTGCAACGGCGCTGATCGTATTCGTGCGCACGCGAAGATGAGGCACTTCACGTAAATATTCAAGAGTATGCACTTTGGGTGAAATAGGATAAGTTTCTGGGTGATCGACAAACCCAACCACTTCGATTTTTTGAGCATGCAATTCAAACGCTTGTCCTTTTCCTTGTGAGGGTAATAATTCACCTTCAACTTTAATGGAACAGCCAGCGGTCAAGTGTAAAATTTCATTGTCATAATTTGCAAGTGTCTTAGGTGCAACTACTTGCAAGAGGGCAAAACCTGAACCATCAGACAGATGAATAAAGGAAAGCCCTGCCTTCGAGTCACGGCGCGTGCGCACCCAACCTGCGACGGAAATGAGTTCGTTTTGCAAACATTGGTTTTTGGTAATTTGGTCGATGGTTACGTGTTTCATTGTTTCTCCTGTGTTATTGTCATTCTGTTTTAGCTTCGACGTTTGAAGTTTTAAATACCCTCTCAGCGGGAGATCCTTCTCTGCGCTACGCTTGCTCAGGATGACAGCCGTAAAAATACTCAGCCTTTACTTCTCTCCTAACCTTTCTTTTAGCAAAATATTCACCCTTGCCGGATTAGCCTTGCCCGCACACACCTTCATCACCTGTCCTACAAAAAACGCAAATAAACGATCTTTGCCAGAACGATATTCTGCCAATTGCTCAGGAAATTGATGAATCACTTGATCAATAAGTGCAATGATCGCAGCATCATCGGTGATCTGCTTTAATCCTTTTTGTTCGATTAACACATCAACCGCTTCTGTACCTTCCCACAATAAACCAAAAATCTCCTTAGCGATTTTTCCAGACACGGTGTTATCGTGGATCCGCTTTAACAAATCACTGAGGCGATCCGTTTTAATGGGACTTTCCATGATGCTCAAATTAAATTTATTTAAAGAACTCGCCAATTCAACGGTGATCCAATTCGCCACTAATTTAGGCGACGCTTGCGATAAGGTTACAACCTCTTCAAAATAATCAGCCATTTCACGGCTGCTCACTAACACTGTCGCATCATAGGCGGTTAATTGATAATCTGTAATAAAGCGCTGATGTTTTTCTTGTGGTAATTCGGGTAGTGTTTTACGAACACTCTCGATGGTCTGCTCATCCACCATCAGGGGTAATAAATCAGGATCCGGAAAATAGCGATAATCATTGGCTTCTTCCTTAGCCCGCATCGAACGTGTCTCATTTTTTTCAGCATCGTATAATCGCGTTTCTTGAACAATTGTGCCACCTGCGCTAATCACAGCAATTTGGCGTTCTACTTCATAATTGATTGCACGTTCGACAAAACGAAATGAATTCACATTTTTAATTTCTGCACGTGTACCGAATTTTTCTTGCCCTTTCTTGCGCACAGACACATTCGCATCGCACCGAAATGATCCTTCTTGCATATTGCCATCGCAAATTTCTAAATAACGCAGCAGCGCATGCAAGGTTTTTAAATACGCCACCGCTTCCTTAGCTGATCGCATATCGGGTTCTGATACAATTTCCAGCAAGGGTGTACCTGCACGGTTTAAATCGATCCCCGTCATGCCTTTGAAATCTTCGTGCAGAGATTTACCCGCATCTTCTTCCAAATGTGCACGTGTGATTCCAATGCGTTTCATATTGCCCTCTTCTAAGGCAATATCCAATGAACCGCCAATCACGATTGGAAATTCATATTGGCTGATTTGATAGCCTTTTGGGAGATCAGGGTAAAAATAATTTTTACGCGCAAATATAGAACGTTTTGCGATCTGTGAACCAACACCTAGACCAAATTTGATCGCCATCAAGACCACGTCTTTATTTAAAACGGGCAAGACACCCGGCATTCCCAAATCAATGGCACAGGCTTGTGTATTGGGCAATGCACCGTAAGCGGTCGATGCGCCTGAAAAAATTTTTGATTTCGTGGCTAATTGCGCGTGGACTTCAAGACCAATAATTGTTTCCCACATCTTATAAACCTCCTTTTGCAAAGGCTGGTAGAACACGATGCCAACTCGTCACTTGTTGATATTGATGCCCCACATTGAGCAAACGGCCTTCTTCAAAATAATTACCGATGATTTGCAGACCCACAGGTTTTTCATCGACAAATCCTGCAGGAATCGACAAGGCAGGCAATCCCGCTAAATTCACCGCAATCGTATAAATATCGGATAAATACATGGATAAAGGATCATCTGACTTTTCACCTAAATTAAAGGCCACGCTCGGCGTTGTCGGCCCCATGATCACATCCACTTCTTTAAAGGCATTGAGAAAATCGTCGCGCAATAAACGGCGAATTTGCTGCGCTTTAATATAATAAGCTTCGTAATAGCCTGCTGACAGCGCATACGTTCCAATCATGATCCGACGTTTGACTTCCGCACCAAATCCTTCCGCTCGACTACGCTTGTATAAATCTTCTAAATTTTTAGGATCATCACAACGGTAGCCATAACGAACACCATCATAGCGCGCAAGATTGGATGAACATTCTGCAGGTGCAATGATATAATACGCAGGCCCTGCCATTGCACTGTGTTTTAAGCTGATTTCGACGAGTTTTGCACCAAGTTTTTCATATTCCTTCAAGGCCGCTTCAATAACGCATGCAACGTTTGGATCTAACCCTTCACCAAAATATTCCTTGGGTAAACCAATACGCAGACCTGCGATTTTTTCATCCAATGCTTTCGTGTAATCCGGCACAGGTTGATCGACACAGGTTGAATCACGCGGATCAAATCCAGCCATGGCCGATAAAACAAGAGCTGCATCCGCGCATGTTTGTGTGAGCGGCCCGCCTTGATCAAGACTCGATGCAAAGGCAATCATACCGTAACGCGATACACGCCCATAAGTGGGTTTAATGCCTGTAATACCGCATAGCGCTGCAGGTTGGCGAATGGAACCACCTGTATCGGTTCCAGTAGCTGCAGGTGCAAGTCTTGCAGCAACAGCAGCGGCCGAACCTCCTGAAGAACCACCTGGCACGGTGTCTAAGTTCCATGGATTGAGAACAGGGCCGTAATGACTGTTTTCATTGGAAGACCCCATTGCAAACTCATCCATATTGGTTTTACCGAGCAAAACAGCACCTTCTTGTGCAAAACGCTCAACCACATGGGCATTGTAGGGCGCAATAAAAGAATCAAGCATTTTTGAAGCACAGGTGGTTTTAATCCCTTCTGTACAAAAAATATCTTTTTGGGCGATTGGAATACCGGTCAATGGTGCTGCTTGGCCCTGCTTTCGGCGTTGATCGGCTTGATCCGCTTGCACATGTGCATAATCTTCCGACAAGGTGATGAAACTATTAAGACTTGGATCCAAGCGTTTAATGCGTTCTAAAAAATAATCCGTTAATTCACGGCTAGTGTATTCGCCGCGAGCAAGTCCGTCGGCTAATTCAGTCAGTGTTTTGTTAAACATTGCAACTCCGTTTATTCGATAACTTTGGGAACGAGATAAAGGCCTGCCGCTATTGCTGGAGCGAGTGCTTGAAATTTCCGCTGTTGCTTACCTTCGGGATCAGCCTCGGTAACTTTATCCTCGCGCAGAGGTTGAGCCAAATCAAAAGGGTGCGCCATGGGCTCGATACCCTGAGTATCGATCGCAGCCATTTGTTCAATCCAAGCTAGGATCCTTGAAAGTCCTTCGTGATAAGGCGGCAAATCGGCGGGTTTAAGCTCTAATCGCGCCAAATGAGCGACTTTCGCGACAATTTCTTCAGAAAATGTAGGTTTAGCTGACATCAGGATCTCCAGTTTTAGCCCTTTTATCGGTAACAAAATCGTATTGTATACCCATTACACTTGAAAATGCGATAGATGCGATTGGCCTGGTGTAGATGGCTTCTTGCTGTGCATTGCCTTTTACCTGCATGGTCTTAATAATCCCTTAAGCTTTTTTTTATATATTACTAAAAAAAATAGTTACTACTCAGCTATTCAAAAATTAGGCAGAATAGGCTGTCCAGCGCAAAGGGCCGTCATGGCGTGAGCGATATTGATCCCTTGTTTGCGTAAGGTTGATAAATAACCTGCAATACGAGCAAACAT
>JAKBBU010000046.1 GCA_021808365.1 Pseudomonadota bacterium
TCGCTCACCTCTGCGGCCATTAAAACCACAGATTCTCCCTTAATTCTTAACCGCTGAAAACCCCTTTACCCACTCGTTTTTCAAAAGAGCCAAAAAAAGCTTCTTTCATTTACTCGTAACTTTAAGTTACAATCTGTAAAATTAGTGAACAAAAAAAGGAAGCCCAAATGTATAACATTATTCCCGCGCACGAAAAGCATTTAACACAAATTGTTCCTCTTTTAGCCAGCACAGGATACTGGGAAGCAGGACTTAGAAACAATCTATGCAACCTCGAACCCCTTGAATTTATGCGTGAATATATCGCTAAACCCAACTTACCCTTTACCCACATCATCGTTCATACACAAGATGAAGATATTGTATTAGGCGTGATTGTTTGCGCCTCTAAAAAAGATATTTCAGCCTTGCCTGATTTTGGTGAGTATGTGGATCAAAGAATCATGAAGCTGTTTGAAAATTTCTATAAATTTGAAATGAATGAAAGTTATCACATCAGCTATCTTGCTATTTCTAAGCAACACCGCAGAAAAGGTCTTGGGAAAAAATTAATGGAATTTGCAGAACAAAAAAGGAAGGCAGAAGGATACGATACTTTATCGTTATATACATTTAGTTGCGCAACTAGTGCAGTAAAACTTTATCTTAGCATGGGGATGATGATTACAAACGTGATTCATCAGTCAGATGAATTGCCATTACCGATTACATTATACTTTGAAAAGAACGAAAAAATTTCAGCGGCGCAAGATTATTTTGAGACAGAGGATTATGAAAGGCTTCGGTTGTAGTGCTTAAGAAAATTGAGGTGGATAGAGCTTGAACTCACAATAAATGGAATCACCTGGAGAAGCCATTTAGATTATCGGTAAGGTTGAAACTATTTACTCTCTACTGGAATAAACTTTAACACCTTATATTGCTCAATATAGGGATGCTTATTGCTACTCCCATCAACTAATATCCACTCTTGAGTAGCATCAATATTGGTAAATTTATTATTTTTGTCGATGGCTTGCCAATTGACTATAATATTAACTTTATACTTGTGCTCCGGTAGTGGAGTAACATTTAATTCTTTAATAATATGAACGTTGCTTTTTATATTTTTACCAACTCCTGTGTACCATTTTATAAAATCAGCAGTATTTTTAACGGTGATTTCAGGATATACCATGAGCAGTTTATTTTTGCTAAGTAATTCTAGGGATTTATTAATATCAACATGTTTATCATGTAATCCATACCAGTAATAAATAAAGGACTTGATTTGATTATCATCAAATTTATGGTCAACACGCTCATTTAAGCTTTGCCAGTAACTCTGAGGCATCGATTCAACAGGTACGTCGGCTGCATAAACAAAAGTACTGAATAGGCTAAGAAGGAGAATAGTTAATTTTTGTATCAACATAATAGCTTAAAAAACTGGGGTGACCGATGGGGCTCGAACCCACGACAACCGGAATCACAATCCGGGACTCTACCAACTGAGCTACGGCCACCGTAAAGCTTTTTCTTTGAAACTGGCGCGCCCGGCAGGATTCGAACCTGCTACCCTCGGCTTAGAAGGCCGATGCTCTATCCGAGTGAGCTACGGGCGCTTTCACTCTTGGGCGTGCACTAAATTTAACCAACCAGGAAACCTCAACCACTTTTATGGCCAAATTGTAACCCGGCACAGAGAAGCGTGATTCAACCACAAGACCGATTGCCGAGTCAATGAGCAGGGAGGGGAAGATTGAAAATTTTTTAGTTCTTTCAGATATCAATACCATAGGTGTCTTTTTTGTAAGCTTTCTCTGAATTTTAGTTTAAAACACTGAAATTTCTTTTCAACATGGGCCAATCCTCTTACAGTAAATCTGGCTTGATAGTTTGACGCAGAACAGGAAAGCCCAGCGGCCGCTGTTGGGACTTATTTTCTGAGTGTCAATTATCATTCATTAATTCATTTTAGGTGGCAATGTGGAGGGCCATTAAAAAAGCATTCGATTAGGGTCTGTTTATATTTGCTTATCTGAAGCGAAAAAAGTGTCAATTTTGGCTGATTATACCTTTTTGCAGCCAGGAGAGTCAATGTAAACAGGCCCTAAGGTTTTCAAACATCTTTCTAAACTAAGCGAGGTGTCCAGATGAAAGGTCTACATTACGAGCAAATTTCGAAAGAAACTCACCGAGTATTATTCAACTATCAAACTCTTTGTCTCTCTCAACAGCAAGAAGCATATCTACAGGCGGTGTTAAATGGGCCCGCTAAACGGGGCTTTGGCCTTGGGGTTAACTGTATTATAACAAAAGATAAAAGTGGTCGGATCACGGTATTAGACTTTAAGAATAAAGAATTGGCGCATCATTTTCTCTTGTTCGTTGAAATGGAGCTGATTGACATAGCAAAGGCAGATGAGCTGGAAAGAAGATCGCCACCCATTGGAGCTTCTAGGGAAGAAGGTATCGGTATGAGGTTTGTCGGAAGAGTTTGCCTCTAAGGTCAATCTAAGAGCGCATCAGTTGTTGCAGATTCTGCAGCAACTGCTCTAGGGTTCCAAGTGTTGCAAAATTTACAACAATTCAAAATAAGCAAGCTAGCTAGACAGTATAGCACATTTTTAATTCAACAAGATAATATAAACCTGCTTGTTATTTTTATGTGTAGGCTTTGCCCAGAAATTACATACGTATGGTCGGGGTAGAGGGATTTGAACTCTCGACACCCTGCTCCCAAAGCAGGTGCGCTACCAGGCTGCGCTATACCCCGAAGGATTGAATCATACTTCACTGTCTTGGGTTCGTCAAATTTATCTTACCGATCATGTACCAAATCTAGAACCTAGCCAAACGCTTCGTTTAGAGCACGATTAAGAGCACATTAGAATAAGATTTTTCCTATTACCAGAATTTAAATCACTTCCTATACTCATTTACCTCGGGTATTAAAACTAGACCCTCAAAAAAGGAAGATGTAGAGATGGCAGACCTTGTTGATTTAGCAAATGATTTTGTTGATAACGAATTGGCGTTCCAAGTGCATAAAATTCGCGAGCGGATCCAATATCGCGTTGGTTCCCACGTTTGTACCGATTGTGAGGGTGAAATCCCGCAGCGGCGCCGCGAATTGGGTTATGACTTGTGCATTCATTGTGCAGAGGCGCAAGAGCGTCGGGATGCTTTGTTTCCGAGAGAGTGAGCACTGTTTTTGCATTGAATTTTAAGAAGCAGGTAAGAGCATTTCTCGTTGTTATCAAGTACAAGGAAGGCTGCATCAATACCACAACACGTATTGGTGCAGCCTTCCTTGTACTTGATAACAACGAGAAATGCTATAAAGAATCGCCTAAGCCCCACATTTGAGGTACAATTGGCAAAAAACTAAACGAGTTTAATATGCCAAGTACCTCACAATCATTCGATGTCATCATTGTTGGTGGTGGCCATGCCGGGACAGAAGCGGCCCTGGCCGCTGCGCGCATGGGTGCAAAAACCCTCCTGTTGACCCATCAAGTTGAAACCCTAGGGCAGATGTCCTGCAATCCTGCCATTGGTGGGATTGGAAAAGGGCATTTAGTTAAAGAGATCGATGCCCTCGGCGGTGCCATGGCGATTGCTGCTGATCGCGCGGGGATCCAATTTCGTATTCTCAATGCGAGCAAGGGACCTGCCGTGCGCGCAACCCGAGCGCAGGCTGATCGTGTTCTCTATAAACAAGCTATTCGCACAATCCTCGAGAACCAAGAAAACCTCTTCATTTTTCAACAAGCCGTGGATGATTTGATCGTTGAAGGCGATGCAGTTCGCGGTGTGATCACCCAAATGGGCCTGAAATTTTGGGCACCTTCGGTCGTGCTGACCGTCGGAACTTTCTTGGGTGGAAAAATTCACATCGGCGAAAGCCAACACCAAGGTGGACGGGCCGGTGATCCGCCATCCAATGCCTTGGCTCAACGCTTACGTGCATTGCCCTTGCGTGTTGATCGATTAAAAACAGGAACACCGCCGCGTATTTCTGGAAAAACGATCGACTTTAGTCAAATGAAAGCACAAGCTGGGGATACACCCACGCCTGTTTTTTCCTTTCTTGGAAATACCACGGATCATCCGCAACAAATTTCTTGCTTCATTACGCAGACCACTGAACAAACACATTTCATTATTCGCCAAAGTTTGGATCGTTCACCGTTATATACAGGGCAAATTGAAGGAATTGGTCCACGGTATTGCCCATCGATTGAAGATAAAGTCGTTCGATTTGCGGAGAAACAAAGCCATCAATTATTCATCGAACCTGAAGGATTAACGTCGGATGAATATTATCCCAATGGCATTTCAACCAGCCTACCTTATGATGTGCAAGAAGCGTTCGTGCATTCAATTCCAGGTCTTGAAAATGCACACATCACACGCCCAGGTTATGCCATTGAATATGATTTTTTTGATCCACGCGATTTAAAACCGTCGCTTGAAAATAAATATATTCAAGGCTTATTTTTTGCAGGCCAAATTAATGGCACCACAGGTTACGAAGAAGCAGCAGCGCAAGGCTTACTTGCAGGTATTAATGCTGTGTTGGCGATGCGAGAACAAGACCCTTGGACGCTGCGCCGTGATCAAGCGTATTTAGGTGTTTTGGTGGATGATTTAATCACCTGTGGCACACAAGAACCTTATCGCATGTTTACAAGTCGAGCAGAATATCGGCTGATTTTGCGTGAAGATAATGCAGATTTACGATTAACCGAAGCAGGGCACCGATTAGGGCTTGTCAATGAACATCGTTGGGCTGTGTTTTGCGAAAAAACAGAAGCAATTACACGTGAATCTGCACGTTTACAGGATTGTTGGGTTCGTCCTAATACAGAAGTGAGTGAAGCGGCACGTTTATTTTTAGGAGATGATCTGCAACGTGAACAACGCCTTTTTGAATTATTGCGCCGTCCTGAAGTGAGTTATGATCAATTAATGACGCTGCCTGGCATGGGGCCTGGTGTTGCTGATCCAAAAGTGTCTGAACAAATTGAAATCCAAGCCAAATATGCAGGCTATATTGATCGCCAGTATCTTGAAATTGAAAAACAAGCACAGCAGGAATCATTAATTATTCCTGATTATTTAGATTATGAGCGCATTAAGGGATTGTCTGCTGAGGTGCGCCAAAAATTCACGGCGATTCGCCCTGTGACCGTTGGGCAAGCAGCAAGAATTCCGGGTGTGACACCGGTTGCGATTTCATTATTATTATTGCATTTAAAAAAGCATAAAATATCTGTCATTCCCGCGGAGGCGGGAATCCAGTCTTAAATAAAAGGGATTTTTTCCTTATGATCCAATTACCACCGATTGAACCTCATTTAAAACAACGATGGTCACAATTATGTGATCAAGCGGCCTTGCCTTTTTCGCCCGATGCGCTTGAAAAAGCCTTGGGTTATCTTGCGCTCTTACAAAAATGGAATAAAGCTTATAATTTAACGGCGATTGATTCGATGGAAAAAATGATGATCCTGCATTTGATGGATAGTTTTTCCATCGTTCCTTTTTTAAAAGGGAATCGGATTGCGGATGTGGGGACGGGCGCGGGCCTGCCTGGAATTCCACTTGCCTTGGTTTGTCCTGATCGCCATTTTACCTTGATTGAAAGTAGCCAAAAGAAATGCCAATTTTTATTACAAGCGGTTTTAGCATTAGGATTGAAGAATGTTGATATTTGTAATGCACGTGTGGAGTCCTATAAACCTGAACAAAAATTTGACACAATAATCTCACGTGCATTCTCAAGTTTGCAGATGATGCTGGATTTAACGGCACCGCTTTGTGCGCAAGGGGGCCAATTTTTGGCAATGAAGGGTGCGCATCCAGAAACCGAAATTTCGATGATTCCTGCTGATTTTAAAGTGTCAGCAATACACCGGCTATCCGTGGTAGGCCTCAGCGCTGAGCGACATGTTATTATCTTAAATAAGACCGCTTCGCATTGCTTTTAACACGGCAGCGAAAGTTCTCGTCTCATTGAATTTAAGACGGATATTCGCACAGTGAAAGGCGACTGCAGCTTTACTGATCCCTAATTCAAGAGCAACCTTTTTCAAATTTTTCTCAACTAAAAACGCACGAATAACTTGCTTTTCCCGATCAGTAAGGTGTATTTCTTTCGGAGAAGGTTTTTTTAACTTTACAAGTTCATTTTCAGGCATATTTGTCCTTATCTTGATGTTCAATGTTCCGTTTGTCCTAAAAAATCAATTTGGCAATCCCAGGCGTTGTGCCCATAGCAAGCTCTGAGGAATCCAAGTTTAAAAATTCTAGAAGAGAACATTGATCATAAAATTAATTCCTAAGTTTTTTAACCTATCTAAAACATTAGGAAGAATTTGACCACTTCTTCACATTTCTTTTCGACTTTCTTTTTTATGATGCTATATTTTTTGAAATGATAAATCAAATTATTTTCATAAAAAACAAAGGCTTTTCTAGATTAAAGAAAAATTAGAAGTTGTTGAAAGTGTAGAGATTTATTATTTTTTGAAAAAATAATTTAAACAGGATTATCAATATCGATAAATTCATGTTCGATATTAAACGTTAATGCTAAATAATTTCCTAAAGCTTGGATCCCATAACGCTCTGTTGCATGATGGCCCGCAGCAAAAAAATGAATACCTGCTTCGCGTGCAAGATGAGTGGTACGCTCTGAAACTTCACCCGTAATATAAGCATCTTTTTGACCCGCAATAGCCTGTTCAATAAAATCTTGAGCTGCGCCCGTACACCATGCAATAGAAGAAATACGTGTTGCTGAGCCTTCAATATGCAGAGGTTTACGGTTTAAGATTTTTTCTAAATGATTTGATAATTCATGAGGTTTCAGTGCTTGTATTAATTCACCTGAAAAAACGAACGGCGCGTTAGCCAACGAACCGGTAATTTTAAATTGAAGTTGGTTGGCAAGTTGTACATTATTGCCTAATGTTGCATGTGCATCGAGGGGAAGGTGATAGGCGATCAAACTGATGTCATGTTGTAATAATGTTTTAATGCGCTGACCCTTGATGCCAATTAAGCAAGGTTCTTCGCCGCGCCAAAAATAACCATGATGGACGAGAAGGGCATCGGCTTTGGCATGAATGGCGGCGTCGATCAGAGCTTGGCAGGCGGTGACACCGGTCACAATTTTTTGAATGTGTTGTTTTCCTGCAATTTGTAATCCATTAGGGCAATAGTCTGTGAAATTTTGGATGTCGAGTAAGTTGTTGGTGTGAGCTGTTAATTCATCGAGAGAGATCATTTTTGTTTGTCCTTAAGAAAATAAAAACGCCATCGTAATCGGCTTATCTAATTGCGTCTGTGTATCAATATGATCCTGCCCAAGATTAAGCGGAGAAATCACTGTTTTACCGATGACAGCACGTCCTTCGCGTCCAAAGAAAGTATAAGTATGTAATCCCCAGACCGTTTGGAAGACATAAGGAACATCATCAATTTTACCAATATACAACGTAATATGACCAGGATAACCAAGAAGGGTCGCAAAAGGTTTTGCATTTTTTATAATAAAGGTTGATCGTTGTGTCGGTGTTAAATTCGCTAACGATAAACTTAAACCCATTCGAACTTGATCACCAGAGCTTCTGGGTAACCATACACCAAAGACAGAAAATAAATCGCGCATTGTACTTGAACAATCACGTCCACCTTCCAAACCGCCCCAACGATAAGGTTCGCCCTGCATGGCATTCATCACGCGTGCGAAATGCGATTGTGTTGCTGAAAAAGGTGCGGTTGTAAGTTGTGTTGCGGGTAAGAAAGCTTCACTTAATACGGCTTGACCTTGTTCATTACGAGTAGGTACTAAAATATGATCTATATTCTGCGTTTCCCCAAGCAAGGGATAAAATGAACCAATTTTAGTTTTAAAATAAATGTTTGTCGGTGACAGGGAAGGCTGCACCGATGTGTATTGTGGCATCGGTGCAGCCTTCCCTGTTACCGATTTCTTAGGAAATGGCATAACAGGTAAATCATCAGCCAACGGTGTGACCCAGGGATGAGCTTGCCAAGCTTTTATAAAGTCAGCATCTACACTTGCAAGATCGGCCGATTGAACCCAACCAAAAAACCAGGGTGTGGCGACGAGGGACCACGATTGATCAGTTGAGTGTTGCAGGATCCGCACAGGTGTGCCTGCCCAAATACTATCCACTTGTAAATCATCGAAGGGGAAACCCTGACCTGCCCGATCGGGATTTTCATACGCTGGGGCTGCAAAAGGTAATAGACGCAGCGCTGTATGGCGAAGGGTGATGGCAGGTTGATTGGCATTGGGGAAATGAGCCAGATCCATTTGTGCCAGCGTGGGATCCAGCCAATGCTCAGAGTAGGGTTGATTGTGCGCATCCCAGAAATGAGCATGGGTAAAAATACGGATCTGTTCGTTTTCATAGGCCTTAATATTCAAAGGATCATCAAAGGCATTAAACGAGGTTCGATCAAAATTGGCTTGCCAAGGTGCAAAATAGCGAGATTGTTGCTCAGCAAATAAATGTTTTTGCTGAGCAGGCGTAAGAACTAAGGCTGCTTCATTTTTTCCTACATAATCCAGAGCATTTTGTGACACGCTTACAGGTTGCGCGCGCGTCGGTGCGGGCTCATTCGAGCAGGCGAGGAGGAAGAAGCTCAAGAGGCAGATAGAAAGTAAACGCATGGGCTTGTCTTGAAAAAATACAAGTTTTGAGTATATCATAGCGACAAAGAGTCGATCGAAAACGAGTAAAAACCATGACATTTCCTCTCCAAGAAACCCAGATTTTCATCGATGGACCTGTGGGACCAATTGAAGCCATGGTTCAATCCAGTGAAGTGCCAATCAATTGGCTTGCCGTGATCTGCCATCCCAACCCTCTTCAAGAGGGCACCATGAATAATAAAGTTGTCACAACCCTCCAACGGACATTTCGCATGTTGGGTATGGCCACCGTGCGCTTTAATTTTCGTGGGGTTGGAAAAAGCGCGGGTAAATATGGCTACGAAGTAGGTGAGTTAGCGGATCTGATAGCGGTAATTGCCTGGGCGCGTGCAGCTTATCCCCAAGCTAAATTATGTTTGGCAGGTTTTTCATTTGGCGGCTATATTTCATATTGTGCAGCCAATACTGTGAAAGCTGATTGTTTAATTAGTATCACTTTGACAGTAACCCACCATGATTTTGATTGCATCGGACTTCCTACAATGCCCTGGATCTTGGTTCAAGGTGATCAGGATGAAGTGATTGATCCCGTGGCTGTTTTTAAATGGGTTGAAAAACAGCAGGTCAAGCCGATCATTCTTGAATTTAAAGACGCTACACATTTTTTTCATGGTCGCCTGATCGAATTACGCGAACGATTAAGTGAAGCTTTAACACGTATTATTTAATGACACCACAAGATTTTTATAAGCAAGACCTCTCTCTCGGCGGGATCCTCGCCGATCCTCAACAACAAGAAGCCGTTTCGCATTTGCAGCGTGTTTATGATGCACTGCAAGCGGCAGAGCAGGGCTGGCGCTCGTGGAAAATATCGCGCCATTTTAAACCGACTGTCGTGAAAGGTTTATACCTTTGGGGTGGTGTGGGGATTGGTAAAACCTATTTAATGGATTTATTTTATCGTTGCTTGACTGTCCCTAAAATGCGCTTGCATTTTCATGCCTTCATGCGTGATGTGCATCATGCCCTTAAAGAAAAACAAGGTGAACAAGATCCTTTGATTGCGATTGCGCAGGATTTATCGAAAAAAACACGAATTCTTTGCTTCGATGAATTTTTTGTCAAAGACATTACCGATGCGATGATTCTCGGGCGTTTAACGCAGACTCTTTTTGAGAAAGGCGTCACGATGGTTGCAACGTCAAATGTTGCACCGGATGATCTCTATAAAAACGGCTTGCAACGGGCTTTATTTTTGCCTGCTATTGCAAGTATAAAACAACATATGACAGTTATGAATTTAGAAAGCATTTGTGATTATCGTCTTCGCCAATTAGAAAATGCAGGTCTTTATTTTTACCCTTTAGATTGGCAGGCTGAAGAAAATATGCGAGAAAGTTTTGAACGTTTCGCACGGGGCATTGAACAGGATAGAGCTGTGATCACCATCCAAGATCGCCCCATTCAAACACAGCGCTTGGGTGAAAATGTAGTGTGGTTTCGATTTGATGATTTATGTACTGCACCGCGCAGCCAATTGGATTA
The DNA here is from genome assembly GCA_021808365.1 of Pseudomonadota bacterium. Classification (GTDB taxonomy): domain Bacteria; phylum Pseudomonadota; class Gammaproteobacteria; order JAKBBU01; family JAKBBU01; genus JAKBBU01. The sequence goes on from JAKBBU010000046.1 coordinate 10,223, forward strand.
TTTAGAAATTGCGCAACGTTATCCGATTATGTTACTCAGCCATATTCCAAAAATTTCAGAAGAAAAAGAAGCTACAATCAATTATTTCATTAATCTGATTGACGTTCTTTACGATTGTGCGGTCAAATTGATTGCTTCGTTTGAAGTGCCGCTCAACGAGATTTATATGCAGGGCCGCTACACTTTTGAATTTCGCCGCACTTTAAGCCGACTTGAAGAAATGCAATCAAAAGCTTATTTGAGTTTGCCGCATCGGGGATGACAGTATGGGGTGAAACTGGTAAAATTGCGCCTTAAAATCCAAACCACGAGACCGTCATGATCAAAAAATGGACACTTTCTGAAGCCCAACACATCTATGCACGCCCATTCTCCGAACTCCTTCATGCGGCTCAAACCGTTCATCGCGACCATTTTCAGCCAGACACCGTCCAAGTCAGCACGCTGCTCAGTATTAAAACGGGTCGTTGCCCGGAAGATTGCGCCTATTGTCCACAATCTATTCACTATAAAACCGCTGTCGAAAATGAAGCACTTATGGATCTTAATGCGGTGATCGAGGCAGCTAAGCGTGCTAAAGAAACCGGCAGCACACGTTTTTGCATGGGCGCTGCTTGGCGCAGCCCGACGAATCAAAACCTTGAGCGCGTTTGTGAAATGGTTTCTGCGGTGAAAGCGATGGGTTTGGAAACTTGCGTCACCTTGGGGATGTTAAAACCTGAACAAGCTCATCGTTTGAAAGATGCTGGTCTTGATTTCTACAATCATAATCTGGATACCTCGGAAGAGTTTTACGACAAAATCATTACGACGCGCGAATTCAATGATCGGCTTGATACACTCGATCATGTTGAAGAAGCAGGGATCAATGTGTGTTGCGGCGGTATTTTAGGGATGGGTGAGACGATCGAAGATCGTCTCAATATGTTGCTAGTTTTAGCTAATCGAAAAGAAGTACCCTTGTCAGTGCCGATCAATAAATTAATTCGAGTGCCTGGTACGCCGCTAGCTAATGCCGACGATATTGATCCTATTGATTTTGTTCGTACTATCGCCACAGCCCGTATCTTAATGCCAAAAACGTATTTGCGTTTGTCAGCAGGGCGAGAAGACATGTCGGATGAATTACAAGCGCTGTGTTTCATGGCTGGCGTTAATTCTATTTTTTATGGCGAGACCTTGTTAACAGAGCCTAATCCAAAACCTGCACGTGATGATCAATTGTTTGAGAAATTAGGGTTGAAGAGGATGGAGTTGATTTCGTAGGTCGCTGTACAAAGGTATTGGTAAGCTGCTGTAGAAGTGTGAATTGACATACCTTCTATTTTTTGCTACCTTATGCCAAGTTGGCATCATTCATGGCTAAGTTTTTTAGCCAAAAGGGTGTTCCCATAATATAAAAAAAATGATGAGGTGATAGAGATGCGTAGAAGTAACAACAACAACAACAATAATAATAACCAAGTGCCTGCTCTGGATCCTAAAACGATCTTGGATACAGCTTATACTCTGTTTTATGTAATATTAACATCTGCACGTAAACAGCTTCCTCCAATGAATCCAAACCTTGAGAATTTTGAACTATTTTTTGTTGAGACTAAGAACAATTCTATTACATACTGTGGCCCTGAGAGGATAGAGTGGTTCTTAGCGAATCCACAATTTAGCATGCAAGTTGAAAATTTTGCGCAGATCGTCTTAGGAAAAAAAATCTTTGAAGTTTCCCCCGCAAGCCAATTATATTTGGCAATTACAAATGCTTTAAAGGCTTATAAAGCGCAGGAAGCGAATAGTTTGTCGAAAGTTAATAATAACAACAATAACAATTCTGCAGGTTCTCCTTACTTAGAGAAGGATGAATCCATTTTATTACCATCTTTGCAAAAAGATTTAAGCACTAAAGTTGATGCTATTAGAAGAACATCAACTAGACTTGCTTTTGCAAACGATGCTATTGATCCAAATAATACTTACATTGAAAAATTTAAAATAGAGCTCAAAAAAATAAATGTGGATGAAGCCAGGAATATAATCGATTTGGATCAATGGGGGTTCAGTAAATCAGATAAAAATAAAATAAAACAACAAGTTAATTCTTTTAATACAGCCTATTCAAACGCATTGGGTAATTTTAATCAAGATTCAGCGAATTTTTTATTTCAGTCCATTTATCAAGAATCTAAAAACATCCTGAGACAATACTTAAAGATTGAAGAGGCTATAGTTTTAAACGGTTCTTTAAATTCAATATCAGATGAGAATTATAAAACTAACTTAGCAAAGTTACAATCAATAAATTGGTTCGCAAATTGGTTTGAATCTAATGCCTTTGATCTGACTTTTTTCCCTCAACAATGGGTGGAAGAGGTTGAGAAAGACTTTAAAGCAATACAAAGTATATGCCAAAAAGATATTCAAAATTCAATGCAAGAGGTGGAAGAAAGATTGAAGGGTTTTGAAAAGGCTAAAGAAAAAGTTAATGAGCTAAAAAGCAAGGTCAAAGAAACATTAGAATACTATAATAAAACAGAACGAGATATTTTTACTATAAGAGATCTTTTAAATTTATTAAACGATAAAAAACTAGAAGATTGGATTTTAAGCGATGAAGAACATCAAGAATTTGAGTCGATCAAAAAAAATTATCTTCCCTGGGTCAAAAATATGGAGGGTTTACTCAAGAGTCTAAATGACTTCAAGCTAATAAATTGTTCTCTTGAGACGATTGAAAAATTCACGAATGAAAAGGGTGCTCAATTTGAGATTTATATAGATTTGATTGATGCAATTAATGAAAAAATTGATAAAATTAATGAGTGGATTAAAAAAGATAAAAACCAGGCGCTTTCTGAACTGGAGAATATTCAATCAGATATCCTTTCACTCAAACAAGCGATAGATAACAAAAATCTTCCAGTGTTTCATGACTTATCTCATACCTATGTCTCTCTTACCCAAGAGATTGAGGCTGAAATCAGTGAACTTAACAAAGGTTCAACGTTGGGTATGTCGGAGGGCGCTCTTTTAGAATTACAAACAAAGTGGTCGGACTTAAAAGAGACGATAAATAATCAACCAAAGCTGGGCGAAGATGAATTAAATCAACTTCAATCAAATTATAATGAAAAAATACAGATCTTAAATAGTTTGAAAGAAGAATTTAGACAACTTCAATCTTTCGTTAATCAGATATGGCAAAATGAAGCCAATAGGAAAGATCAGCCTAAAGACGAAAATATGACAAAGGATCTCATTCGATGCAGAACGCACAAAATAACTCCTGTCATTCTTAAATTAAAAGATATTCAAAATTTTAGTTTAAGCACACTTGAACAATTAATTACTAATTATCCAGCGTTACTTGTAAAAGTAAAGCAAGAAGTTAACCAAATAATAGAGAAAAAAGTTGAGCCAGTAGAGCAAAGTATTGATCGATTAATAGAGTCTGTAGGTGGTGCAGCTAATATCGGGCGAAGAATGTGGGAGAAACAACCAAATCTTAGCAGCGATAATAGTACCGAGCCGACCCAATCCTTAACATACGGAAATTGAGGTAACCCTTCACGGTATGCTGATATTCTGTAAAAAGTCATTTTTACTTCAGTGTCATCCCGGGATTTAGTCGTTCTAAGCGCGAGTACACGCGAAGAACCACTAAATTCCGGGATGACGAACACTACCGTGAACGGTTTATTTAAAATATGGTAACCGTCAGATAAACCACCCCTATTTTTAGTTTATTTAAAGTGTCAAGGTGTTGGCTGATTAACCGCAGCGAGGACACTTTATGAAAAGCACGAACAAGGTGAGCAAGGAAGATATTTGGCTTA